>DATEHP010000365.1:0-8058 GCA_035279505.1 Candidatus Sulfotelmatobacter sp. | reverse complement strand
CAAAGTGGGCACCAGCGCCGACCGTTTGGTCGGATAATGCGGCACCATCTCGGCAAACCGCGCTTCGAATTCGTCAGAAAACTTCATAAACAATTTGGTAATTTTGTAATCGGGTAATTTGGTAATTGAAAATCCAACGGCGCTGCGCTTCGAATTTCAAATTACCGAATTACAAAATTACCCAATTACAAAATTTCCTCACCGATCGATCTCCCCCAGCACAATGTCAATGCTCCCAATCGCCGCCACCACATCCGCCAATAGGTGTCCTTCACACATCTTCGATAGCGTCTGCAGGTTCGCGAAGCAGGCTGACCTCATATGCACTCGGTATGGCTTCGCCGTGCCATCGCTCACGATGTAGTAGCCCATCTCTCCCCGCGGAGACTCGACTGCCTGGTAAACCTCGCCTGCCGGCACCGCAAAGCCTTCCGTAATGATCTTAAAGTGATAGATGAGAGACTCCATCTGAGTCTTCATCTTCTCGCGATCGGGAAGCACCACGCCGGGAGCGTCTGCTTTGATCGGCCCCTCCGGCATGCCGTCCAGCGCCTGTCGCACGATCCCAGTCGACTCGCGCAATTCCTGCACCCGGCACATGTACCGGGCAAACACATCGCCTTCCTGCGATACCGGCACCCGGAACTGAAACTTTTCGTAGCTCGAATACGGCATGTCGCGCCGCAGGTCGATGTCAATCCCGCTCCCGCGCAGCGTCGGCCCGGTCGCGCCCAGCGCAATCGCGTCTTCGGACGTCATGCGTGCGACGCCCTTGGTCCGCATGAGCCAGATCGGATTTCCCGTCAGTAGGTTCTCGTACTCGTCGACCTTCTCCGGGAAATAGCCAGCGAAATCTCGCACTCTGTCAAAGAACCCCAGCGGCGGCTCCAGCGCAATCCCGCCCACGCGGAAATACGAGGTCATCATCCGCTGCCCGCTGACCATCTCGAAGATCTTCAGGATTTCTTCGCGCTCGCGGAAACAATACAGGAAGACCGTCATGGCCCCGAGGTCCAGGGCATGCGTACCCAGCCATACCAGGTGCGAGTTGATGCGCGTCAGTTCATTGAGCAATACCCGCAGCCACTGCGCCTTCGGCGGGATCTCCAGCCCCAGCAGTTTCTCGACTGCCAGCACATAGCAGAGATTGTTGGTCAGGGGGCAGAGGTAATCGATGCGATCAGTGAGCGGCACCACCTGCTGATAGAACTTCGCCTCGCAAGTCTTCTCAATGCCCGTGTGGAGGTAGCCGATGTCCGGCATGAGGCGCACAATGGTTTCGCCGTCGATTTCCAGCATCACTCGCAGCACGCCGTGGGTCGACGGATGCTGCGGCCCCATGTTCAGGATCATCGTTCGATCCTGTCCGGGCTCCAGCACTGGCGTGGGGTTCAGGTGGGCCATCTAGCGGTAGCCCTCCACCGGATAGTCTTTGCGGAGAGGGTGGCCTTCCCAGTCTTCGGGCATCATGATGCGCCGCAGATAAGGATGCCCGGCGAAACGAACCCCAAACAGATCGTAGATTTCGCGCTCGAAGTAGTTCGCGCCCGGCCAGACAGGTGTAATCGAATCAACTGTCGAACTTGAACTGTTCAAGCGAACCTTGAGCCGAACCCGCTCTTTCTTAGAGATTGATAACAGATGATAGACGACTTCGAATCGCGGTTCCGACGGATACCAGTCCACGCACGTAACATCCGAAAGGAAATCGAACGCGCACGCCGCATCGTCTTTCAGCAGCGAACAAGCTTCGCGTATATCCGACCGATCGACATAAATCGTCATCTCATCGCGATCGAACTTCACGCTCTGAATCGCGGATTCCTTCCACCCCAACAGGCGCGCGATCGCTGGATGGTTCTTGAGTTCTGCGATGTCAGTGATGGCGGGTGCCAGCGGCATCAGCGCGTCTTCCTTTCCTCGGCGGTCTCACCCCAGTCTAGGACGCCCTTCTTCCAGACGTAAAAGAAGCCGACCAGGAAGATTCCGATATACACCAGCATCTCCCACAGCCCGAACATGCCTTGTCCATCCGCCTTGAGTTTTTTCAGAATTACCGCCCACGGATAGATGAAGACCGCCTCAACGTCGAACAGAATGAACAGCATAGCGACCAGATAGAACTTCACGGAGAAGCGCTGCCGGGAGTCCCCGATCGGGGTCATGCCGCATTCGTAGGGTGACATTTTGGCGCGGGTAGGCTTACGCTGCCCGATCAGCCAGGAAAGCAGCACAATCGCGCCCGCAATCCCGCCAGCCATAAGAATATGGATGAGAAACGGGAGGTAGCGAGCGAAGTAATTGTCGGGCATAGGAGGAGGTATATATAATTCGCGCCAGTGATCGCTTAAACGTTCTAGATTATGGGCTTACAAGCGCGAGTGTCAAGCGAAGCCCGGCAATTTTAGGAAATTGTGTGATTGTGTAATTTGGTAATTGAGAAATTGAAAATCTGCGCGAACGCAATTCGAAGCGGAAGGCAGAAGGTTTCTCAATTCCCCAATTACAAAATTACCAAATTACCCAATCCCTTATGATTTTTGGCTTCAATACCGACGTCAAGCACGGCGACACGATCTATCACGTGCAGAGCGAAGCGCGTGAAGGTGAACTCCTTCTCCAGACGCAGATCTTTGTGCGCGGCCGCTGCATCGGCAAGAGAGCTACTTCCTATGCGAAGAAGGCATCGGAAGCCGGGTTTGGCGACTCGCAGAAAGAGCAACAACTCCGCGAGCAACACCGTCTCGTGCTCGACGCCATTCGGGAAGGGAAACTCGACAACGTTCTTGATCACCCCGAACCCGAAGGACTCGCTACCGTAAAAGAACTCGAAGTCCAATGGCTCAACGCGGATTCAGTCCTCGCCAACCGCAATCTCACGATGCAATTGCGCGTAACGGAAGGAGGCACGGCCGCCTCGGGGGCACGCCTGACCTTCCGCTTCGCGCGACCCGGCGCCGCCCCGTTCTACACGCAAGCAGTCGCCGATTCCGGAGGCGCCGCAGAAATCAAGATTGAAGTTGAGGAAGCCACCCTGCCGGACTCATCCCTGCTGGTCCAGGCCAATTTCGAAGGCCGCACGGCCACCAGAAAATTCGTCCTCCGAAAAGCCGAGTAAGACTGTGTAGGGGCGGACGCCCTCGTCCGCCCCGAGAACCTGAGCGAAGCGAAGGGGAGCGTGTCGCAAGCTGTCATAGAATCGATGCCGAGTGTTCCACTACGTGCCGCAGCCGCGAAGCGGCGAAAGAATACTGCCCACGGCGTAAGCCGTGGGACCGGACCCCAACAATAACCGCAAGCCCCGGAGGGGCGAAAAAAACTGCAGCTCATATTTCATGAAGATCCACATCAATGGCGAAGAAAGGGAATTCGCGGACTCTCCAACTCCGTTCACCCTCGCCACGCTTGTCGAAGCCCTGGGTATGAAGGCCGACCGTGTCGCCGTGGAGATGAATCGAGAAATCGTCCCGCGCGACCGCTGGGCCGAGACCACACTGAATGAGGGCGACAAATTGGAGATGGTCCACTTCGTCGGCGGGGGAGCATACCACTCGTAGTCAATAGGCTCAGTACTGTTGCCGGGCAATGCTTCACGAGTTCTTGTTTCAACGTTGCGTATTGACGAACGTCAGTTGGAATATAAATCCTTCTCGCGGGGTCCCCAGTCTCGACCACCAGCCATCCGCGACGCTCGCGCAGTCGACGCACTTCTGCCAGAGCGATTTTCACATCTGGCCAGTCCGGACGCCGCCGCACGAGTTCATTCTCATTCAGTCGCAACCAGACCTTGTCCAAGAATCATAGTCGTCCGCCCTACCGCTCTAAACGTTACCCCGTTACTGATCCGAGGCGCTCACCCAGGAACTCTCTTAGTCACTAACCCTTTTCATTTCTTTGCTTGATCCACAGCTTCCCATGCCTAAAATGTGTGAAACATTTTGCATCGAAATTGTTTCAAACATGTTTGAGGATGAATGCAGGATCGATTCACATCCCGGGAAGTCATCGCGCTCACCAGCATCACAGCGCGCCAGTTGCAGTGGTGGGACGAGCGCGGCGTAGTTAAGCCAGAGCGCCAAGGCCATCGTCGCCTCTTCTCGCTGAACCAACTCACCGAGATCGCTGTCATCTGCCAACTCCGCCGTAAGGGATTTTCGCTACAGGGAGTACGCAGGGTCGTCCGCTTTCTCGACCGCGAATTCGGCAAAGGCCTGGCCGAAATTGTCGACCGCACCTCGGAAATTCATCTCCTCACTGACGGCAAACATCTTTATCTCGAGACTTCCGCCAAGCAGATCGTCGACATCCTGAAGAACTCCAATCAGCCCATCTTGGGCGTCTGTTTAACCGATGCCGTGCGCCAAGTTCGTGCCGGCGTGACAGCGGCAAAAGCAAGTACCTCAGTAACTTCGCGGGATTACCTCAAGCGTGCTAGAAAGGCTTCATAAGGCTTATGGGTCGAGCACAAACCGAATCGAGGGAGGGAACACATGGTCGGTGAACTGGATATCCTCAACGAGTGGATTCCGGAACAGATGCAGCCTGGTACCGTCTTTGTGCTCGAAAATGCCGGTGAGATCGGCGAAAAGGAAGATCCTTATTGGGCCGTGCTCTCATGCCCATCCTGCGGCATGCTGGGCCTCATCACCCGCAAACAGATTAACGGACTGCTCCCGGTTATCTGCGGCTCCGAGAGTTGCTCGGCGCAGTTTTTCATCCGTGAGAGCGAAGTCGTGGTCCGAAAGCCGTTCTAAAGTTGTAAGCCGTTGGTGCGCCGAAAGGATTCGTTCTGTATCGAGTTCTCGCTGATCTTCCGTTTCTTCCCAGACCGCCTATTTACACGCAGTACATCGCTCAACTAGTGCTGGGGGTGGTCTGTCTTCGGCTCTCGCTCACCAAAGATCCGATTAGCGATAGGTCCGGTCAACTGTACCTGAACCAGGGATTCATGAAGACAGCCTTCCTGGTTCTTGGAATCGTAGCCCTTCTTTCTTCTATCTCCGGATTCCTGTTGTACTGGTTCTGGAAATTCTGATCAGTTCGCGAGCCGCTCGTAGAGACGTTGCCAGCAACGTCTCTACGGCTCATTGATTAATTTCGCAAACACTGACAGGTCGATATTTCCGCCACTCACAACGCAGACGATCTTCCGCACCCCACACTTCCCACTCAGACCAGCCGCGACCGCACAGGCTCCAGCTCCCTCGCTGATGACATGATTCCGCTCGGCCACAATTTTCATCGCCAGCCGCACCTCATCGAGCGTGCTTACGATGCATCCGGCGAGCATGTGATGCGCCAGATCCCACATGCGGGGAAATACCGATTTCCCTCCACAGCCATCCACCCAACTCGCCTTCCAAGTAGGAAAAGTCTGCGGTGACCCGACCGCTAGAGACCAGGCCAGCGGCGCCGCAGTTTCGGGTTCCGCGGCAAACACCTTTACTTTGGACGCTCGCTCTTTCATGGCTGCCGCGATGCCGCACGACAAGCCTCCGCCGCCAAACGACGCCACGATTGCTTCGACATCAGGCAGGTCTTCCAGAATCTCCAGCCCTGCTGACGCGTTACCTGCGATAAATTCGTCATCCTCAAATGGATGCACGAACGCACCCTGCATCGCCGGATGTGCGCGGTCGGCCAGCGCCTTCCAGCAGTCGTCGTACGAAGCTTTCACGATCTCGCCGCCGAGGCGGCGTACCGCCTCCAGCTTGGCTGCAGGAGCGGCATCGATTACGAGCACCCTGCACGGGACCCCGGCCTTGCGCGCGGCGAGCGCGACTCCCTGAGCGGCATTGCCAGCACTCACCGTCCACACCCCGCGACGTCGCTCTGCCTCCGGCAACAGGCGCACCGCATTGTAGGCGCCGCGTATCTTGAACGACCCAATCGGCTGCAGGCACTCGAGCTTCAGGTAAATCTCGGCAGGCCCGTCGTAATTCAGGCGCACGAGCGGCGTACGAATCGCGGCTTCGTAGACATGTTTGCGAGCGTCATCGATCATCCCCGGCGGGATATTGCGCTGATTCTTCTCCACGGAGGTAGTCATGAGCGGGACTGCTCACAACCGAGAATGAAGACAGGCGTCATCCCGAAGCCCCGCCTTTTGCCCAGCGGGGCGAGGGATCTCCCCCGCATGCACTCCAGAGGGGAGATCCTTCGCTCCGCCTGAAGAACGGCCCCACTCAGGATGACCGCGCTGGATATCCATCCGAAATTTTCGAGAGAGGCAAAATGAGCTGCCATGACGTCCCCCAATATTGCAGTGGATTGCTAACGCTTCTGCGTTTTGGCGTCGCCAAGTTGTACGGGTACTTGTTCAACGATTTCGATTCCGAAGCCTTCCAGCGCCGCGACTTTCTTCGGCCTGTTGGTGAGTAGTCGAATCCGCCGTAGGTTCAAATCCGACAAAATCTGCGCCCCGATCCCGATCTCGCGCTGGATGTGCTTGCTATTGTCATAAAGAGAAGTAAGGGCCCTCCCGCCGTGGAAGCTCAAAGCGGTTCGCTCGCCAATTTTTTCAATCGAGAATCCCTGCGAAGTTTGATGCAAATAGATCAATGCGCCCAGTCCTTCCACCGAGATGCGGAGGAGTGAGGCTTCGAGGGTTGCATGGCATTCGCAACCGGTCGCACCGAAGACATCCCCCATGAGGCAGTGGGCGTGCATGCGGACCAGCACCGGCTGGTCACTGCGCTCAATATCGCCGCGAACCAGCGCCACGTGCGACTCACCGCCATCCACCTCGCTCGAGTACGCGATCAGGCGAAATTCGCCGAATCGCGTATCGATAAGCGCCTCGCCGACACGATTCACATAGCGCTCGTGCGCCATGCGGTAGCGGATGAGCTCGGCGACGGTCAGCATCTTCATGGTGTGCTCGCGGCAGAACTCAATCAAGTCCGGTACCCGCGCCATGCTTCCGTCGTCCTTCATGATTTCGCAGATGATTCCAGCCGGCACCATGCCCGCGAGCCGCGCCAGATCGACCGAGGCTTCGGTCTGTCCTGCGCGCACCAGCACCCCACCTTTGCGCGCGCGAAGAGGGAAGACGTGTCCGGGGCGAGCCAGATCCGATGGCTTCGTCGCGGGATCGATCGCGACCTGAATAGTCCGTGAGCGGTCATACGCGGAAATGCCAGTAGTAACTCCCTGGCGCGCGTCGATCGCTTCGCAGAAGGCCGTTCCATATTGCGAAGTATTCTCGGCGGTCATCGGACCGATATTCAGATGCTCGAGCCGCTCCTCCGTCATTGCCAGGCAAATCAGCCCGCGCCCGAATTTCGCCATGAAGTTGATGGCCTCCGGCGTAACCTTCTCGGCGGCAAGCGTGAGGTCGCCCTCGTTCTCGCGGTCCTCGTCGTCGACGACGACGATCATGCGTCCCGCACGAATCTCTTCAATCGCGTCTGGAACATCGGTAAACGGGGCTTGGGGGCTCATAGTGTGCCGATTTTAGCAGTTCCCGCGGGCGGGGGTCCTTCTTCATAGGAGTTCGTTACTCCAGCCCGTTCGAAGTACCAGCGAAGCACTGCCCCGATGCCGCTCTCATGCAGTAGCGGCGGATGAAACAGGTACGACGTCGCAAGTCGTGCGCTTCCGATATGCAGGGTTCGGTAAGATCTCTTGATGCCCATCACGCCCGACCACTTGAGACGGCTTCTGGTGTCGCAGAGCTTGTTTCCCCCCACCACTTTGAAGCGCGCCCTGCATCGGATGCAGTTTCTGCAGGCCGACCCGATTCGCGCGCCCGCCAGGGCCCAGGACCTCATCCTTCGTCATCGCGTCAAGGACTACAACGCTGGCGATTTGGAGCGCCGATACACGAAGCTCGGCGTCGAGGAAGACTTTTTCATCAATTACGGATTCGTCACGCGGGAACTTCAGGCGCTAATGCACCCGCGGGCGGATTGCCGTGTCCCAGCCGAGAACCGGTTGCCCTGGCCAGCGGCGCGGCGCAAGAAGGCTCAACTGCTCCTGGATTTCGTGCTTGAGCGTGGCAGCGTGCATCCTCGCGAAGTCGACGAATACTTCTCGCACGGCAAGGTCAAGAATTAC
>DATEHP010000364.1:0-4795 GCA_035279505.1 Candidatus Sulfotelmatobacter sp. | reverse complement strand
CAGGTGGACATATTCGATCGATGTGTTGTGAATGATTTGCGCTTTCAACGGGCCCCAACCGCCCGCTTCAATCAATCCCAGAATGGGTATCAGCAGCGCGCCCGCCCAAATCAGCACAAACTGAAGCACCTCATTGAAAATCGCCGAGCGCAATCCGCCGAGGGCCACGTAAATCGCAACCGTCAGGGCGGAAACCCAGATGCTGAAATTCATGTTCCAGCCCAACACCACCTTCATGATGAGCGCCATCGCATACATGTTGATGCCGCTCATCAGCACGGTCATGAAGGCGAACGAAATTGCGGCAAGGCTGCGGCTCGATTCGCCGAAGCGCAATTTCAGATAACCCGGCACCGAGTGCGTTTTTGAAATGTAATAGAACGGCATCATGAAGACGCCGAGGAACAACATCGCGGGAATCGCGCCAATCCAATATGCGTGCGTGGCCAGGATGCCGTATTCGTAGGAAGACGCTGCCCAGCCCATAAGCTCGAGTGCGCCAAGATTGGCCGAGAGAAAACTCAGGCCGGCGATCCATGCCGTCATTTCGCGGCCGGCAAGAAAAAAATCCTCGCCGGTGGCCGAACGTCTTTTCAAATAAAAGCCGATCGCCAACACGAGCGCAAAGTAGAAAGCGATAATAATCAAATCAACGGGTGCGAGTTTTACCAGGCGTGACGGAATGGCCAGGGCCAAGAGAGAGGTCATGATTGTGGAATGGGAGAAAAACTATCGAAATGTTTGGAACGCGAGCCACGACGAAAAGTTGGGTGAGGGGCCTTCGCTTTCACGTTTGTACCTTTTGAGGCCGCGAGCAGCGAAAAAGAACTCTAATGCGGTTAAGCCGGCGTTTCACAAAGCCACAGCTCCCATGCATCCACCGGATGCTATCATCAGCAGCCAGTGAATGCACAGCGAGCAGATTTACAAAATCGAAGAGCCTAGAAGTCGAGCCTCGCTCGAAATTCGATCTGACGCGGGCCGTTCATGTTGCTCAGACCGGCTTGTCCAAAGGAGCCGGATGAGATCCTCGTGCTTCCACCGTTCGATCCTGGGTTAGCCCAATTCGGGTGATTAAACACGTTCAGGAACTCGCCCTGGAAGATGAAGTGGACGCGCTCAGTAATTGGGAATAGCTTCGTGACAGACAAGTCGTCGTCCCACAGGTGGGGCCCGTATAACCACGGGTCCCCGGTAAATGTTCCGGGAACCGTGTTCTGGCATGCACCCGTCAGGAAAGTGTTGCAATTGGCTGGAGGAGTAATGCCATTTGCGGCTCGCAAAATCGATGGGTTGAAGTCCCACTTAAATGGGCACGCGTCGGTACCGCTTGAGCCGCAGATGTGCGGCGTATACACACCTGTGGCGCTCTGCAACTGTGACCGCGTAAGGCCACTGAGCAGTACACCCGAGTCTCCGTAATCGTTGAAGGTGCGGTATCCTCCGGTCACCTGGAATGGGAAACCGGTTTCATAGGTGAAGATTGTTCCAATCGTCCAACCACCGACAACCTGATTGATTGCGCCCGTGTGATTGAGGAACGCCTTACCGTTCCCAAAGGGAAGGTCATACGTACCGCTGGCGTGAATAACGTGCCGCAAATCAAACAGTGTGGGACCGTATCCCAGCCGGAGATTGCGAACGGTGAACTCGGGAACCGTGCCGAGCCACTGATTGTCCGGCTGCAAACCCAGCGTGTGGCTCCAAGTATAATTTACATCCAACTGCATCCCGTGCCACGGCCGTTCGCGGAAGTCCACCAAGAGGGCATGGTAGTCACCATAGCCGCCATCGGTCATGAAGCTTTGAGTCGAACAACCCCCGCACGAAGCTGCGTACGGGTTGGTTTGGAAGAAGTTAAGCGGATAGGCCCCAGGAGAAGTGAAGCCGTATTGCGTGGCGCAGTTGCTGATGGACGAGCCTACGAGGTTGCAAATGTAAGGCGCACTACCAAACGGCTTCGCTAGTATTCCAGCCGCCGACCCTGCTTGCCCCTGTGCAACGCGATTGAAGAATCCGCCTTTAGGGCCGTAGTCCTTGAACGGTATGCCCGCGCCGCCTGATGGCTCGCCGGCAAAGGCGGCGTCGAAGATCGGCAACGGCTGCTGCCCGGGGAAGCCATTGTCGGCGAACGACTTTATTCCGTTCGCTTGGTTAATAGCCATGTTCGTTTGGGCGTTCTTGAATTCGTTCAGGAATCCATTCTCAAAGATATTGACCTCATTCGTATTGACGGAGATCCACTGGTGGACGCTTCTGTGACCCATGTACCGCACTTCGAGCACATTGCTACGGCCAAACTGCCGCTGGATGCCGAGGTTCCATTCTTGAACGTAAGGCTGGCGAATATTGGGGTCGAATCCTGAGGCTCCCCAATAATAACTCCACGTGTAATCAGACTGCGGAATCGACCTGGCATACGCAGGAGGAGAAAACAAGAACACGCTGGGGGGATAGATACCGCCCGTATACGTGAGACTGCCGGGAGCGAATGTTCCCGTACCGCCTCCCGGGGATGCCTGATAAGAAAAATTCTGGAAGAATGCCAAGCCACGATTCGTAGCGTTATTCCAGAAATACTGGTAGGGCTCCGTGAAACGCTTGATGTCAAACCCAGCGCGGATTACCGTATTGCCCCCGCCGAGGAGCCTTCCGAGGATGCCCTCTGAATAGTTGGGGTTCCACGCAAGGCCAATGGTTGGCTGAGGGCTAACGTTCCATGGGTGATATTGGTGGCTGCTGGCGATGTATTGCGGGTTCGCGATGCCCGTCAGCGTGCCGGGCTTGAATAGGTTACCCACGCCCGAAGGGCCAAACATTTCGGCGGCATTGTCTCCGTGGTAGGCGGCCGTAAGATCGTGATCGTCACCTGTGAAATCCCAGCGAAGCCCATAATTCAAGGTCAAGCTTGGTCTCAAGCGAAACGAATCTTGCGCGTACAAGCCCCAGGATTTTTGAAGTTCGTCGAGGTTGTAAGCGGTGCCGGGTGTGTTCGCGTAGCTGCCTGTGGAAGGTTGGTATGGGAACCCGCTGCCGATCGGGCCAACACTGGCAACTCTGCCGATTAGGGTTGCATACAAGTTTTCAGCCTCACCCCGATCTGTGCTGGAGGCGCTCGCGAAATAGTTCTCAAAGGCACCAAAGGCAGGGTCGCCGTTCACGAGGCCAAGAGAAATATTTTGGATTCCGTCAGGCGGATTCCAATAATGGTCCTGCTCGCGATAGAACGAGAACCCAAAGGTAACCGAGTGCGCGCCATGCTGCCACGTAGCGTTATCACTGGCATTGAAAATCGGGTAGTACGTAGAGACAGGCAAATTGAACTCAGTGCCGGAATCAGCTATCGCCCAACTGACTTGGGGCTGGGTATCCCAGAGCGGCTTTGCGCCAAACGAGTACCAGTAAGCATTATAGAAAAAGCCGCCACGGAATTGGTTCAGCAAGGTTGGAGTAATCGACCAGTCTAAACCGAGGGAACTCGTATAGTTATTGTTGTAGTTTCTGGCGGCCTGATTGCTAAATACCGAGCCCGGGAAGAACGGAGCCGCGCCGTTCGGTTGATTCTGCTTCGTGTCCTCAAAGGCGAAATTCAAGCGGACCTTCGGCGAAATGTTGTAGTCCAAACGGATTGCCGGAAAATAAGTAGTGATGGGCGAAAGGACCAGCCAATTAACCTGTTCCACGTTCGGATCACCGGTCGAAGAAATTGTGGCCCCGCCACTGCCTACTGCCGTATTAATCGCTGCTTGCTCCGCCAAATAAGTGGCGCTTGGGGCCGCGGGTAAACCATTTGGCTGAGCAACTTGTGTGAAGAGGTTAACCGTCGTGGAGCCATTTGGAGGCTGGAACGTGTAGATGCCGTTCTGCGCATTCTGCGACAGAAACACGTTGCTGGTTATGAATCCGCCGGGTTGCTTGGACATAGCAAAGCTGCCGAAAAAGAATAGTTTGTTCTTAAGAATGGGGCCACCGACGCTGCCGCCAAAATCGTTCAAGATTAGGTGGGGTCTTGGCTGACCCGTAGCGTTGTTTATCCAGCTATTGGCATTTAGCCAGGAATTGCGAAAATCCTCATAGGCCTCTCCGTGGTACGAATTACTGCCTCGCCGCGTGACGAAACTGCTCTGCATCGAGGAGCCGCCGAGGCCTTGGCTCAGGTCGACTTGGCTCGTCTGTACCGTCATTTCTTGGATGTCTTCGACACGCGCTTCCAACCCCGGTGTTGTGTTCCCCCCAAACTTCATGCGGCTTGTCGAGGAAACAACTCCGTCAATCGTATTCCCCTGCGCAATCATCGGGAGACCATTCCAAGTACCGCTACTGGGCGTCCCGCTGTACCCAGGAGTCAGAAATGCCAGTTGGCTGATGTCGCGGCCGCTCAGTGGCAAGTCTTGGATTTGCTTCATGTCAATAGTCGTCACGATGGCGTTCGAACTCGTCTCCTCCAGCGGCGACACGCTGCCGCTCACGACAACTTCCTCAGAAGCAGCGCCTACCTTGAGCAGCGCCTTGAGGTCCGTGACGCGGCCGCCCTGCACAACCACAGAATCGTAGACTTGCGTCTGGAAGCTCCCCTTAGAGACGGTCAAACGATAAACACCGAGCGGCAGCCCAACAAACGTGGATGTACCCTCGGCGCCTGTTGTGGCCTTGTGGACGTCCCCTGTAGTGGTATCGACAATCGTTAATTGCGCGTTCGGCACAACGGCTCCGCTTTCGTCGAGAACCGTAACGTTTAAGCTGCCGTAAGCGCCGTTTTGCCCCCACGCGGAAGGTACGCTGAACGCGAAGAACA
>DATEHP010000363.1:0-16294 GCA_035279505.1 Candidatus Sulfotelmatobacter sp. | reverse complement strand
TGATTGTTACTTCTTCAGGAACGTTCCTTGCTGTAGCTCCTGAAACGCCTGCTGCAGTTGCTCCTGCGTGTTCATGACAATCGGGCCGTACCACGCTACCGGCTCTTCCAGCGGCTTGCCCGAAACAAGCAGAAACCGGACGCCGTCCTCTCCGGCTTGCACGGAGACTTCATCTCCGCGGTCGAAGACTACCAGCGAGCGATTCTCGGCGTCGGACGGTGGCTGCGTGTCGGCCCATCCTACGCTTTCTGTCGGCACCGCTAAAGGGCCGGAGGCATTGCAAAATTTCCCATCGCCAGCGAAAACGTAAGCGAAGGCATGACGCGTCGTCTCGACGGGCAATGTCTTTCTTTCTCCCGGAGGCACCGAAACATCAAGATAGATCGGGTCGGCGGCGATTCCCTCTACCGGCCCCTTCTTGCCCCAGAAGCTTCCGCACACGATACGGACGTGCGTGCCATCGTCGTCAGTGACTTCCGGGATCTCGCCGGTCTTCACTTCCTGATAGCGGGGTGCAGTCATCTTTAAAGCGGACGGCAGGTTGGCCCAAAGCTGAAAGCCGTGCATGCGTCCCGTCTGGTCGCCTTTGGGCATTTCCTGGTGGATGATGCCGCTGCCGGCGGTCATCCACTGCACGTCGCCCGCGGCAATGGCGCCGTGATTGCCCATACTGTCGCCGTGTTCTACGGTTCCCGCGAGGACGTAGGTGATCGTCTCGATCCCGCGATGCGGATGCCAGGGGAATCCCGCCATGTAGTCCTCCGGAACGTCATTGCGGAAGTCGTCGAGCAGCAGGAAAGGATCGAACTCGTGCGTGTTACCGAAGCCGAATGCGCGGCGGAGATGCACTCCGGCTCCTTCGAGCGTGGGCTTGGATTTGATGAGGCGCTTCACAGGACGGATCGACATGGACGTTCCTTTCACACCCCGAGGGACTGCTGTACATGCGGAGATATTGATGCGCCCGACTGCAAAATGGACGCACGGCGGGCCCACATGGTTTCTGGCCCCGTTGGGAGGACAGCCGCCTCGGCTGTACCGCGCGCGAACCGAGCGCCCTCGCCGGCAAACCCGTGACCCAAATCACACGCCCGCCCACCAACCCGCGCTATATTCCCAGCATGAGGCCCGTTCGCCGCGCACCATCACCGCCGCCTCCAGTGCATGCGCGACCTCCCAACCAACGTAGCCCTGATCGCCGGCGCAGTAAAGCTCGAGTGTATCCCGCTGGCCCTCGACACCGCCGACGACCCGGCCCGCACCGCTCGTGATCGATGTCACTGCGCAGTCGGCACAACGGATTCTGCCGCGTTCCATCCAATCGGTGAGGTGACCCATGATCGAAGTCGGATCAGAAGTGCGGATGAAGAAGAAGCACCGTGTCCAAAGCGATTACGAAGAGGCGATCGGAAAAGTTATATCCATGCGGCGTGAGGGAAATCTGCTTGTTAGATTCGACGACCAGCCTATGGGCACGCAAGAGGTCAGAGAAGACGAAGTCGAGCCTCGCCAATGAACGCACTCTTGCACTGGCTTTCTTCTGGGTTGAGCCTTGGCGCAGTCGGAGCGGCGATCGCTTTCGTCGTTTCTGCCTTCCAGTTTCTCTCGGTGCGAAAGCGAGAATCGCGCCAACAAGAGTTCGACAAATATCACTGGCTCATCGAACGCCTCGTACAGCCGGACGAGAAGGGCGTGGTCTTCCTCGACAAACAGATCGCCGTAGTTTTCGAGCTTCGACACTTCCCTAGGTACTACGAATGCACGGAGAGAATCCTGACCGGGCTGAGGGCGGCGTGGAACCAGCCCGAGGCATTTTCGAGATTGCTGAGAGAAATCGATTTGACCATTCAGTACATCAGCGAACGGAAATAGGGCTGCACACCCGAATCCCGCCTGGGCGGCAAGCACTCGGTCACTGACGCGCCGGATTGAAACTTGGGCGGTTCGCGAAAGTTAGTCTTTGAGAGGAACGACCGCGCTGCCATCACGGCAGAAGGTCGCTACTTTTTGCAGTTCGCCATTAGCGCCGGGAACGGTCATGACTGGTCCGTAGCAGTACACCGCGTGTCCGTTGGCGGCGAAGTACCATCGGCCACCCTTAGAGCGCTTGGACAGTTGGCTGGTGGGTTGGCGCAAGGGCTTCTGCGGGGTTAGGGTTCCCACATGCAGACTGAACAACAAGGCTAGGGTCAGTACCTTCATTGTTTCCTGCTCGCTTGCGCCTACTCTCGAACTACAGAACCAAGTACTGCAATCTCTGCCAGCGTTCTTTTTACTAAATCGTGATCAGAGCCCGGCGATGGTCGGCCAGATCAGCCGCTGGTTTCGACGGCATCTGGAAATCTGCCTTCGGTTTCAGCTGGTTCTGCGCACGTTGTTGCGGTCCTGCCTGGGAAGACGGGGCCTGTCTCATTGGAGCCTGGGTCGACGGGTTCTGGGATGACGGGTTTTGCGCTAATGCCTGGGCGGCCTGGTTGCGCTCGGTCTGGGCCTTCATTTTGACAGACGAAAGTTCGGTGCTGTCGCGGAAGAGCTCGCGGATCAGGGCGCGTTGCGATTCGATGGTTTGTCCCTGCTCGACGATCAGCATCGTCATCAGGCCGTACGAGATCATGAACAACACCGTCAGCAGTGGCAGCCAGCCCAGCTTCTTGCGGGGAGTTTCAGCAACTTCGGAGACTTCTTTGTATTCAATCGTTCCGAACAGCGTCGTCAAGGTGCACCCCGTCATCTGCCTCGAGCACGCAGGCAATCTGGGAATTGCACCCAGGACACCAATTCGCTGAAATTGCGCAAGTTACTGATACGGAATGACTTGATAGATACATTGAAGGGCGGCAACAGTTCCCCAAGTGCAACTCGCTGCACATTATGAGCAAGCTCGATTGGCTTGCAAAGCGAGGATCGGGACGACGGATTCACGGATTTCGTGAGGCATGCAGACGGCCGGTGAGAACGATCGTGCATTCCCAGGTTACGGAGGTTACTTTTCGACTTGTGAGGCAGTTCGATAAGATTCCGATTACGTAGACGCTGTAAACAATAATTGATTCATATCAGGACCCCCAACGTATGAAGAGTTTGCACGCAGTTGTTATAGCTCTTTGCCTCTCCTACTCTCTGGCGCCGGTTGTGCGGGCCCAGAATCAACAGCCTTCCCCCGAAAGCGGGCGACGAGTCGTTCGCCGGGTAGCTGCGGAATACCCAGCAGCTGCCAAGAGGATGCGACTCGGAGGGACGGTGAAAGTCGTCGCTGTCGTCGGCACCGACGGAAGCGTTAAGAAGATCGAACCAGTCGGTGGGAGCCCGATTCTAATGCAGGCAGCCGAAACCGCCATTACTCAGTGGAAATACGCTCCAGGCGCGGAGTCGCAGGAGAGCGTAGAACTGCACTTCACGCCCTAATGGCTTGCGGCGGCGTCTGAGCGTGGCTGAGCCAGGATGCCGCTATTTTCCTAACACCAGCTTGGCGATGGTCGCCAGCTGCATGTTCGACGTGCCTTCGTAGATCTTACCGATCTTGGCGTCCCGCCAGTATTTCTCAACGGGATAGTCCCTCGTGAACCCATATCCGCCGTAGATCTCTATGGCGAGCGAGGTGACACGCTCGGCGACTTGCGACGCGAAAAGCTTGGTCATGGCGGCTTCTTTCACGAAGTTCACGCCGGCGTCTTTCATGCGGGCACAGTTGTAAACCATCAGGCGCGCGGCCTCAAGTTCGGTGGCCATTTGCGCGATTTGGAACTGAATCCCCTGGAAGTCGGCGATGGGTTTGCCGAACTGCTTGCGCTCGACCGCGTACTTGCAGGCGAACTCCCAGGCCCCGCGGGCCAAGCCGATCATCTGAGCGCCGATGCCGATGCGGCCTTCATTCAACGTCTCGATCGCGATCTTGTAGCCCTTGCCGGGCTCGCCGAGCACATTCTCCTTGGGCACGCGGCAATCTTCCAGAACCAGCTCGCAAGTGGACGACGCCCGGATGCCCAGCTTGTCTTCCTTCTTGCCGACGGTGAATCCCGGAAAATCCTTTTCAATCAGGAACGCGGTTATCCCTTTGTAGCCCGCTGAAGGATCGAGCGTCGCAAAAAGCACGAAGAGTCCGGCTTCTTTAGCGTTGGTGATCCAGAGCTTGCGGCCATTCAATACGTATTCTGAGCCCTTCAGGGTGGAGCGCGTCTGCAGGGCAAACGCATCGGAGCCGGAGCCCGCTTCGCTGAGGGCGTAAGCCCCGGCGATCTCCGAAGCCATTTTCGGGAGATAGCGTTTCTTCTGTTCCTCCGTGCCCCAGCGCAGCAAGGCATTGTTGACCAGCGTATTCTGCACGTCGACGATTACACCGGACGAAGCGTCTACCCGCGAGAGTTCCTCCACTGCCAAGATGGCCTCGAAAAACTTGGCACCTCCGCCGCCATACGGTTCCGGTATCTCGATGCCCATCAGACCGAGCTGGAAGAAATCGTGGATCAGGTCTTTATCGAAGACGCCCTTCTCGTCCATTTCTTTGACCAGCGGACGAACCTTCTCGTCGGCAAACTGCCGGATATTATCGCGGAACAGAATTTCGTCTTCCGTGAGCGTGGTCAGCGGGGCGGGAGGTGTAGCTTGCAGAGTCTCGGGCATAAAAACACCTTCGTGGGTGAGTTCGACGAACTTTTATGGTAGCACTCTTCGGGGCGGCAAACGCTTTAACCATAAAGGACACTAGAACATGTCTCATAAATGGTCTTGGGAAGGGCACGGCTTCAGCCGTGCCGCCCACAGCCAGATAAACCTTGGGCTTTAGCCCCTGCGGTCGGAAGTCAGAACCCTTCAGAACATTTATGCGACCAGTTCTAACGTTCACGAAGGAAGACCTTTCCAGGCAGAGATTTTCCTTAGTGTACCTTCGTGTCCTTTGTGGTTTCCCGATTTGGGTTTCTTGCAGATTTCTCTACGAAATTGTGACCAGCGCACTGGACTTTGAAAGTTTGGAAGACTACTCCTGGGACGTTATGGCTTCGTATGCGATCCGCCGTTTAAGTGCCCAGCAGTTAAGCCGCGCGATCATCACCGCAGCAATGAAGGTCCATACTGAACTCGGCCCTGGCTTGCTCGAGAGCGCTTACCAAGCGTGCTTGCGATACGAACTTCGCCAAGCGGGAATTCGCTCCGAGGCGCAGGTCGGGCTTCCCGTCGTGTATCGCGGCGCGAAACTGGACCACGGCTATCGGATGGATCTGCTAGTCGAAGACCTAGTCATTGTCGAGATCAAATCCGTTGACGGTGTCTGTCCCGTGCATCACGCTCAGGTGATTTCCTACCTCAAGCTCAGTGGAAAATCGATCGGCTTGCTGATCAACTTCAATGTCGTACATCTCAGAGACGGAATCAAGCGCTTCGTGAACGGTACGTCGTGGAAGGAAGATCAAAGGCTTTAACCACGAGGGACACGAAGGTTCACGAAGGAAGACCTTCCATGAAGAGATTTTCCTTAGTGTACCTTCGTGTCCTTTGTGGTGAATGGGTTGGCTCTACCCGCGCTTGTAAACCAGCCGCAGCCCATCCGCCTGAAGGATGCGCTTGATCTGGCTGCGCGCGTGCACCGACCATGGCCCTGCGGCATCGAGCTTCACGTACGCCTGCCAGTGCTTCAGCGCCTTGCGAGGCTCGCGCAGCTTTTCAAAGGCGAGCGCGAGATTGTAGTGCGCATCAGCGTAGGTTGGAGCTAGCTGCAGCGCGGTCTTGTAGGTCTGAACCGCTTCCTGGACGCGTCCCGTCTCGTCGAGCACGTTGCCCAAGTCGAAGTAAGCCAGTGCATACCGGGGATCGGCTTCGATTGCCTGCCGGTAGTGGCGTTCGGCGAGGCCGAAATCCTGGCGATTGTAGTAGAGCGTTCCCAGGTTGATGTGGGCCGCGGCGTGGTTGGGAGCAAGTTCGAGCACCCGGTGATAGGCTGCGATCGCATCACCCTGAGTATTAGGATCTTCCTCAAGCGCGATGCCGCGCGCGAACCAGGAACTGACCTCGTTCTCGTTGGGCACCGGCTCCGGCCGGCCGCCCATCGGTGCGCTGGTCACCACCTTCTCGCGCTCGGAAAAATCCATCAGGAACTGCCCCGCAATGGGCTCCAGCAACTTGCCATCATGCCGGAAGGCCACCCGACGCTTCGCCGTGGACGAAGCGGTCGCTTCCAAGAGCGGATTCTCCAGCCCGGCCGCCTGCTTCCGCATCGCGTCGAGGGACTGACGAATGACGTTGGGCCGAACGCTCATCGCGCATAGATCGCGAACCTTTTTGATTTCCAGCAGGTCGGAGAAAGAGTAGGCCCCGGCGGAAGTGACCAAGCCGTTCCGCTCCCAGTTCGCCAACTGGCGCGGTGTGATATGCAGAATCCTGAGTAGATCAGCTCGACTGTACACGGCTACAGAACAAAATCCCCCTGAAGCCTGTCAGAGGACTGTTCGCGTTCATTATCTTCAACTTGCGAATGTAACGCAACTCTAAACCCTGTGAAATGCTGTGGAGAACCTGGTTAATTTACATGCAGCGGAAATAGTGCAATAACTGGCAATTGGCACTAAGCATTTAGCCAAGCGAAATTCCCGACGCAGGTTTGGTCAATTGCCAGATGCCAGGTGCTGTTTTGCTACACAGCCACTACGGCTGCCTGATACTCCTCGTACGTCCCCTTGAAGTCGGTAATCTTGTGATCGCTCTCAAAGTGCCAGACGCGGGTGGCGACTTCGTCAATCAGATCGTGATCGTGCGTCACCAGCAACACTGTTCCCTGGTAGCGCTGCAACGCAATATTCAGGGCGTTGATCGATTCCAGATCAAGGTGGTTCGTCGGTTCGTCGAGCACCAGAACGTTCGGCTTTTGCAGCATCAGCTTGCAGAACAGCAGCCGGGCCGCCTCGCCTCCGGAAAGCACGCTGGTTGATTTCGTCGCTTCCTCACGGGCAAAAAGCATCTGCCCCAGAATCCCGCGGAGCTCTTCCGTCACAGCTGCGGGATCCCACTGATGCAACCACTCGATAGCCGTCGTGCCGGTCTCAATGAGGCTGCGGTGGTCCTGCGCGAAGTAGCCGATCGAGGCCTCATGACCCCAGATCACCTTGCCTGCATCCACAAATGGGCCGTCGTACCCGCTGGTCTTGCGCAGCTCAGATTCCGGCGTTGTCGGGGAGTTAGCCAGCAGCGCATTCAGCACCGTAGTCTTTCCCGCGCCGTTGCGCCCCATCAGCGCGATCTTCTCCCCGCGGCCGACGCTGACGGTGAAGTCGCGAATGACATGATTCTCGTCGTAACTCTTGTCGAGATGTTCGATTTCCAGGATGTGCTTGCCCGAGGGCCGCTTCTGTTCAAACTTGATGAACGGCCGCTGGATATTCGATTTCGCAAGCTCCGTAACCTGTAGGCGTTCGACTTCCTTGCGGCGGGATTGCACCTGACTCGACCGCGTACCGGCGGCAAACCGGGCAATGAATTCGTTCAACTGCGCAATCTTCTTCTCGCGTTGCGCATTTTGCCCCTCGATCTGCGACCGGACCTGCGTCTTCGCGACCACCATGTCGTCGTACGTGCCGGTGTAGGTGATGATGGTCTCGTAGTCGATGTCCGCGATATGCGTGCAGATGCTGTTCAGGAAATGACGGTCGTGCGAGATGGCGATGACGACGCCGTCATACACGTTCAGAAATCCTTGCAGCCAGTGAATCGAGTCGAGGTCGAGGTGGTTTGTCGGCTCGTCGAGAAGCAGGGCTTGCGGATGACCGAACAAAGCCTGCGCCAGCAGTATCCGGACCTTCTGGCCGCCTTGCAACTCGCCCATCTTCCGCGAGTGTAGTTCCTCCGAAATATCGAGACCTTCGAGCAGAATCGCGGCCTCGCTCTCGGCGGAATAGCCGTCTTCCTCGCCTACGATTCCCTCGAGTTCGCCGAGCTTCATGCCGTCTTCGTCGGTCATGTCATGCTTGGCGTAAATCGCGTCGCGCTCCTGCATTGCGGCCCACAGGCGCTTGTTGCCCATGATGACGGTGTCGAGCACCGAGTGGGGGTCAAAGGCAAACTGATCCTGGCTTAATACACCAAGCTTGCGCGGGCGGACAACCGTGCCCTTTTGCGGCTCCATCTCGCTGCTGAGCAGCTTCATGAACGTAGATTTCCCGGAGCCGTTAGGGCCGGTCAGGCCGTAGCGCTTCCCGGGCGTGAACGCCGTGGAAACGTCTTCAAACAGAACTTTGGCGCCGTAGCGCATTGACACATTACTGACTGAAAGCATGGTTGTGGCTTCTCTCTTGCTGACTTCTGAATTTCTTCAGGAACCGCGGGGGAATTTCCGCCAAGACGGTGCGCAGCTGGTCTAATCAGGATATCACGCCGGAGTCTGCGAAACCCGTTCTACCGGACCCAGGGATCGATGATCGTTGCCGAGATATCAGCAAAATGTGTTACATTGCGCGTCGCCAGACTAGCGCGATGAGCCAACACGATGCCTGCGATCATCGTGTCACGTATTTCCCTCACGCGACCGTTCTTGTGTCTTACCGCCGCAAGGTTTGCTGCCAACCGTGCAGCGTCTTCATCGAAAACTGCAATTCGATGGTCCATACGATTCAAGATTTCCTCGAAAACCTGCGAGAGTCTGGCCTGCTTTCTCCCGGCGGGCATGAGGTGCAATCCGGTCTGAATTTCCAAAATGGTAACGGAGGTTGTCCAAATCGAGGAGGGAACTTGCCCATCGAGCCAGGCGACAACCTTCTCGTCTGGCGGGTCATTCATAAACGCCGAAATCACGTTCGTATCAAGAATCGTCACAGATTTTGTGGCTTATTCGTCAAACGAAGCGGGTTTTACCGGAAATCCACGCAACTCTTTCACCTCGAACTTGAGACCCGTGCCCCGAACTAGATTCGCCATTTGCGTCCCCAATCCGACTGTGCCCTTTCCCGGTTCATTGGCTGCGCTGCGCAGAATGTCACGCACCTCTTCTTCCATACTGCGGCCGTGGCGTTTAGCTCGCCGTCGCAGTCCGGCTTTCACGCTGTCTTCGAGATTTCGCACCACAAGCTGGGCCATAATGATTTCCTCGACATTGATATCATGATATCACAATCGAGGAATTGCGTCCACAAGTTCTAACTATCGTCTGATAATTCCGCGCGTTCCGGGCGCCTTTCCTTCGTGTTACTTCGTGTCCTTTGTGGTTATCAGGGTTTCGCTGCGCCACTGGCCTCGACCAACTGCTGCACCGGCGCCACCACCATCAGCAGAAGTCCAGCGACCGGCTTCTTCGCCTGCTCGATCACCGCCACCTGTTGGCCCTTCCAGAGATCGGGCTCGGCCAGTCCCTTATCCAGATAGTCGAGTGCTTGCAGGCCGGCCGCGCCAAGCATCGCTAAATTCTGCGAGACCGGAATATCCTCCTGCAGCAACCCCGACTGCTGCAGCAGCGGATGCAGCTTCGCATCGTTATTGCGCCACAGCGTCAACCAGGTGCGAATCTGCGCCTCGGCAGCTTGATCTTTGTATCCGCTCTGCACGAACTGTTGGACGAGATTGCTGAACTCGCGCGCAGCGTCACTTTCCGGATACGCGGCATCAATCATGCGAGTCAGCGGCGCGTGGAAATCGATCGGCCCTTTCTCATCGCTCCACCGGTTGTAATCCTTCACCGGTTCGACGACATTCGCCAGGACCTGCAAAGCAGTGATATCGGCTGTTCCCGCCATGCGCTGCAGCATCTGATCGCGCGTCGACTTATGCGCCAGCCCCAGTGACTCAAGTTCGAGATTCACGGCGTGCATTCGAGCGTACATGGAAGTCACGTCCGTCACGTCCTGCGGTGACCACAGGCGCTCAGCGATGGCCGCATTGCGTGGCCAGATGTGCGAGTCGACATTCTCCGGCGTGACCCACTCGGCCCACTGGCACGACTCGCCGCCAAGGATGAGCTTCTGCTGCTCCGGCGTGAGACTGGCCGCCCCGCCGCTCATCGGTTCAATGCTGTAGTGGCGCGCGGCCGGCCACATCAGATCGAGGTAGTATCCGTAAGAAAGGAGCCCGCTGTATCCCTGTTTGGCCGCAGCTGCCAGTGACTCCTGCCCGCGCCAGGACTGCACAACGATGGTTTTGGGCAAGTCGGGGTGGAGAATCTCGTCCCAACCAACCATAGTTTTGTGATGCTTGGCCAGAATCTTCTGTAAGCGCTGATTGTAGTAAGCCTGCAGATCCTGATTCGTTTTCATTCCGTGGGCCTGTTTAAAGGCCTGAATCTTGGGATTGCCATCCCAGAATTTGCCGTCGACCTCGTCGCCGCCGATGTGGAAGTAGGCATCGGGAAACAGCTTCCCCATTTCCTCGACGAACTTGTCCATGAACTTGTAGGTTTCTTCGCGTGTAGGATCAGTCACGGACGAAGGACCGCTCTCGTTCTCCACACTGAATGGGCCTTCGCCACTCGCCAGGTCTGGATAACCGACAAACCAGGACCGGCTGTGACCTGGCGTATCAAACTCGGGAATAACGCGGATGCCGCGATCATGAGCGTACGAGATGAAGTCGCGGATCTCAGCTTGCGTATAGTAATGCCCTTCCGATCCCATGCCCGCGAGCTTCGGGAACACTTTGCTTTCGACGCGGAACCCTTGATCGTCGGACAAATGCCAGTGCAGCACGTTCATCTTCACGGCAGCCATCCCGTCCAGATTGCGCTTCAGCACATCGAGAGGAATGAAATGCCGGCTGACATCGATCAGCAGGCCGCGCCACGGGAATCGGGGTTGGTCTTTGATGGTAGCTGCCGGGACTACAAAGCCGCTCTGCGTGATCGTCACCAGCTGCAACAATGTTTGTAGGCCATGAAGCGCGCCGAGCGTGGTGGGCGCGCTAATCTGTGCGCCGGCATCGGTAACCGTGAGTTGGTACGATTCATCCTCGCCGAGTTTCTGAACTGCTTCCAAAGCCTTATCGGCGTGCACGGTCAGCGTTGCAGCCGCTCCGGCTTTCGGGCGAAACGGAATGCCCGTCTGCGCCGAAAGCTGCGCGACGAACCGCCGCACGCCAGCCTCGAGCGCTGGATCGTGAGCGCCTATCGCGCTCACTGAAAACAACTGTGTGACAGGCAACATGCCACTACCCTGCTGCACGCTGGCGGGCAGGGGCATGAGGTTGAGTTGCGGTTGGGACTGGGCTGAAGCAGGAAGGGAAAATAGGGCAACAGCTATCAATAAAATGCATGTTTTCATAAGTCTGCTCTTTGGCCTACCTCGGCAAGTTGGCCGGGCTGCAGCGACCACGGGACCTTAAGAATCTCGGGGACATGTGGCCGCAGATCGACCAATCGATTAGATTTTGAACGGATTAACAGAACTGCGATGTTTCGAGGCTTGAGATTTTGTTGATATTCGATGTCGCGATCGATAGTGATGAACACGTGGAAACCGCACCCCTCGGCAAGCGTCAGCAGTTCCCCGTTCTGTTTGCCAGCCCAACCCTCTTCAGGGACGCTGCGGCACTCGTGAGGAGCTAGACTGTCTTTGAGTTTTCGCGGAATGCATTCGTCCAGAAGAATCTTCATCCAAGTTCGCTGACAACAAGCGATTTCGCGTGCTCAAGTGCGCTTACGGCTGCATCGCGCGTTACAGTAGGAAAGTCGTCGAGGAACTCGCTCAAGGTCTGCCCACCTTCGAGATAGTCGAGTAACGCCTGGAACGGAACCCGCGTGCCGCGGAAGACGGGAGTGCCCCCCAGGACTTCGGGATCGCGGATGATGACGTTGTTGATCAGTGGCAAAGTAAAGTCTCCGGGTTCTCTAAGTTTACTCTCACGGCGCGAGCCCACCAACGGTGGCGAACTGGCTTCCAGCAGCAGATCTAGTGACCGCCGAGTTCCTTGACGATCCCGCCCACGAACTGTTTGGCGTCGCCGAACAGCATCAGCGTCTGATCAAGGTAGTAGAGCGGATTATCGATCCCTGCAAATCCCGGGCTCATGCTGCGCTTGATCACCATCACCGTATGCGCCTTGTCCACATCGAGAATCGGCATTCCGAAGATTGGACTCGACTGATCGGTGCGCGCGGCTGGATTGGTCACGTCGTTCGCGCCGATAATCAACGCCACATCCGTCTGCGGGAAGTCGCCATTGATTTCGTCCATCTCGATAAGGCGGTCATAGGGAATGTCAGCTTCGGCCAGCAGCACGTTCATATGGCCCGGCATGCGCCCTGCGACCGGATGGATCGCGAAGCGCACATCCACGCCTTTCTTGGTGAGCAGGTCGTAGAGCTCGCGCACTTTGTGTTGCGCCTGCGCCACCGCCATACCGTATCCAGGAACCACAACAACCTTATTGGCTGCTCCCAGAATTGCGGCCGCCTCTTCCGGCGTAGCGCTGCGAACCGGCTTCGCCTCCTGCCCCGCTGCGGCCGACGCCTGCACTTGTCCGAACGCGCCGAACAAGACATTGGTGAACGACCGGTTCATGGCCTTCGACATGATGACTGAAAGGATGAATCCGGATGATCCGTCCAGTGCGCCCGCGATAATCAGCAGTTTCGAGTTCAGCACGAATCCCATGGCAGCGGCGGAGAGTCCCGCATAGGAATTCAAAAGCGAGATCACGGTCGGCATGTCGGCGCCACCGATCGGAATCACCAGCAGCACGCCAATGACCAGGGAAATCCCGACGACCCATGGGAATAGCTGCTTTGCCCCCGGATTCAGCACCAGATACACAGCGCTGCCCACCGCGACCGCGAACAACAGGAAGTTGACGAGATTCTGTCCTTTGTACGTGATGGGCCGTTGCGGCAAGACTTCCTGTAACTTCCCGGCGGCCATCAGACTGCCGGTGAACGTCAGCCCGCCGAGAATGACTTCCATCGACAGCACCGACATCATGAATTTCGGCACGTCCGGTGACCGCAAATAAAATTCCGCGGTACCGACTAACGTCACGCACAGCGCGCCAAAAGCATGGCTCAATGCGGTCCGCTGCGGGACCGCGGTCATCTGTACCATGCCTAGCGGTATTCCGATGCCCGATCCGAGCACCAGCGCGATAATGATCCACTTCCAGTCGACGATTCCGTGCCGCAGCAACGTGCCGCCAATAGCCAGCACCATGCCGATTTCTCCGGCGAGAATGCCGTGGCGGGCGGTCGTCGGCGAACTCATCCACTTCAGCGAGAGCACGAACAGCGCGCTGGCGACGAGATAAATGACTTCGATGAGGTACTGGCTTCCAGCGAACTCGGGATTCATTAGGATTTCGTCCCTTGAGCTTTGACAGGACGGCTGGTCTTGAACATCCGCAACATGCGGTCGGTAATGAAGAATCCTCCGACCACGTTACTGGTGGCTGCGACGATGGCGATGACGCCCAGCACCGTCGCGAACGTGCTCTTCTTCTCGCCCACCAGCACAATGGCCCCGACAACCGCAATCGCATCCAATGCGTTGGTCAACGACATCAACGGCGTGTGCAGCAGAGGGGAGACGTGACGGATGACTTCAAATCCAATGAAGGCCGCCAGCATGAATACGAACAGCGCGTCGATCAGGTCGGAATGCATGTGTAAACCCCAGTTCTCAGTTGCCAGTTCTCAGTTCACGATCCCGCGGGCGCCAGCGCCGGCAGCTTGAAGAATTCCCGTACGCGCGCATTCACGATCTCTCCGCCGTTGGTGATCAGCGTCTCGCGCGTAATCTCATCCTGCAAATTCATCTGCAGCTTGCCGTCTTTCACCATGTACGTCAGATAGGCGGTGAGATTGCGCGCATACATCTGGCTGGCATGGTACGGAACGCTGCTCGCCAAATTGATTGCGCCGATGACAGTAACGCCGCCCGCTTTGACGGTTTCACCCGTCTTCGTCAGTTCGCAATTCCCGCCGCGCTCCGCCGCCAGATCGACGATCACCGACCCGGGCGCCATCCCTTTAACCATGTCTGCGGTGATCAGCACCGGCGACTTCTTGCCCGGGATGACGGCTGCAGAAATTACGATGTCGCTTTCAGCCACCACTCGCGTCAGCAGTTCCCGTTGCCGCGCGTAGAAGGTTTCATCCTGCGCCGTACCGTAGCCGCGAGCGTCCTGCGCATTCTGAGCCTCGATCGGCAATTCCACGAAACGTCCGCCAAGGCTGTGCACCTGTTCCTTGGCTGCGGGACGCATGTCGTACGCCGACGCCACAGCTCCGAGCCGCCGAGCGGTCGAGATCGCCTGCAAGCCCGCGACTCCGGCGCCGATCACAAACACGCGCGCGGGAGTGATGGTTCCCGCGGCGGTGGTCATCATGGGGAAAATGCGTGGTGAAGTTTCCGCGGCCAGCAGCACTGCCTTGTATCCGCACACCGTCGCCATCGAAGACAGCGCATCCATGCTCTGCGCCCGCGTGCTCCGGGGCATCAGTTCCACGGAGAATGCCGTGACTCCTGCCTGCGCGATCTGCTGAACAATTTCGGCCGATCCGAACGGCCTGAGGAATCCAATCAGTGCCTGCCCGCGTTTGTAAAGCGGAAGGTCGTCCTTGCCAGTAACGTCATTCGACCCGTAGGACAGCACCTGCGCAATAATGTCCGCCGCGCTGAACACGGCGGCGCGGCCCGGCAGGACCTTTGCGCCCTTCTCGACGTACGCGGCGTCCGGATACCCCGCCTGCTCTCCGGCTCCTGCCTCAACGACAACTTCCAGTCCGGCCTTGGTGAGATTGGGAATGACGAGGGGAACAAGGGCGACCCGCCGTTCCCCGGGATAGCTCTCTTGCGGAACTCCGACGATCACGTGGGCTCTCGTCCTTTCCGGGGCCGCAACGAACCCGGCGGCCTCGGCAACCATCCGCGTGCTGCTCCGGGGAGGAATCCTTACACGGGCAGCGCGCAAAATCTGTGACATGCGTCACAGAAAAAAGCGAACTGGAAACAGTATCAGATCGGTAGTGCCGGCGTCTCGCCGGTTGTGGAAGGGCGTCCCGAACCCGCCTGCGGCCAGGGTTGCTGGAAACCGGAGCCTTACGAAAAGCGGTAGTGCCAAACCCGGGCCGCCCCAATCAGGTTCGTGTCGTCCCCGAGCGACGCCAGTGTCAATTCCGTTTTCTCCGCCGGCACAAAGCGACAGCCCGAACAAATCACCTCGCGGATCCGGTCCATAAACTGCGGCGCACTTTTCATCACGCTTCCACTGAGAACAATGACATCCGGCGTGAACATGCTGATCAGATTTGCCAGCCCCAGCCCCAGGTAGTGGCCCTCATGTTCGACCGCCTGCTGGGCCAGTTCGTCTCCCTGCTGGGCCAGTTCACAGATTCGCTTCGCGGTGATGCCCTGGCGATGCAGGTAACCGGGCGGCGCGTGCTTTTCCATCCAGGCCACCATCGCAGGTCCGGCAGCCAGCGATTCCCAGCAACCGCGAAATCCGCACGAACACTCCGGTCCCGAAGGATCGACCACGTGATGCCCAACCTCCGGATGCGCCCCGTCCACTCCACGATAAAGTTTCCCATCCAGGATGATTCCGCCGCCGATCCCGGTTCCGACCGTGACATAGATCAAGCGCGTGCGATTCTTGCCCGCGCCCCATCCGGCCTCTGCCAGGGCGGCCGCGTCGCCATCATTCTCCATAGCCGCGCGCACGGAAAAATTCTGCTCCAGGTCGCGGACCAGATTCTTGCCTCTCCAGCCAGGAAGGAAATCCACGTCCCCGAACTCTCCGCCAATTGGGTCCACCGGCCCGGTCGCTCCAATCCCAACGCCGCTAACGGAGGTTCCTGCCGCGCGCGCCGTTTCACCCAGCATGCGCACAATCGCTGCCAGTCCGTTCGAATAGTCATGCGCGTCCGTGGGTGTTTCCGCCCGGGCAAGCACTCGCCCGTAGTCATCGACCACGCCCGCTGCGATTTTCGTTCCGCCAATATCAACCGCACCGATCATGAGGTTTCCCGTCACTCATTCTGATCCTGCTCAATGCTGGCTTGAATTCTAAACGGGAGTGGGCATGCCGCGACGAAAGGATTGAAAATTGAGTGGGTGCCCCACCCTTGTCGCGTTCTGTGCGACAGGCTGGGGAATTTGACTTTCTTTCTCACAAGTCGTCATAGCGAGGCCGGATGTCCCGGCAATATGTGCTAGGCGTCTTAAGGATCCGGTCCCGCGTATCGGTCAGAATTACCGTTTCGCCGACGCCATTAACTCCGCCACGATCTTCTTCGTCTCCTCATCCATCGCTTCCAACGGATCTTTCGATCCATTCGACGCGCTAGACATCCCCTTGATCCCGACATACACAGCGTCGTACGCCGTGTCTCCCAGGTTCT
>DATEHP010000362.1:0-11203 GCA_035279505.1 Candidatus Sulfotelmatobacter sp. | reverse complement strand
GTCCCAGATCGTTTGCCCCGCTGTCGTCCGTCGTGTCTGAAATCCCCTCTGCTGCTCTCGGGGGAGACTGCGCCACAACTCCCAAGTTTTTCCTTCATCCGGCGCTCAACAGCCATGACATTCTTTCGAACGGCACTCAGTTCAATTGATGTCCCCGGATTGCTCTTCCATTCGGCGTACCCTCTTTCGAGCGCGCTAATTGCATAGTCTAGGCGACCGAGCAACCTCTTTGGATCGGATTCTGCTAAAGCTAACGCACAAGCTTCTTGCCAGGAATAACGTGCATGTCCCACCCGGGTCCATCATGATCAGCAGGCCTCCAAAAATGGAATTCCAGCAAAGCATGTTGAGGTCTTACCACGCTTTCGCTATTTCCCACCTGCTAATCCCAGTGACTCTTTCAACACCCACAAATGTTTACACGCGTAGTTGAACTCACCAGTAAGGCGGGAAAAGCGAAAGAACTTTCCAACACCATCAATGAAAAAGGCGTACCCATCCTGAAAAAGCGGAGCGGCTTCGTGGATGAGATCATCCTTAACTCGGAGGCGGAGCCTGACAGAGTGCTTGCCCTCAGCTTCTGGAAGTCGAAAGGAGACGCGGAGCGCTATCAACGCGAGCAATATAAGAACATTCATGACTCACTGCGGCATCTGCTTCAGACCGAACCGAACATTCGAACGTTCGAGGTTCACACTTCGACCGGGTCTAAGATTGCAGCAGAAAGGGCTGCGTGAACTCCCAGCGATAAGCAATTCGCGCAAGCCTTCAACACGGGCAGGCCTAGGGCCTGCCCGTTGCCGCTAGGCGAAGCGAAGACTGTAAGGTGCTCGAATCTCCCCAACGAGAGACCCCAGAAAAATCTCCCGCAAATTTTGATGATTGGTTAGCGGCGTCCGATCAAATGGGTCCAGTATCAACTTCTTGATCAACAGCGGGAACTGTAGAACGTGGAATGGGCAGAATCGCCGTCACCAGTGTGCCATGGCGGTCCGAGCGAACGTGTAGAGTGCCACCAAACTGCCGCAGCCGTTCCCGCCTTCCTCGAAGACCGCCACCGGGTTGGACTGATGGCCCGAGTGAAGACTCTTCCTGGGGAGCAATTCCAGGAGCAATTCCCCTGCCTGCATCAACAAGTCGGCCCGTTCGGAGCCCCATTAATCGTGTACAGCGTCTGGAAATCGTTTTGTAGGATTGCCGCTTTCGTGCCGCACCCCCCTGCGGGAATCACCACTTTGTACCACTGCGAGGTGCTAGTTGGGGGAGTCATTTACGTCGCACTCCGCAATGTAGTTGTTTAATTTCAATCGCTCGTCTGGGTCCATATCGATAAAATCAATTCCATTGCCGACCTGCGGATATTTTGTTGCCACCACGCCCATACAACGAATCATCGCATCTTTCAGCGAGAGGGCAACGTTCAATCGTGTGCCTACGTCCATTGTGAACATGGTTTCGATGTAGCACCCGCACAGGCTGATCTCGTCTGTCGAGGTTCGCATTGGCGCTTTGCCCGCACACGTCAGTTCCACGGGAATCTTCGCCTTCGCTCGTGGATACCGTCTGCGTTCTGGGTCGTGGGTTCCGGAATTACTCATTGTCGGCGCGAATGATAATGCCGACGTTCATGCTTACGCAAGGGTGTCGGATTCGTGGGCTCCAGCAGGGGATGGAGCAGCAGGCGCGAAACGCAACGATGAAGGATTGAGGCTTTCTAGCACACAGTCGCGACCTGCACGATCGCGACGGCAAGTTCTCTCCCGTGTTTCGGGAGGTGATCGAGCCGGCAGGTCAAGCCCCTAAAGTTCCCGATTGCGTAGGTCTTTGCGATTGAATCGTTGCCGAGTACAATCGTGCGCAATGGCAATCCTGCTAGCCCGCAGAGCCGGACCAACCCTATACAAGACCCATAGGCTCCCGCGAGGGGCGGCTTCCTTCAATGCGTTGTATATGAAGCGCCCCTCCAGAGCACCTCGATTCGACTGCCTGTCGTGAAATGGGCCCTTCAGATACAGCCCTAAGACTTCTGGCCAGAAATAACTTCCGGCTTGCTCGCCACCCCACAATGAACATGGCCGAAGATGTCGCCGTGGACGACACGAATGTGTACGTCATCGGCCAGCCCTGGCCAGGGGCAGGGCCCGACTTGAGCGTGGGGATGCTGGCCACGTTCCCGAAGTAGAAATTTCAGCCGGCGGGAGTTTGGCCTTGGAGCCATAACCACGCGGCTCCCGCTAAGGTTTTCGAGGGGGAAGGTCGATCCCTGATCACGGATGGCGACGTGGTGTCCATCGCCTTGTGCCTGAGCAGAGCCTGAGCGACCGCGTGGTTTCCACCTGTCGCTTCAATGACAGAGCCTTCGCTTCGCCTGCACTCGCTGCAACGTAGAGTTTCCGCCCCGCAATCCCCTCGCTTCCAATCCCTACGCCGCCGCTCGACATTTCCGGCCGGGGTGTAGCATTTTCCCCACAATGCGTATTCACCCGTTACCTATCTACCCAGGGCCACTTCAAAAGGGCGCCCGAAGAGCTGCATATCATCGACCATTGTATGTCACTACGACATCATTGCGACATTTATATTTTAAAGAAAAACCTCATCGCTCGCGCTTGGCCACGGTTCGCTCGGCTGCAATGATTGCAGCGTTGGCAACGAAACTGCTTACACTCCTGCGTTCCAGATCGGCAGCCTTGTCGACGAGTTCCCGTTCTGCCTGTGTGAAGTACACCAAGATCTTCTTGCCTAGCGTCTCTCGTGACCTACGTCGAGACTTGAATGTAGATTCCTTCTTCATAGTCGAAATGGTACACCGAAGAAACGGCGAACCCCAGTGACCCACTGGATCCGTTTTCTTGGACGGGGCTTGCTCGACGCGCCGATCTATATTTTTGAACGGTGACTCGCTGGCCAATTCCAATTGATGAGGTGAGGATGATTCTTGCTCGAACAATCTCCGGCGCCCAGACCTACTGATGCAACACTAAAACATTACAGCGAGACTGCTAACCGAGTTCCGTCGCCGTCTTGTTCGCCGCTCTTTGTCGGCCGCAGAACACGCCTACACTCTTCATGCGTATGCCAGGAGGCCTTATAAGGGTAACGACAAACGGTATTCGACGGTTCGAAATAGGACGCTGCGAAATCAAGCAGCCTAGAACATGAAGGGCTGAGGAGAATTCTCGCTTGGCCCCCCGCGTTAGCCTGGCCTTCGTAGTCGATTTGTCATTCTCGAATTTACCAAACGAACCCAACCACTCCATTACCATCGGACGCGTTCGCCCGTAATCTTTCGGTTATCCGAAGATAGAGCAACATTAGATTGAGCGACTAGTTTGCCTTTTAGCCTCGTTCCCCCACGAGCACATACACCTCCTGCGCTTCGCAGAGTCAAGGTAGCCAGGAAAACCTGAGAGATGATTCAACCGCAACAAGACGGGCCCGACCTGGGAAAGATGCGGGATGTATCGGATGTTAAGCGTCCCATTTCAGCGCGGAAGGTGCAAGCCAACCGGGCTAATGCCAAGCGCTCGACTGGGCCGAGGACCGCGGCAGGCAAAGCTGTTTCGCGGCGAAACGCTTTGAGACACGGGATCCTGAGTCGATCGATCGACTTGCCGCCCACGATCCCAAGTATTGACAGGAGTTTGTTGAAATCGGCCGGATTGCTCATGGCCGGGAGGCTAACAGATTCAGGCACGCCCGACATGGCGTGCATTTGGGAAAAGATGGCGCGGGTCTTGGCTTTAGAGAAGGACTGCATGCAACGTGCGGACGGCCTCGAACAGAACGGCCGCCTCTTACACCGGTACGAACGCATGCTGACGAGACAATTGCACACATGCATTCGGGAACTGGGCGGCCTTGCAGCACAGAAGCGGAAAGATAGCGGGAGGAACTCATGAGTCGAAATGGAAATGGCCATCAAATTGGAAGCGGCAATGGTGTGCTGAAGAAACTTTGGGACCTTAAGAAGGACGGCATTCTATGGAAGAAGGTGATCGAACATTCGCCCCAAGCCTTCCAAAAGTTGGCTAACAGTTTCGTCGCGCAACTGCAAAATTCCGTGCAACCGACCGATGCGCTCCAGGGATTGCTGCTCGATCGTATGGCAGCCGCCTCTTTGCGAAAGCAGCTGCTGCTTGAAATGGAAGCAATGGCCAGGTTGGGCAAGAGGGCAAGGGCCGCCGGAGGCTCTCTGTCCGCGGCCGAGGTGCAGAAACCGACTTCTATGACTATCCAGATTCCAATCCAGGGCCTCTCTTCTCCAGAGATCTTGAGATACGAGTCCCTTCTTGACCAGGGCTTCCACCGAGATCTGATTCTGCTACTGAAGCTCAAGGAAATCGCACCCGTCCCTGACACGGAGGGGAAAAAGTCACTGAAAACCGAACGCGGGCTTATTGAGGGCGAGAGCATTGTTTGATGTAGCCTGAAAGGCAATTTTGGGGGGTTGTAGTCGGTTTGGCTTTGTGGCGCCTTCACAACACACCCGCTAATCCGCTGGGTCGGTCTTTCCAGCTCTCGACCGTTTCCGTCGGGTTCGAACACGGAAGCGCCGTCTCCCATCGCAGATTCTGTCGGTTCCACGAAAGCTGCTTGCGAACAATTGTCCGACTGCTCTTATTCCCTAGATTTGCGCGGACGCAAGTGGCGTCGACTTCTTCAACCACAGCAGTGCCTCGCCCAACAATCGCAACTCGGTCGCCCTGCTTGATCGCGCATTCCTGATTTCGCTGGGTGTACCATTTGCTCGCTCGTCCCATGACGTATTCAAGTCCGCAGGCGGCGAACCCCGAATCGCTTTTCCAGAGGGGGAGCGTGGCCCCATCATCAAGGATGATGATGTCGCGGTCATAAGAAATCAGGTTCTCGAGCCGCACCTCAATTTCCTTAACTGTTACCGGCAAGACTTTGGTCGGCAAAAGAAAGCTCTTCGGGTAGGCATATTGGGCGCGCCACCCGTACTGGTGCTCGACCACCATTCCCCAGAGCAATACCTCTCCATGAATGATGAGCCTCTCGTAACTTGGCCGGCGCAAATGCTCAAGTCTCTTGTTGGCATAGATACCGCAGGTGCAGTCTAGCTGTGGGGCACTGTGCGAACGTTGCCCTGCCTTCGGACCTCTTCTCCCTACTGCGAAGGCACAAACCGTGCATCCGGCCTCCAGCGGTGTGCCAGGTTGCCATCGCTTACCATTGAGGGACCGTATTCCGGCACGATCCCATTGCCAAGAACGGAAGCCGATGATCGGCGAGATGCAATCTGGCCAAGAATCACTTTGCAACTGGTTCTCCCTCGGCATCGGGCTGCGGAGCAATTGGCTCGAGGTCGGCCTGCGGTTCGTTGACCGGAGGTTCTAGCGGCTCAACGACAATTGTCCGGAGCGGTTCACCGATTTGCATAGTTGGTGTCTCCCGCGAGTTTGAGTGATCGCTGCGATGGATCGCATCGTCTCTCCGCGTGTGCGGCAGCACCTTGGACTGTGAATAGCCCATCGCAGATCAGGCACTGACGCAGATCACGACCTATCACGCGGAACGCCTTACCAACTTGATCGGCGCGACCGCTCGTTCGAAATGGATGGTCCATCAACCGACGCCTCCTAACTAAAGACCTAATAGCAATCAGCGGATACTTGCGGTTGGCATCGTTTGTTTATCGCAGCGCCGCTTCCTGCATTTCGGCGACCAGGCCACGAAAATCGCGCATTGTCCGAATGAGGCTCGACTGCTCTGCATGTTCGCGCCAATCCTCGAAGACGGGAAACATGTCAACGTCGTGCTCTACACCACGGGCTTTGTGGGCTTCCGCTTCGAATATGTCGAAGGTGACGCCGACATTTTTGTTCACGACACCGCCGTGTGCGTCGATCGATAAGCTCGTAAGCACGTACAGAGTGAGGCACTCCATAGCGACTCCCTTCGAAGAACAGTGAAAGACGAGGGAAACGATTCAAACCTGCGGTCCATCTGCGCAATCGACTAGATGAGCTTCTCTCTACACATCGAATGTTCCGCATGTGTCGAGCGGAAATCTACTCTGAGTGATCGATAGCCGGAGGTCACTATTTGGCGCTTGAGGGAGCTGAAAGGATGATCTAATCTCAGTATACAGAGGAACGCGAGGAAACGGCCATTTTGGAGCCTGGCGTTGGCAGAAATCTTTGGTAATCTCTCCTCCCGTTTCGGGACAGTGACCGTTGCAACCAACCACCGCGCGGCGCGCTCGAGGTGCCTCAAGAAACGATCGGTTTCACGGCCTGCCCTGTTGGCCGCCGGCCGAGGCACATTCCAATCTTTGTCCTCTTTTTAGTTCCGTAATCACCGGATCCTGTGCCACGCCAAACAGGCATCGGCAACCGACATGCGGTGCTCGGAGCAACCTAGGGACGCCATCGCCCTCAGTCGCCAATCAGTGGCAATTGCGGCACGCCGTCGGCAGGGATGATCGTGGGCCGGTACCCAGGTGGGCGCCCAGCGTTCGAATCCAAGACTCTGGATCCATCGTGGAGCGCACAGGAACTTGCATCCCACTCTGCCTCAGGGTTCAGGTTTTTGCCCACTGGACACCGTGCCCCTCTTTCACGAAGGGACCAAACCTACGAGCCCCACAGTTGGCAGGTGGTCGAGCAGTGTCGATCGCATGGGGCGATACGCGAACACGATTCGCCGCCAACTGCTCTCGAACGATGGAGCGATGCAGTTTTGCGAAACGAGCCCACCGCTCGAGAAGTCGCGCAAGCCGGATCCATCGTGAGGGGATGAAGCGGTCGGAAGGCTTTTTGCCAAACGAACCCACGGGAAGCGAAAGCGATCGGGCTTGCGGAGCATTTCCAGACTCGGTTTGACGCATCGAGCAGTGTTCAGTCTGCGGGGTCCGTCAGTGTAAGAAAAAAGCTGTCGCCGACAATGCCATCCCAATTGCGGCCAGGATGACTCCAAGTCCCCAAAAGAATTTCCGACCGGAGAGCAACGTGATAGAGGTGATTACAAGACCTACTTCCAGGAAGACCTCCGCGAGATCGAAGCGGTCTGCGCGATTGCGTTCGGTTGCGACTTCGGCCTCCATCTCTCTTGCCTTGTCCTCGATTGCCTTCTGATCGTCTTTGTAGCGTGCCGCCTCATTGGAGTATTTCTCTCGCAATTTGGCCAGGGCCGCCGCATCGGTTGTGGTCTCAACCGATGCGAGGTCGCTGAAGATTTCATCTTCGTGCCGGCGGATATTTTTCGCCTGATAGTAGGCCCATTGATCCGATGACTTGGCCTGCAGCACAACTTCTTCTGTGTGGGCACGGTGACCCAGCAAGGTCACGACCGCGACCAGCACAGCTAGCACGGCCATTGTCACCGAGATTGGCGCCAGTGAGGGATCTTCCTTGGCGTGTTCGGCATGTTCTTTCAGTTCATTGAGCTCTTCTGACATCGCGTTACTCTCCCATGACTTTGACGATGACCCGCTTGTCCCGTTGGCCGTCGAACTCAGCGTAGAAAATCCGCTGCCATGTTCCCAGATCGAGCTTTCCAGCAGTGATGGGCACAATCACCTCATGATGAATCAGCAGTGCTTTCAGGTGAGAGTCGCCGTTGTCTTCCCCCGTATCGTGATGCTTGTATTCTTTGCGAAAAGGAGCGAGGTGCTCCAGCCACTTGTCAATGTCCTCGATCAATCCACTCTCGTTGTCATTTACATATACGCCGGCCGTGATATGCATGGCCGAAACAAGCACCATGCCTTCCTTGACTCCGCTCTTGCTCACGATCTGCTCCACCTGGGGCGTGACGTGAACGTATGCGCGATGCGTCTTCGTATGAAACTTCAAGTATTCCGTAAGTGTCTTCATAGCTTTGAAACTATTTGAGTGCTGCAGCGATCTTGCCACTGGCTACGAGTTCTGCCGTTCGTGCAACGTCAGCGTACATGACACGATCCTTTTCGATCGACGGGCACACGCTTCGTATTGCTGCATGTGCTGCTTGTCCGCGCTTTGAGGTCTTCAGCGGGGCGAGGAAATCAAGCGCTTGGGCAACTGCCATGGCTTCGATCGCCAGCACATTACGCGTGTTGTCGACGACGTTTCGCAATTTGAGTGCCGCTGTCATACCCATCGACACATAATCTTCCTTGTTGCCAGAGGTGGTGATTGAATCCACCGACGCTGGGTGCGCCAATACTTTGTTTTCACTGACCAACGCGGCCGCGGTAACTTGCGGCAACATGAATCCGGAATTCAAGCCGGCTCCTGGAGCAAGGAACGGCGGCAGGCCTTCGCTCAGAGCGGGATTTACCAGCCTTTCGATCCGCCGCTCGCTGATGCCTGCCAGCGCACTCAACGCAATCGCCAGGAAATCCAGTGCGAACGCCAAAGGCTCTCCATGAAAATTTCCGCCGGAGATTACGTCGCCCCCGCCAGTCTTCAGATCAGTGATGAAGACCAGCGGATTGTCTACCGCCGAGTTGGCTTCGGTCTCAAATACCGATCGGCAGTATGCGAGAGTGTCGCGGACAGCACCATGCACCTGCGGTATGCAGCGCAACGAATAAGCGTCCTGTACTCGCCCACACTCGCGGTGTGACTCCCGAATTTGGCTGCCTTCGAGCATGTGGCGTAGATTTGCGGCGGTTTTCATTTGTCCCGCATGCGGACGCACCTCGTGAATGCGCTCATCGAACGCCGTATCGGTTCCTTTCAACGCGTCGCACGAAAGTCCGCCCAGCACATCAGCGGTATCAACAAGAGTCTCAGTTGCCAGCAATGCCAGAATGCCGACCGCCAGCATGGCTTGTGTACCGTTGATCAGAGAGATCGCCTCTTTGGCTTCAAGAACAAGTGGCTTGATCTGGGCCCGCTTCAAAGCTTCCGAAGCAGGAATGCGAGCTCCTGTCTCGTCGTGGCATTCGCCTTCACCAATCAGAGCGAGTGCCAGATGCGCAAGGGGGGCCAAATCGCCGCTCGCGCCCACACTGCCCTGCGATGGAATGAACGGGATGACGCCCCGATTCAGCATTTCGCAGAGTATATCGATCACCGCTGCGCGAACGCCGGAGTGGCCTTTGGCAAGTGAATTTGCTCGCAAAAGCATCATGGCCCGAGCCTCAGCGAGGGGAAGAGGAGAGCCAACGCCGAAGGCGTGCGATCGCACTAAGTTCACTTGCAGTTCACGGATTTGGTCGCCGGAAATCCGAACATCACTGAGTTTGCCGACTCCGGTCGTGATCGCGTACGCCAACCTATTCCCGGCCACAATCTCGTCGACTACGGTGCGCGCCAGGTTCACACCCTCGCGAGCATCCGGCGAGAGCAGAACCGCCCGGCGCGACACTGCTACCTCGCGCACGTCCTCGAGCCTTAGATCGTTTCCAGTGATGTGCAGAGCGTTCAAAAGAGTCCCCGAGTTGATCTGTCATTTACCAGTCGCCGCACGGAACACGCTAAGGTACTTCTGCGGCAAGGCCGAGACCTTCATCTTTGAATTCGTAACGATATGTGTGGTCTCGCCTTCCGCCAGCAGTACGCCCGTGTTGGCCCGAGCCAATTCGTAACTAAACCTAATCACAGAATCGCGCACTGTGCTCAGTCTGGTGCGCACAATGACTTCTTCGTCGTAATACACCGGGGCACGGTACCGGCACCTGGCCTCGGCGACGGCAATGAAAATCCCGTCTTCGCGCTCCATGTCACGATAGGAAAATCCCATCTGCCGCATCAGTTCCACGCGGCCCACCTCGAACCAGATTAAGTGGTTCGAATGATACACAACACCCATCTGATCGGTCTCTGCATAGCGCACGCGCAGGCGTGTTTCGTTGATTGCAGGTTGATGGTTGGAACTCATTTCCCCGTCCAGACAGGTTTGCGCTTTTCTAAAAATGAGGTGATTCCTTCTCGAAAGTCAGCCGTACTCCGGATCGCAGCGTTCTCCCGTACCGCCGCGTCGATGTGCGCGTCTAGTTCCGTACGCGCGTGATCGGTAAGTAACTGCTTTGTGGCCCGAAGCGATGACGCGCTGTTTTCCATTAGGAGCGCAGCTAATTCTTTGGCACGAGCTATCAAGTTTTCGGCGTGCACAATCTCGTTGATCAGTCCCATACGCGCCGCTTCCTCGGAACCGAAGATTCTTCCCGTCAACAGCAAGTCTCGCGCCTGTTTCTCTCCGACTTGTCGAAGTAAGAATGTCGACACAATGGCCGGTACGAATCCGATTCGTACTTCCGTATAGCCAAACTTCGCATCAGGAACTGCCAGCGTAAAATCGCACAACAGCGCTAACCCCGTTCCGCCGGCGATCGCCGGGCCATTCACAGCGGCGATGGTCACCTTTGGGAACTCGTAGAGTGATCGAAACAACCGTACCATCGTCGCCGAGTCCTGCAGATTCTGTTCTGGAGTGTGGCCCAGCAGCGCTTTCAGATTGTCCAGATCCATCCCCGAACAGAAGGCTTTTCCGGCTCCCGTCACGATCAGCACAATCGCATCGGACTTCGCCACTTCGTCGAGCGCGCGGACCAGATCGTCGATCAATTCAAAGCTGATCGCATTGCGTTTCTCCGGACGATTCAGGGTAAGGGTTGCGATCCTACCCTCGTACGAAAGTTGAACCGTGTGGTAGCTCATAAAAAAACTGGCGTCTCGTGCTCGATTTCACAATCTTCGATCGGTGGCAATTAATCCGCGGCGTGAAACTCCGAATACTTCGCAGCGATGCCCTCTGTTGCCTTCAGAAGAGTATCGAGTGATTTCAAGGCTGGCAACTGGCCACCCCGCTGGCGAAGCGCCTGAATTACTTTCTCTGTCGGAATGTTTCCCACCAGTGCATCTTGCGCGAAAGGACAGCCTCCCAGTCCCCCGATTGCCGAGTCGAAACGCCGGCAGCCCGCGTCGTATGCGGCAAGGATCTTGTCCCCAGCCTGCTCAGGGCGACTGTGTAAGTGCACTCCAGTCTCAAGATAATCATATTTCGTTTGTACAGCCTGAACCACTTCCGTGATCTGCTGCGAACTGGCCATCCCGACGGTATCGGCGAGCGAGATCTTGTGCAAGTTTTCGGCTTCGAGCAATTCCATTGCGTCCAAGACTTCCTCGATGCTCCAGTGATCACCATACGGATTGCCGAAGGCCATAGAGATGTAGACTACGACGTCAAGCCCTGAGCCGTCGGCCTTTTTCTGAACTTTCTCCAGTTCCTCGAGCGCATCCTCGGGAGA
>DATEHP010000361.1:0-2787 GCA_035279505.1 Candidatus Sulfotelmatobacter sp. | reverse complement strand
CCATGAAGCCCTCCAGGTTTCCGCTAACTGCTTATAGTGCACCAGGGTAGGAAATCGTTACTCCGTGGTGGGCAGGTAATATCACGTTTGCCGGAAGCCCGTCAATCCGAATCCAGTAGCTATATGGTCCTAGAACCCCGTCCGCTGATTGCCCTTCCACATCGCTCAATCTGAAACAGACCTCGTCTCAATTTTGGTCGCATCGCGCCCCTGAGCTAGCCGACAACCCCACATCCCTTCTCCGTTTTTTGGCGTATAAAGGGTTAGGCATCCCTTCGGATACCGCCTTGGGGGAACCGCAATGACTCGCCTGTCTAAACCCGCTCTTGTCGTCATCGCACTACTGTCCATCTGGTTTCTTTACTCCTACGCCGGAATGACCAGCACTGCCGCCACCGCCCTCCCAGACCCCACCGTAGACGACACCTTGGCCCCAGCCAAAGGCCATTCCAAGCTAATCCTTGCAGGGGGATGCTTCTGGGGAGTCCAGGCCGTCTTCCAGCATGTGAAGGGCGTAAAGGAAGCCACCTCCGGCTATTCCGGCGGCACTGTCAAAAATCCTAGCTACGAAATGGTCGAAACTGGTAGGACCGGGCACGCCGAATCCGTCGAAATCGTCTACGACCCTTCCAAAATCACTCTGGGTCAGCTTCTGAAGATCTTCTTTTCCGTCGCCACCGACCCCACCGAACTCAACCGCCAGGGTCCCGACGTCGGCACGCAATACCGCTCCGCGGTCTTCTTCTCAACGCCCGACCAGCAGCGCATCGCGCAGGCCTACGTGGATCAACTCAACCAGGCCAAAGTTTTCTCAAGCCCGATCGTCACGCAAATCGTTCCCGCCACCGGCTTCTACGCCGCCGAAGGCTATCATCAGAATTACGCGACGCTTCACCCCGACAATCCCTACATCGCGCGCTTTGACCTGCCGAAAATCGATCACCTGCGGCAGCTATTCCCAACTCTCTATCACTAGCCGATTTTCAGCGACGCGTTGTCGATCACAAATCGGTACTTCACATCGCTCTTCGCCAGCCGCTCATACGCCTTATCGATCTGCTGAATCTTGATCTTCTCGATGTCCGAAGTGATTCCTTTGTCCGCGCAAAAATCCAGCATCTCCTGCGTCTCGCGGATTCCGCCGATGGCCGATCCCGTCAGGCTCTTCCGCCCCATGATCAAATTGAATGAAGCCACCGGCGACGGCTTCTCCGGCGCGCCCACCAGCGTCATCGTTCCATCAAGCTTCAGCAATTGCAGATAAGCATTCAGATCGTGCTCCGCCGAAACCGCATCCAGGATAAAATCGAAACTCGCTGCATGTTTTTGCATCTCCGCTTCATTCTTCGAAATCACCACCTCATCCGCGCCAAGCCGCACTGCATCCTCGGTCTTCTTCGGTGAAGTCGTAAACAGCACCACGTTCGCGCCAAATGCCTTCGCAAACTTCAGGCCCATGTGTCCCAAACCTCCGAGGCCCACGATGCCTACTTTCTTTCCCGTGCCGACTTTCCAGTGCCGCAGCGGCGAATAGGTCGTGATTCCTGCGCACAGCAGCGGTGCCGTGCCCGCTGGATCAAGTCCGTTCGCCACGCGCAACACAAACGCTTCATCCACTACGATGCTGTCCGAATAGCCTCCGTACGTCACTCCGCCCGAAATCTTGTCCTCCGCGTTGTACGTCAACGTCGGAAAATTCACGCAATACTGTTCTTGGCCCGCAAGGCAGTTGGCGCACTGCCCGCATGAACCCACCGTGCAGCCCACCGCCGCCATCTCCCCTTCCTTCACTTTTTTCACCGCGCTTCCCACCTTCGTCACGCGGCCCACAATCTCGTGCCCCGGCACGCATGGATAAATCGTCGGCATCACCGACTTCCACTCATCGCGCACCTGGTGCAAATCCGAATGGCACACGCCGCAATACAAAATTTCAATCTGCACATCCTGCGGCCGTGGCGCCCGTCTCTTCACCGTAAACGGCGCCATCCCTGAAGTCACACTCTTCGCCGCATACGCTCTCGCGGCAAAAGTTCCGGTCGCTTCTTTCGCGGTCCCTTGCGCTGCATCAGTCATAACGTTCTCCTCGTTCTCTGGCCTTTGTAGCGCCGGGCTTAAGCCCGGCATTTTGCTGCTTACTTGCACGCTCGCGGACTGGCCGAGAACTGGGGGCCTCATCAGCCATTTTTCGAATCTCCGGAGGCTCTCAACCCACCGCCTCCCCGAAAGTCCGCACCCGCTAGTCCAATTAGGATTCACCAACCGCCCGCAAAGGTACAAGCTGCTAATTTCTCTCAGCCAGCCTCTCCGTGTCCTCTGCGCCCTCTGTGTTGAAATCCCCAGTGAACCGTCGGCCCGTGCCAGCCAGAAATCCACGTTGATAGCTGATATACGATAGTCCGCGTGGACAACGTTCTAATCAGGCCCGCTCAAGCATCCGATCTCGATCAACTGGCCCACCTGTGCGAGGCTCTTTGGCCAAAGTCTTCCGTCGAGGAACACGCTCGGGAACTCCGGCTCATACTCGGGGGAAAGGCTGCTTCCGTCTTAACTATGCCAATCGCCATCTTCGTCGCAGAAACGAACGATGGAATCTTGGTCGGTTTCCTGGAAGTCGACCTCCGCTCGCATGCGGACGGCTGCAACCCATCGCAACCCGTGGGCTACGTCGAGGGTTGGTATGTTGCCGAGGATCACCGTCATTGCGGTGTAGGCAAGCAATTGCTCGCTAAAGCCGAGGATTGGGCACGTGGCCACAAATGCGTCGAGATCGCTTCCGATGCCATC
>DATEHP010000360.1:0-3028 GCA_035279505.1 Candidatus Sulfotelmatobacter sp. | reverse complement strand
TTGCTCGCGAATTTCCAGGCATGTGCTGATCTGCTGCTGCCACTCGCGCATCCTCTGGGCGTAGGCGCCTTCCGAGAATGATTCCAGCACGGTCGAAGTGTGTTCCCCGAATGCAGTCACTGTGTAGCTCACTATTACGTGGCTGCGATTGGGAGAGACTGGCTCGATCTTTATGTTGATCCGTGCGGCGTGCGAAGCCGGAGCGATTCGAACATATTCTGCGTGGTGCCGCTGCGAATCCGCTTCCAGGATTGTCCAGACCGATTCTTCTGAGCCTTGCCCTAATCGAAAGACCGTATTCGCCGTGAACGCGATGGTTTCGGGATAAACCGCTATTGGATTCCAGCCTGGGACCCACTCCCGCTCGCCCTCAGGGGAAAACAGGGTAAAAGCCGTGTGGGCATCGCAGGGAAGATCGAACCCTCCCGTACGGATTACTTGCTGCGCGTTTCCTTGCAGGGAACCATTCATGGTTTCTTTCCTCCGTAAGACTCAACCTTGCGTGCTCCACTTCCTTCCGGTATTGGGAGGGGGAACATTCCCAACCGTGACTAGCTGCTTTTACCCATCGCGATCGCGAAAGCGGCCGCGGCATAAATCACCAGATTGCCAATGCCGTAAAGTCCATGCAGCAGATGAAGCAGGATCGCCATAACGAAGACTGCGAGCAACAGCCATGCCCCGCGCACGACTGTTCTGGGAATGAGCAGAAGCACGCACCCAAAAATTTTCCCGAATCCCAACACCAGCCGCACAAATCCCGGCATGTGCGTGCGGGCGAAATCGTGCGCAGCAGAGGGAAGCACAAACATTACAGCCTCAATCAGGATCACAATTCCTAGCGACCACCGCAGGACGCTCAGACCGAGCTTCCCGCTCATACTCTCTTCTTTCGCTTGCGCCCAGACTTGGCCTTGATCTCCTGCAGTCGGTGACTGGCACTCGAGTCAAGATCAAGCTCGTAGAACTTCTTCAATTCGCGAATTTTTTCAAGCGACGCTGGACTAAATGGTGTCTTGCCGTCGAAGGCGTGCAGCACAATGCCTTCAAGCACGTCCCCCAACGTCATGTCGTGAAGTTCGGCAAAACCTTTGAGCACTTTCAGGATGCGCTTTTCCATCCGCACCCCGGTCTGTACCCGTTCAATTTGCAGTCGAGGATCATCATTCATGTGTACCAGTGTACCAAATTACCAAGCTACGTACAAGACCAGCAATCTACTCCGTGGGGCGGGCTGCCGCTCTCTCCTCAAGACCAACATCCGACCTTAGTCGGCGTTGCCAGCCGACTTCTATCAACTGCCGTCGATTTGCGCCCGCGTGTATACTTGCGGCGCCTCGATAACAGGACAAGCCCCAGGTGTTCGATGTTCAATCGACTCTCTTACGAGGCCCAAGGAGAACAACAATGCGAAAACCATTTTGTTTGTCCCGTTGTCTGATAGCGGTGGTGGCGTTGACGGCATTCTGTTTGCCGTGCCGGGCCCAGGGGAACCTCCGAAACGTACTGTTCGTCAAATTGAAAGTGGACCAGGTCGACAACTGGAAAGCTTCCGTCAAAGATTACGCCGCACTGGTGAAGAAAGCTGGCTCCGAGCAGGGGTACACCGTGTGGGAATCCCAGACTGGTCCATCCCAATATGCGGTGGTGTGGTACTCAGTCAAGTGGAAAGACGTTGGGGAAGACAATCCCAAGTTGAAATCCTCAGCCGCAGATCTGGCTGGAATCTTTTCACGTCTGAACGGTCAAACCGACAGCCTGGAGATGTGGATCGACGAGATGCAGCCCGATCTTACTTTCCGGTCGAAAGATATTCCCTCGATGGTTCGCACGGGGCGCAGCCGCATCCTGCAAGGGAAAATGGATGAGATGAAAGCTCTCTTCCACGACCAGATCGTGCCGGCAGTCAAGAAGTCGGGTGCAACGGACTACGGCGTCGCCGTCGCTCGCTTTGGTACACCCACGAACGAAATTCACAGCTACATCGGAATGAGCGGATGGGGCGATCTCGATGCACCATTCGGGGCAGAGAAGGGGATGAGCGCCGGCGAGTGGAAAGCCTTCCAGGGCAAACTGCCGGCACTCATTGAAAGCACCGAGTGGACCATCTGGAAGTACCAACCGGATCTAAGTTACATCCCGGCAGCTAAATAGATTGAACAGTGAAGAAGTGTGCCCCATCCGCGTCCCGAATTCCGTGACCGGGTGGGGTCTATTCTTCTCAGAGTTTCATCGCCGCTAGTTGTAGGTCCCGCCCACAATGCGTCTACCGCTGCGGCGGTGTGTGCCCGATGAACTTATCTGCCCACTCGATGAAGTACTTCATATTCGGCAGATCGGTATGCCCTCCGTCATGCTGACGCCACGCAAGCGGCCCGTCCAATAATCCCTGGCCCACCGCAGGCATCTTCGCCGTGTGATAGTCCGGCGGAATGTCGAGGCCCTTGGCCCCAAGCAACGTGAACACTCGGCTTGCATCGACGGTCGCCATGAAACTCCCTTGTTGGTCGAGCCACTTTGCATCGCCACTCTCGGGAATGCCATAGCTGATGAATGTGAGCCGCGGCGCACATAGTGCGATCAACTCATTCGAATCGACCGGGATGTCGCCAGGAGTCTTGCTGCCAAAGGTCGCCTCCGAGGCGCCATACTTCATGAAATTTCCCGCCATCCAGTAATACTCGCCGCCGGTGAGGCTTTCGACGGCCTCGCCAAAATTTCTGCGAAGAAGCGTCGATCCTCCCTTACCTGACGATCCTACGAGCACCATGGCGAATCGCTGATCGAATGCCATCGTGACCAGCGCAGCTTTTCCGAATCGCGACACGCCTTCGATCCCCACATGTTTCGCGTCCACAGCCGAGTCGATTTCGAGATAATCCAATCCCCGGCTTGCTCCCCATGCCCATGCGCGCAGCGCGCCCCAATCTTCGGGCTTGCGCGGCTGTCCCTTGTTGGTCAGTCCGATGATGCCGCGGGTGATGCCGGCACCGTCGTCAGCCTGCACGCTGGCCGTATCGAGGAGGGC
>DATEHP010000359.1:0-15851 GCA_035279505.1 Candidatus Sulfotelmatobacter sp. | reverse complement strand
GGCGTGGTCGAAGGACAACTGGGTAAATTAACCGAAGCTGCGGCCCAATTTCGCCAGGCAATTCAACTGGATTCAAAGTTGGCCGCCGCGCACCTCATGCTCGGGATCGCTCTGCGTCGTCAGTCAGATCACAAGGGAGCTCTCGAGCAATTCCATAAAGCCGTAGAGCTGAATCCCGATGATGCCGATGCTCAATACAACCTGGGCCGCGAGTTGAAGGCCGATGGCGAAACCGCGGGGGCAATTGCCGCTTTTCGCCGCTCCATTGAACTCAGACCTGACTTCGAGCAAGCCCACTATAACCTCGCTCTCGCCTTACGCACCCAAGGCGATACCGGCAACGCCAAGAAAGAACTTGACGAACTGTCGGGATTGCATGAATTCCGTTCTCGGCTGGCGCAATCGAAGCTGCTGATCCTGCAAGGTGTCGATTCTCTGAAGAAACAGAAATTCGACGATGCCCTGGCGCTATTCCAGAAAGCTGCGGAACAAACTCCCGAGCTTCCTACCAGCCACTACTACCTTGGCGTGACCTGGGAGGCCAAGAACGAACCGGTCCGAGCAAAAGAAGCCTATGAAAGGGCGCTTGAGATGAAGCCGGATTATGCCCAGGCACATGCCAGCTTTGGATTGCTCTTATGGAAGTCAGGAGATCAGGCGAAAGGATTGGCGGAGTTTCAGCAAGCTGTCGGTTGCGATCCGGATCTAGCGGAAGCTCATTACAATCTCGGGCTCGCCCTCGCACAGCTTCAGCGCTTGCCGGAAGCCATTCGCGAGTTGACGGACGCAGCCAGCCTCGACCCTCACAACATCGATGCGCGAGTGCAACTGGGGCTGGTCCTGAGCCAAAACAACGACACGGCGGCAGCAATCAATATTTTTCGCGATCTTGTTCGCAAGAATCCGGAATTCTCCGAAGGGCACAACAATCTGGGGCTTGTGCTGCTGCAGTCGGGGAATATTCAAAAGGCAGAGGCTGAGTTCAAAATGGCAACGCGTCTGAAGCCAGGCTACGCCGAGGCGCATTACAACCTCGCGCTCGCGCTTCGTCAGGAAGGCAGGAAGGCAGACTCACAACTGGAATTCGACAAGGCCTATCAGCTATCGCCGGAATTGAAGGATCTTCCACTTCCGTGAGCCGCTTTATGCGCGGCCCTGTGCGAATCATTCACACTCAGCCCGCAAGTGCGCTCGGGAAACGGGTTTGAAAATCTAACAGCCCCACCCAATCCGGCGTGATTGTAATCCGCACCATCGAAGAGACCAGAGTGCGCAATTGCCCCAGCCAGCCTTTCGCTAATTCCGCATCAAAATATCGTGCGGCAGCAGCCTCGTATTCGGGAACGATTCCTTCCATCGGTTCGAGCCGGGCACTCCCGCGAATCAAAAGCACCTTGTGCGGGAAAGTGTTGTCGTCGATCGTGAGCGAAACTCTCGGATTCTTCGCCAGCGCCTTCAGCTTGGGAGCCTTGGGCGGAGTGCCCATCACGATATCGTGCCCGTTCCAGTGAAACCAGATCGGAACAACCCGCGGTGTTCCATCGGTCGCGATATAGGCTAGTCGCGCCGGGATTTTCGAATGTAACAGCTCTTGCGACGCCGGATGCTGCAGCAAGCTCAAGTCACCCTGTTTAACGGCGAGCATGCTACCTCCTCTCCTCACACCTTTTTGCAACGCATCATCGGTCGCATTGTACTCCGGTTCCTTTCGTCTTCAGCTTCAGACGGCATGTAAATCCCGAATTTGCCCTCCGCCTGATTGGCCCCTCCTCACATGACTGCCGTACTCCCACTACGATATGATTCAAAGCCGCAGCGCCGTCCAAGAGGAACTTATGAAGATTCGCTGGAGAATGATCGCCGTTCTCGTCACATTCGTCTTAAGCCTTGTTGTGTTGATCGAGCGCAAGCCCGTGACCGCCGCTGCGCAATCTCCGGCGCCTGCGAAAACCGCCGTTCCATCGTTGCCCACGAACCAATCTCTTTCCATTCCCGACACTACCCTGGCCGTCAACTCGCCAACTCCCTTATCGCAGCGGATTGTCCATTACGAGATCGACGCAAAGTACGACGCCCCGAATCATATCGTTGACGCGACCGAGGTCCTCACATATCACAATCTCACCGGACAGCCACTCGACCACTTCCCTTTCCATCTGTATCAGAATGCTTTCCGGCCGAACGCAACCTTCGTACGCGATGCGAAACTCATGGGCACCCGCGACACCGGCTATGCGAAATGGGAAGCAAAGTATTACGGTTCGGAGGACATCAAGAGCATTGAGGTCGTGGGACAGGGCGACCTCACCCGGAACCTGCAGTTCGTCGCCCCAGACGACAGTAATAAAGATGACAAGACCGTAGTCGATTTGGGTCTCGCCAAGCCGATACCCGACGGGGCATTCGTTCAGTTCAAGATAGCCTTCCAGACGAAGTTTCCCGAAACACAGGCGCGTTCCGGATGGAAGCGCGATTTCGTTCTTGGCGGCCAATGGTTTCCCAAAGTCGGAGTATGGTGGCACGGAGCCTGGAACGCCCACCAGTATCACAACACGACGGAGTTCTTTGCCGACTTCGGCGTCTACGACGTGAAGTTGACCGTCCCGCAGGATGAAGTCATTGGCGCGAGCGGCATTGAGGTAAGCAATGTAACGAACTCCGACAAGACGAAGACGGTGATCTATCACGGCGACGACATTCACGATTTCGCCTGGACCGCCAGCCCACGCTTCAGAGTCAAGGAAAGCACGTATCAGGCTCAAATGGGGCCCATCCAACTGCGCTTTCTGATGCAACCCGGGCACTGGGACCAGGTCGAGCGACACGAACGCATCACGCGCGAGACTCTTGACCACTTCGAGAAATGGTACGGCCCGTATCCCTATAAGACTCTGACCGTCGTCGATCCCGAGCCCGACTCCGCCGCCGGAGGCATGGAATATCCTACCTTCATCACCGCGGGCACAACCTGGTGGATGCCGGCCGGACTCTACGAGGTCGAGGGCGTCGTCGAGCACGAATTCGGGCATCAGTATTGGTACGGCATGGTTGCCACCAATGAATTTGAAGATGCCTGGTTGGACGAAGGTATCAACAGCTACACGGAGGTAAAGGTTCTCGACTCAATCCTGGGAAAAGACACGTCTGTCCGCGATCTGGCCGGCGCGACCTACGGCGAGCGTGAGCAACAGCGAGATTTCTACATCAGTGCTCCCGATCGCGACGCCATGGCCCAAAACGCCTTCACCTACATCAACTCCTCTTCCTACGGGGGCGTTACCTACGGCAAAACCGCTAGCATTCTGCTCACTCTCGAAGGAATTATCGGCGAAGACACCATGGCGAAGGCGATGCACACGTACTTCATGAAGTATCGCTTTACTCACCCTACGAAAGAAGATTTCTTGAAAACGATCGAGGAGGTCTCGGGAAAAGACCTGCGCTGGTATTTCAATCAGGCGGTCTATGGGACGCAGGTTCTGGACTACGAAGTTCTCGACGCAAATTCTTACCCGACCAATTGGTTTGAGGAAAGGAAAAAGGATAAAAAGGACAGCAAGAAGGATAGCGATACGGTCTATCAGTCGTTCGTGACCGTCCATCGCAAGGGCGACTTCGTGATGCCAATCGAGGTCGAAGTAAAGTTCGACAACGAAAAAGTGCGCGAGCACTGGGACGGCCAAAGCCGCTGGACCAGATTCAGTTATCAGAAGAAGGCGAAAGTCGTGTCGGTGCAGATCGATCCCGATCACACGATCCACATCGATCGCGACAACTTCAACAACAGCCTGGTCATAGCGCCCAATACTAAGCCAACGCATAAGCTTTCGACTTATTGGCTTTTCCTCACCCAATTCGCCAGTCAGGCGATGGCTTGGTGGGCAGTGTAAAGTTGCCTCATCAATGGTTCCGGAAAGAATCGGCCGGACAAAAGTGGGTTGAACGAAGCGAATCAAAAGAAGCAGCCTTGTAGGAAGAGATTTTGAAAGAAGAGGTTTTGTAAGGGCGCGGCTTCAGCCGCGCCGCCCAAAGCCAAGAACATTCGGGCGTTGGCTCCGAAGGGCGTGATCAACGAGGATAAGGAAGACGAGTGACTAACAAGAGCTTGCTAAGTACCGGCTTCGGGAAGGTCGCACACAACAAACGATACATCGTCTGGTTCTGGCTCCTGAACCTGACCCTCGCCGAATTCGGCACCGCCGCCTTCCGCCGAAGCGCTCACGCGATTCTCGACAATACTCTACTGGCTCAACGTCTTCTCAGAGGATTCGATAGGGGCGTTTTCGGAGAATTGCTATCCAAGCCAGAATTCGGAAGCCTGGACTCCATGACGTTGCCCGCCCTCTACTTCGCCTTCACATTTTTTCTGGCCACGGCTCTCTTTCTGCCAGGTATTTTCTTCGGCTACGCTTCAACCTATCGCCTGCCCCGCGAGGAATTCTTCCGTGCCTGCGGGCGAAACCTGTGGCGGTTCATCCGCATCATGATCGTTGCCGGAATTGTAATGGGCATCGTTGCCGGTCTTCTCTTCGCTGCCAACGGCGCCGTTGTCAAAAGGGCGGATGACAGCACTAACGAAAAGCTTCCATTCGAACTGCAAATGACCGGACTTGCGGTCATCTTCCTGATCATGACCACCCTGCGTATCTGGTTTGATCTGGCCGAGGTGGATACGGTTTTGGACGACCAGCGGGCGGTGCGCAAGTCCATCGCAGCGGCTTTCCGGCACACCTTCCGCAGCCTTGCACGTCTCCTCACCAGCTATATCGCCGTGGCCATCATCGCTGCCATTCTGTTAATCGGCGGACTTTGGATATGGATGAAGTTGGTGTCCCCTGAAAGCGTTTTCGGCGCCTTTGTCGTCGCACAGATCACGCTCTTCCTTTTGCTGATACCACGCTTCTGGCAAAGGGCGATCGCGGTCTCGTATTGGCAACAGCGGATGCTGGCACCCGTGGTCGCAGTTCCGCCGGTCGAGCCCGCTCTGGCGCTAGTGACCACAGTTCCAATTGCTCCAGTTCCCGAGCCTGCCCCCTTGGTTTCCAATGCATCAACGCCGCCTGCTACGGAAACGCCGCAATCGTAAAGCCTGCATTTCCGTCTGGACCTAGAGCAAGACGATTGTGATTCCGAGGTTTCGTTGACCCAGGTCCGCGTCATCCTTCAGCCACGATTGCGACTGCAAGAGTCGCCAGGTTTCGTCGCTTGTCTTCGACCAATCTTCTCCAAAGATGCAACCACGAATGCGGCCGGCTTCCGCGAACTCGTGTAGCCGCTTTTGCACGGCAATACGGATCTCGCCGCCCACTCCCTTCGACCCATATCCGTGGACAATTTTCAGAACAGGACTGATTCCCTTCCGCGGAGCAGCAATCTCTCGATCAAGCCGATCCAACGCCTCACGCACCGATGGCATATCAGATTTCAGATCTACGGTCCTGATCGTCGGCTTCGAGGGACGCACGACGACTATCCTATCCGAATGAGAAAGAAGAGCCGGCCCGCGGGGCCGGCTCTTGAGTTCAGCCTCGACAGCTAGTTCACACCGAAGACCAGGTCATCATGATCGTCATACGCTCCGGTGCTGCACGACGACGCACTTCCCTGATAGCGGAAGTTCGCTCGCACTGCCTGTAAGCTTCCGGTTGGGAGTGTGTACGTCGCCGACAGCGCTTGCGCGCCGCCCGCCGGAGGCACGATAGTTCCGATCAACACCCACGTTGGACTATTGGCATTCGCGGCATAGTACAAGTCCAGCGCGTCAGCCGAACCCGTGTTCCAGGCCCAGACCGTAGCCGTGACCTTCACCGTTTGGCCGTGAGTCATCGCGCCGCCGCCGGTCGAGGCAACCACGATTCGATCGTTGGACTCATCGGAATGGAACGTTCCGGAAGTTCCGTCCGGGCACGCTCCATTGATGTTGTTGGGTTGATTGGCTTCGGCGCCACCCGACATCGTATCGCGGCCCAGAAGCAGGCTTGCTCCCGAGTCGCAGGACGAGCCGACCGTCGCGCATTTCGGCGCCTTCAACGTCGGGTCAAAGACCGCCGTCTGTGCACCCCCGGCGGTTGTCACCGTCAGCGAGACCGTCGTGGTCGCCGTGGTTGTACCGGACGTGCCCGTAATTGTCACGCTGCTCGTCCCAGTCGTCGCCGTGGAAGAGGCGGTGAACGTCAACGTTGACGTCGCGCTGCCGTTCGCCGGAGGCGTAACCGGGTTGGTAGAAAACGCTGTCGTCACACCGCTCGGCAGTCCGGACACACTCAGCGTCGTAGCCGAGTTAAATCCGTTTTGGCTTGAGACCGCGATGGTGCTGGTAGCATTCGTTCCCTGCTGCACACTCACCGAACTCGGCGACGCCGATACGCTGAAGCCCGGAGTTCCCGCTCCGACGGCGAAAATCAGATCGTCGTGATCGTTGTAAGCCCCCGCGGTACAGGAAGACGCACTGCCCAGGTACCGGAATTGCGCCCGCACCGCTTGCAGGCTTCCGTTGGGCAGCGTGTAGTTTGCGGAGAGCGTTTGAGCGCCCGCCGCCGACGGCGTGATCGTTCCGATCAGCGTCCACGTTGGGCTGCTGGCATTCGCAGCGTAGTAAAGGTCGAGATGATCTGACGTAAATCCGCTATAGGCCCATACCGTCGCGCTCACCTTGACCGTTTTGCCCGCCGCCAGCGTGCTGCCGTCGATCGTCGAAACAACGATGCGGTCGTTCGATTCGTCGGAGTGGAACGTGCCGGAAGTGCCGTCGGCGCAAGAACTGTTGATGGTGTTTGGCTGATTCGGTTCAGTACCGCCCGCGAGAGTGTCGCGGCCGAGCAACAGGGATGGGCCAGAGTCGCAGCCCGAACCCACATTCACGCACTTCGGAGCTTTCAGGGTGTTGTCGAATACCGCCGTCTGCAATCCGACGGACGAATTCACTGTCAGCGAAATCGTTGTGCTGTGCGCGAGCGATCCAGAGGTTCCAGTCACAGTCACAGTTGCTGTTCCGGTCGTCGCAGTCGCTGAAGCCGTCAGGGTCAGCGTGGAGATTGCGCTGCCGTTGGCGGGTGGCGTCACCGGATTGGTCGAGAACGCCGCTGTCACCCCGCTCGGCAGTCCCGATGCGCTCAGGGTTGTCGCCGAACTGAAGCTGTTCTGGCTCGTAATGGTCACTGTACTGGTCCCATTGCCTCCTTGCGTCACTATCATCGACGAAGGCGAAGCTCCAATTGTGAAGTTGGGCTGTGCGGCCGTGTTCACCGTCAGGTTGATAGTCGTAGTGTGCGTCGTCGATCCCGAAGTGCCGGTGATCGTGACTGTTGACGTCCCGATCGTCGCGCTCGAAGAAGCGGTCAGCGTCAGTGTCGAAGTTGCACTGCCGTTCGCCGGAGGCGTCACCGGGTTGGTCGAGAACGCTGCCGTCACGCCGCTGGGCAATCCCGAAGCGCTCAGCGTCGTCGCCGCATTAAATCCGTTCAAGCTGGTGATCGTGATCGTGCTCGTCCCGTTTGAACCCTGATTCACCGTCACCGAACTCGGAGAAGCGCCGATCGTGAAGTCCGGCGTGCCCGTCGTTCCGCAGCCCGGGAATTTGAAGTTTGCGATCCGTGTATTCCAGTTAAAGCTGCCGGTAGTCTTCATGTACTCTTCCGTGAACCAGAAAGTACAGTCGTCTACCGGGTCGATCTGCATGGCGCTGTAGTCGCCCCAGCGCGACAGACTGCCGGTCTGCGAACCGCTTCCGCTGACGATGTTGACTTCCGCCTCGAGGGTACTCGCCGGATCGGTTGGCACCCGCCCGGCAAATCGCACCGATGGCGATATCGAACTGCTCGATACGCTGTAACCGACAGCCAGGTCCCCGGCCTGATCCATCGCTACCGATCCCATCCATCGGTAATTCGAATCTGGCGCAAACGTACTCTGCTGCGCCACCACGGGCGTGCCGGAAGGATTCTGGATTTCGTACCAGCGGATGCCGCCCCCGGACCCCGCGACCACCGAATGATTCACGACCAGCGATTCGTGCGATCCGAAATTGCGATACGCCAGTCGGTACATCAATCGATCCGCCAGCGAGTCAAGTTGCTGGGTTGTGCTCGGTTGCGGAACGCACGTGCCACCGCCGCAAAGCGGACTGAACGCCGCTACATTGATGACCGTCGGCCCGGTAAATGTGGAGTTCGAGGGCGTCGTGAAATCCACATGGAACTTGAACAGGTTGAGATTGTTCGTGCCAAAGTACAGCATGTAGTTCGGCGATCCCGCCGGAGGAACTGTGGTGCCATCCAGATCCGACGGCAACAGTCCTCCCACCGAAGTTCCCTGCTGGAAGCACACCTGTGTGGCCGCCGTGCCCGCCAGCATTGCACTGCGGTTATACGCGCAGGCATCCGACCCGACAAAAGTGGTTCCGCCCGCGAACATGTTGAAAGTCTCGTAGTAGGCGTCCGGCCAAACGGCCATCTTCGGATAGTCATCGAAGTTCGAATACTGGAACGAGTACCGGTTGTAGGTCCCGGTCGCGTCCGATGTCGTCGACACCGCGATGCACTGCAGATACGGCGTCGTCGAAACCGAGAACTGGCTGAACACCCAGCGCTGAGCCAGCTTGTCGTAGAGCACGATCGGGTCGCCATCATTATTAGTTTGGCAGCCCCCGCCAAAGCCCGACCACAGCGTGTTTCCGGCAGTCGGTCCGGCGACCAATGCGCCAGTTGCCTTGTTGAAGACCGCGAAGGACGTGTTCACCCACTGGACGTATTGCGTAGCACCAACCGTGCCTTCCGTATCAGGCGGAGCTCCGGTCACACTGAAGCCGTATTGCCCGTTCCCCAATCCTTCGAAGCCTAACGTGACGGGCGGAGTAGGTGGTGCGACGGTTCCGACCTGGATCACAGGATCTTGCGGCGCTCCGGCAAGTCCGGGAGGAAGCGGAATCCGCTTCATGGGCTCGACCCGGCGTCGGGCAAGCGACGGAGGCGGAGCGTGCTTGATCATTTCGCCAAGCGGTAGAGAAACATCATGATGAACATCGTGGCGGATGGTCGTAGGGCCGGACTGCGCGAACATGGGGAGGGCAAGGCACAACATGGCCAGCACGACGTGCTGGACCGCTCGACAGCGTAGAGTCAACATACATTCTCTCCTCGGCTTCAAGTCACTGCATGGTTTCAATGCTTGCAACGACGCGAACTCACTTCTGTTCCGCACGTAGCGCGTTCTGGGTCACACAGGGGGCGCTGCGATGTGACTGTCAGTCAAAACGGACGAATATTAACGGAGGTTGATTGTTTTGTTTCAGATTTATTTTGAAGTCACGGAAACCGAACAAGATTCCGAGTTCGGTAAAATCCCGGCCGGTCGGTTGGCGAAGTACTCGAAACTCCGCGCCAGACGGCCTCTTTAACCAGATCGACGCGGCGGAAGAAATCCTGGGTCTTATGATGAAACGATTGAATGGCCAACTTTCGAGCTGAGCGAAAATGCCTGTTCCGAAAGTGTGTCTCTACCGGCTGCGGAAAAAATGTAGAACCCGTTCTACCGTTCTCTACATTCTTGTCATTCCGGAACGGCGCAGCCGTTGAGGAATCTGCTGTCGCCCGCAGCGCCACGCTGCCGGCCACGAGCAGGTTCCTCCCTTCGGTCGGAATGACAAGCACTGGTGGCGGGACTTCGCTCAGCCTCGGGCTCTGCCCCGTGCCACCGCTTCCCGGGCTTCCTTATCAGCGGTACGACGCCGTTCAGTCTCGCGCTTATCCCAAAGCTGCTTACCTTTCGCCAGCGCCAATTCGACCTTGACTCGACCGTTCTTGAAATACATGCGAACCGGTATTAAGGTCAGGCCCTTCTGCTGCGTCTTGCCGATCAGCTTGCGGATCTCTTCGCGATGCATCAGCAGCTTGCGGGTCCGCAGCGGAGCATGGTTGTGAATGTTCCCATGCTCGTAGGGACCGATATGGGCGTTGAGCAGCCAAAGCTCTCCATCCTTGATTAACCCGTACGAATCCTTGAGATTGGCAAGCCCCCCGCGGACCGACTTCACTTCGGTCCCGGTCAGCGCGACCCCCACCTCAAATTTTTCCAGCAAGAAGTAGTTATGTGAAGCGATCCTATTGACAGCAGCATCCCTCTGCCCGCTCGCAGTGGGATCTCGTCGCGGAGACTTCTCCGGATTCGATTTCGTCGGATGCGAGGATTGGCGGGCCATTGCGATAAATGCAGAATTTCATCTTAACGCATAACGGCGTCGGACCTCAGGGGCGCGGTCCACGGCCCGAGGTGTGAGGTCCGCGATCCAGAGTCCGGGGGCATCCCGTTGGTCGTACGACCAAAGAGTGTAACTCTCGTGCGCGCAAGCACTTCGGGACCATAAAATGGCAATGTTATAATCGCCTTACCGCGAGTTTATTTCGTGAATTCAGTGGTTTCCGCCGCCAAAGCGTCGATGAGACGGGTGGAAACGTCGGGAAGCCGCTGTCTTCGCGAAGTTTGTATTTTTTAAAGAGGACCGTTGTGAGGATCATCGAATGAGACGCCTAATGCGTCCAGCTCTTTTTCTGTGGCTGGTCGCCGTAACCCTCCCCGCCGTCGCCGACAAAGCCAAAGACTTGTACGCCAAGGGCCAGGACGCCGAGGCCCGCCAGCAGTATGAGGCTGCCTATGATTTCTACAAGCAGGCTTACGACCTGAAGCCGAAAGACCTCCGCTATCGAGCCTCATTCGAGCATGCCCGCTTCGAGGCTGCATCCTCAATTGTGCACCGCGGCCAGAAGCTGCGCGAAGAGGGCAAGCTCGATGAGGCCATCGCCGAGTTCCAGAAAGCTCTAACCGTCGATCCGTCGCTCTTCATCGCGAAGCAGGAACTGCTCCGCACAGAGAAAATGGTCAACGACCAGCGCAATCCTCCGCCGCAAGCAGCCGGACCTCCATCGAGCCTCGAGCGCCGAATCCACGAAGCAGCTGGCCCCGTCGAACTCACTCCCATTTCCAATATTCCGATCACCATCAAGATGACCGACAAGTCCGACACGGTCTATCGCACGGTCGGACAGTTAGCCGGTATCAATGTGCTGCTCGATCCCGACTACACTCCCCGCCCCATCAAAGTCGAGTTGAATGGAGTCAGCCTGGAAGAGGCGCTCGAGATCACCGCGCTCGAATCAAAGACTTTCTGGCGTCCGGTCACTTCCAACACTATTTTTGTAGCCACCGATAACCCCGCCAAACGGAAAGAGCTGGAACAGAGCGTTCTCAAAACCTTTTATCTTACGAATCTTTCCCAGCCCACCGAACTTCAGGATGTCGTGAACGCGATCCGCGCCGTACTCGATGTGCAGCGCGTGCAGCAGCTACTCTCACAGAATGCCTTGGTTGTGCGCGGCACACCCGATCAAATCGCTCTCGCGCAGAAGTTGGTAGAGGACCTCGATAAGGCTCGTCCGGAAGTCATCATCGATATCGCCGTCATGCAGGTCAGCAAGGACCGCTCCCGCACCTTGGGCCTGAACCCGCCCACCAGTGCGACCGTTCAGTTGCAGAACAATATCAACACCATCACACCAACCACTACAACGACTGGAACCAGCACCACCACGGGGACGAGTTCCACGAACGGCATAAACCTCAACACTCTGGGCAATCTGAATGCGACGAATTTCCAGGTCACGATCCCGGCCGCGAATCTATCGGTCGTCATGGGTGCCAGCGACACCAAGCTGATCCAGAATCCGCAAATTCGCGCGCTCGATGGTCAGAAGGCTTCGCTCAAAATCGGCGACCGTGTGCCGGTCGCTACGGGATCGTTCCAGCCCGGCATCGGCGGAGTCGGCATCAACCCGTTGGTTAACACTCAATTCCAGTATCTTGACGTCGGCGTCAATATCGATATCACCCCCCGCGTCCACGCCAACGGCGAGGTCACGCTGAAGATGACGATGGACGTTTCCGCAGTCACCGGCCAGCAGAACATTGGCGGTATCAGCCAGCCCATCATCGGACAGCGCAAGATCGAGCACGAAATCCGCCTGAAGGATGGCGAGGCCAACTTGCTCGGCGGCATTATGGAAGACCAGCAGACCAAGCAGTTGAGCGGAATTCCGGGCCTGGCACAGATTCCCATCCTCAAATACCTCTTCGGCCAGACAACCCAGGATCATTCCGAAAACGAAATCGTTTTTGCTGTGGTTCCTCACATCATCCGCGCCACCGACGTCAACGAAATGAATCAACGGGCCATCGACATCGGAACCGCTACCACGATCGAGTTGCACCATGCGCCCAGGCCGGCCGTCGCACCGTCAGCCTCGACCGCTCAGCCCAATCAGAACGGGAATCCATCGATCGTCCCTATCGGTTCGGCACCGAATCAACCCGCTCGCCCCAGTTCTCCTCCGCCGGCCGGCCAAAATAACCCGGGAGGCAATCCAAGCTTCCTGTTCGATCCGCCACAGATTCAAGCGGAAAAGGGCAACACCTTTGCCGTGAACCTGCTGATCTCCGGCGCCCAGAATGTCTATTCCGTTCCCGTTCAGCTGAACTATGACCCCAAAATGCTGCAACTGGTGAACGTGTCGAATGGAGGGTTCCTCTCGCAAGACGGCCAGGTCGTAACGCTTGTCCATCGTGAGGACGAATCCATGGGCCAGTCCCAGATCACCGCCTCGCGGCCCAGCGGCGCCGGGGGAGTTTCCGGCCAGGGAGCCGTTGTCACAGTAACTTTCGAGGCTAAGGCCTCCGGACAGACTCCTCTCACCATCACACGGGGTGGAGCGCGCGATCCGGGGCTGCAGGCAATCACCGTCAATGGGGCGCAGGCTTCCGTGACGGTCCAATAGTTTTTTGCAATTTGAAGCGGAGCAAAGTACAGATGGGGACCAGAGCTCAAAATAGATCGATGGCAAGGAGAGCGAGCGGCTTCACCCTGATCGAGCTGATCGTCGCCGCGACCATCCTTTCTATCCTCACGCTCATGGCCTTGCCGCTTGCGCGTGTGACGGTCCAGCGCGAGAAGGAGAAGAGACTTCGCGAAGCTCTGTGGGAGATGCGCGACGCCATCGACCGCTACAAGGATGCCGCTGACCGTGGAGCGTTTCAGACCAAAGTCGACAGCCAGAACTATCCCCCTGATCTTGACGAACTAGTCAAAGGGATTGAGGGCCAGGCCGGCAAGAAATACCGTTTCCTGCGTTCTATCCCCACAGACCCCATGACCAATAGTAAAGAATGGGGCCTGCGCTCGATGCAGGATGATGCTGACTCCGATTCCTGGGGCGGACAGAGCGTCTTTGACGTCTATACCAAGTCGCAAGGCACAGGACTCGACGGCACGAAATATAAAGACTGGTAAATGATGCGTAGCGCGAACCAATTCATAGAGACGTTGCTTGCAACGTCTCCTGCCGCAAGTAGCACCCGTCGACGTGGCGGGAAGAGACCTCGCAAGCTGCGTCTCTATAACGGCTTCACCCTTCTTGAGCTCATGATCGTCATCAGCATCATGATGATCCTCATGGCCGTCGCGGTACCTCTGTATCAGCAGCACGTCATACAAGCTCGCGAAGCCGTCCTCCGCCAGAATCTGTTCCAACTGGACAGCCTCATCGAACAGTACCGGTTGGATAAAGGCCAGTCTCCGCAGAGCCTCGACGATCTGGTCACTGCCGGCTATCTTCCCAAGCTCCCCGTCGACCCCATGACCATGAAGGCCGACTGGACAACCGATCCGGAGGATCCCAATAACGCAGTAGATCCGCAACAAACCGGAATTGCGCGTGCCCACTCTTCCTCGGCCGGAACCGCACTCAATGGCGAAGCATACAGTTCCTGGTAAACGGAAGCCTTCCCGCCGGCGCGAGACCCTCGGTTTCACTCTGCTCGAGTTGATGATCGTCTTGAGCATCGTTGCGATTCTGCTGGCCATCGCAATTCCGACCTACAGCCATTCCATTGTTGCGGCCCACGAGAGGGCGCTGCGAGCGGACCTTACCCAATTGCGCAATGCCATTTGGAGATATACGTTCGACAAGCAAAAAGCGCCGCAGGGTTTGGATGATCTCAGGGCTGCGGGCTATATCGACAAAATTCCGGACGATCCCATGACCCACGAACCAAACTGGGAGGTCGTTCAGGATGAGGTCCTCCTTTCCATCGACCAGCAGGAACCCGGCGTGATCGATGTTCACTCCGCCTCCAACAATACCGGCAGCGACGGTACTGCCTACAGCACCTGGTAAGCCTGTTTCAGATGCCGTAGAGACAGGCCTAGCGAAGGAGATTACGCACAACGCCCTCTCCCACTAGTGCTTTCCTGTTATTGATCCTCAATTACCACGCAGATAAAGTTTCGGACACTCGTGGGGCAGGTTGTTGGGGAATCCTCTGCAGCGCGCAATCTCAAACGCCGCCCGAGAATCTTCTGTGGGGTAGTCCATGCGAACTCTGTCGCTCGTTGTGTGTGCACTGACTCTAACTGCGCTCGCCGTAGGCCAGAGCAACTACGCCGTTGTTTCAGGCACGGTAAAAGACTCCCAGTCTCTTCCCGTGGTCCGCGCCACCGTAAACCTCAAGGCGCTGAGCACAGGCGCGACCCGCTCCGTCGCCACCAATGACGCCGGCATCTTCTATGCCCCCGCTCTTCTTCCCGACGATTACGAAGTCACTACCACCGCCTCCGGTTTCGCTCCCGTGGTTCAGACCCTGCATGTGGAAGTCGGGCAGAAGCTCGCCCTCGATGTTGCTCTAAAGATCGGTGCCGTCAGAGAAGGAGTCGAGGTCAGTTCCTCTCCCGAGATCCTTCACACCACCGATGCCGCGGTCGGTGAGGTCGTAGAACCGAAATCCATTCAGGAATTGCCCCTCAACGGTCGCATGCTGATCGATCTCGTGCTCACCGTTCCCGGCGCCCACGTTGGCTTCGGCGCCCAGACCGGGCAAACCAATCCTCTGTACTGGCGCCCCGGACAGCGCTCGGCTGTCGTGATCGGTGGGGCCCGTCCGAACGCCAACTTCTTCCTGCTCGACGGCGCCACCAACACTGACCCAACTTTCAATACGCAGAATCTCAGCCCCTCGCCCGATTCAGTGATGGAGTTTCAGGTCGTCACCAGCAGTTACACTGCTGACATGGGCGGCGCTGGCGGTGGTCAGATCAACATCGTCACCCGCTCTGGAACCAGCCAATACCATGGCACGGTTTATGAATTCCTCCGCAACGGCGCGCTTGATGCCAGCCCCTTCCAGTCGATGGGCAACAATCATCTGGTGCAAAACAATTTTGGCGGTTCTTTCGGCGGCCCGCTCCTTGGCAAGGACAAGCGGACTTTCTTCTTCGTGAACTATGAGGGATTCCGCCTCTCGCAGGCGGATGCACAGATCCTCACCGTCCCCACTCTCGCTGAGATCCAGGGCGACTTCAGCATGGGCCCAAAGAATATCTACGATCCGACGACGGCCGTCGCGAATCCGAGTTACAATCCGGCACTTCCCACCGGTCCTTCCAATTTTCCCTACACCCGCAGCCAGTTCTCCAACAATCAGATTCCCAGCAACCGCATCAACCAGAATCTCGAAGCCTTCCTGTTGAAATACGTTCCCCAGCCCAACATGATGATGACGTCCATGGGGGCCGATTCCAACAACTACCTCGACATCCGCAACGAAACTCACTATCAGAATCAGGGGACGGTTCGCCTCGATCACGACTTCTCCAACAACGACACCGCCATGGCTCGCTATTCGCTGGGTTCGGAGAAGGGATTCTCCCCCAGCAACGGCAGTACCTCCACCACCGAGAATCTACCGGGATTTGGCGCAAACTTCGACAATCTCTCGCAGCAGGCCGTCATATCGTGGAATCACGCTTTCAC
>DATEHP010000358.1:0-7706 GCA_035279505.1 Candidatus Sulfotelmatobacter sp. | reverse complement strand
GGCCTCCGGCTGTTATCCTTTCCATTTCCCAAGGAGACTTATGTCCGCAGATCTACAAGGCCGGAACGCTGTTGTGTTCGGAGTCGCCAACAAGCGCTCGATCGCGTGGTCGATTGCGCAAGGACTCCATGCGGCCGGCATGAAGCTTGCTATCACCTATCAAAACGAGCGCCTGGAGCAGGAGGCGAAAGATCTCATCCTGTCGCTCCCCGGCGCCGAAGCCTACATGTGCGACGTCTCCAAAGATGAAGAGATCGCCCGCCTCTTCGCCACGCTCAAAGAGCGTAACGGCAAGCTGCACGCGCTGGTGCACTCGGTCGCCTACGCGCCGGCTGACGAACTCAAAGGGAGTTTCGTTGATACCTCGCGCGAAGGATTCCGGGTCGCGCTCGACGTGAGTGTCTATTCGCTGATCGCGTTAGCTCGTGCGGCGGCTCCGCTGATGACCGAAGGAGGCTCGATTATCACCATGACGTACTACGCGTCGGAAAAAGTGGTCCCGCGCTACAACGTGATGGCGGTGGCCAAAGCCGCGCTGGAATGTTCCGTCAGATACCTGGCCTACGAAATGGGCAAGGATAAAATTCGTGTTAACGCCATCTCCGCCGGTCCGATCAAGACCTTGGCCGCCCGTGGCATCGCGGGCTTCGGCGACATGCTCCGCGAGCACGAGGAACGCGCTCCGCTGCGCCGCCGCGTGGAGATCGAAGAGGTAGGTTCTACGGGAGTTTTTTTGGCCTCCAACGCCAGCAGCGGCATCACGGGCGAAGTCATCTATGTCGATTGCGGCTACAACATTATGGGGTTCTAGTGTAGCGCGTGAAATAGCGATCGTTCATTAATGCGTCTCGGTCTGCGTAATCGTGGTCTCCAGCAAAGAGGTCAAAGGCTTTAACCACTGAGGGCACAGAGGATCACCGGGGGAAACCGACGACTTATAAATGTCGATCTGTGGGACGCACTACGCTAGTAGTCTCGGTTGGCGCGACGCAGCTCGGAAAAAGGAATCCACATGAATCGTTTTGCTCTCCGGTCTCTCGGGGTGATTACGTTTTCCTGCATCGTGCTGACGGTCGCCGCGCGGGCCGAGCCCGCTTCCCGCGCGGCCGCTGTTCTCGACTCAATGCCGCACGCGAAGTCGATCGCACAGGCAGCAATCTCTCCCGACGGAGCCCAGATCGCTTACATCGTGGGCGGGGAGATCTCCATCATTCCCTCCTCTGGCGGCCCGGCTCGGACGATTCCGGTAGAAGGCAAGCTCTCCGCTCGCGACGTAGCATGGTCCCCAGATTCCAAGCAGATAGTGTTTCTGGCAGATTTATCCGGCGATGTTCCGGGTGCCCAGGTGTGGACAGCCGCCCTTGATGGCACCGCGCCGGTGAAGCGGGCCGATCTGAAAGGATACGCAGCGGCTCCCAGTTTCTCTCCCGACAATTCGAAGCTGGCGCTGCTCTTCATTGAGGGCATTCCGAGGATCGCAGGCCCGCTACAGCCGATGCTTCCGCTGGCCGGAGTCATCGACGATCGAATCTACGAGCAGCGCCTGACAACGATCGATTTGTCTACGAATACGCTGGCTGCGATTACGCCCCCCGATGTTTACGTGTACGAGTATGACTGGATGCCCGACAGTCAAGGCTGGGCTGCCATCGCGGCTCATGGCTCGGGAGACGCGAACTGGTATATCGCTCATCTGTATCATGTCGACTTGCGATCCCATGACATGCATGAGATTTTCGTGCCCAAGCTGCAGATTGCCGAGCCCCACGTTTCGCCTGATGGCAAGCAGGTCGCGTTCATCGAAGGCCTGATGAGCGATGAAGGTTCGGTCGGCGGCGAAATCATGACCGTCCCCGTTTCGGGAGGCGTGGTCCGCAATCTCACGCCGAAGATCAGCAGCTCGCCATCTACGTTGGTCTGGACGTCGAACGATCGCATCTTTTTTGGCGAAAACGTTGACGGCAAGTCTGGATTCGCAAGTGTGTCCACCTCGGGCGGGGCGGTGCAGAAGATCTGGGCGGGCGACGAAACTGTGAGCGCCGAGTTTTCTTTGAACGGCGCGCTCTCTCGTTACGGATCGGTCAGTGCGGTGATCCGTCAGTCACCCAGCACTCCTGCGGAACTCTGGGCGGGACCGATCGGAAATTGGAAGCAACTGACGACGCTCAACGCCGGAGTCAAGTCCGCATGGGGCGAGATGGCGAATTTCCACTGGACGAATGGAAATCTCCGGCTCCAAGGCTGGTTGATGTTGCCCGTCGACTACACTCCCGGCAAGACATATCCGCTCATCGTCAATGTGCATGGCGGGCCCTCAGCCGCATGTCGAGCCCGTTGGGATTCGCAGATCATGGGTCCTCAGTCCGCCATGGGCTATTTTGCTTTCTGTCCCAACCCGCGCGGAAGTTACGGGCAGGGTGAAGCTTTCACGCAGGGCAATGTCAAAGATTTCGGGGGCGGCGATTTTCGCGACATCATGGCCGGGGTCGACGCGATTTCAAAGCAGTATCCGATCGATCCTCACCGACTCGGGATTCGCGGCCACAGTTATGGCGGCTACATGACGATGTGGGCCGAAACGCAAACGCATCGCTTTGCGGCAGCGGTGGCCGGTGCGGGACTTTCCGACTGGCTCAGCTACTATGGCGTCAACGAGATCGACGAGTGGATGATTCCCTTCTTTGGCGCTTCCGTATACGACGATCCCGCGGCTTATGCCAAGAGCGACCCCCATGCACTTCGTGAAAAACGTCAAAACCCCGACTTTGATCCTGGTCGGGGACAGTGACGGAGAAGTTCCGATGGAGCAGTCGGTCGAATGGTGGCATGCGCTCACAACGCTGAAGGTCCCCGCGAAGTTGGTGGTCTACCCGCACGAGGGCCATGTCTTCTTCAAGCCGGCGGACGCTCGTGATTATGCAGCACGCGGTCTAGAATGGTTTGAGGGGTGGTTTGGCAAGGCCGACGCTCAGGCTAAGAAGTAACAGGCTGGCCAACCTTCTACGGAACGTCAAAATGCGAAAAAACTATCTAGCCTTCGCCTTCTTCGCCGCAGCCATCCTGTTCTCGATGGTAAGGGAATGGGCTGTGCCATCGGCCTGCCTGAGAAATCCGATAGACCGGGGAGCGATGGCGTGGTTACGTCATTGAGTGAAATAGAGATGTTACGTCAACTACCTTCCCGTAGACCCGCCTAGAACGGATCGAACGAGCACGACTGCAACCAAGTAGCCCGCCGCATAGGTGATTAGCGTTGAGGCTACGGTGAGGGACGCGACACGTTTTGAGGAAGCAGTTCGCAGCGTGATGACGGCGAGGATCGCGAACGCAAAAGCGCCGAGAGCGATAATCTGGTTCAGACTGTGAATGAAGGCCCCTGCTATCGCTCCAAGCCAAAGGTTGGACAACCCGAGAAAAAGCGCCGTGGTGAACTGCGCTCTTGATTGTGGAATTGAAATTTCGTGCTCAATCACCTGCCCGTCTTTGCGCTCGTAGAAACTTACTGCCCGAAAGGGAATCCCGTGTTTGTTCAGATTTCTCAACGCGACCGGCAGGCTCATGTACAGGACGAACCCACTTGCCAGCAGATTCTTGCTTCCGTCAGGTGCAATCACCCATAGGGTTCTCCCGAGGGACTGGCTATGGTCACCATCGAAGTACATATCGCCTTTCTGAACACGGTACTCAAGTCTCGCGCCGGATGGGAATGCAACTTCTCTTACCTCGAATTCACCTTGGGTTCCTTTACCCGGTATGAACTTGATCGTTCTGTTCCGAAGCGACAGCGAGGGAGTCCGCTGATACGGGTCCCATTTCCCGAGTGAGATGGGCGCATACGCTGAATCCGCCATGAGCGAAGTTTATCTGCCGGAGCGTGAGATCACGAGATGACTGACGTTATCACATTTCGCTCAAAACCCTTGCCGGGGGATTCTGAGTGTAACAGCGATTTTGTGCTAGTTGAGAGCCTGCTCTCTTGGTTTGCGCGGAGGTGCACAAGCATGTAGTCTCCCGTCATGCGTTCTGGAATATTGTTTCTCGGTGTTGTATGCACTTCGCTTTTCTGTGCTTCCTATCAGGTTGCAAGTTCCGCTTCTGAAAATCAGATCCGTTCCCAGCGACAGGAGATCGATAAAGCATTTGAGCGCCACGACGCGAAGCGATTGGCAACATTGTTTAGCGCAGGTTGCCACTTCACGACGGCTGCAATTCACATAGACGGCGGCGATGCCTTAGAGCGTTCTCACGAAACCATGTTCACGAGAAGGCCCGATGTAACCCTCATACATCGCACAGATCGCATTGTCGTGAATGAGAACTGGGACGTGGCCTCCGAACGAGGCGAATGGGTAGAACGCTGGACCGAAAAGGACGGCCGAACCGAATTGCGAGGTTCCTACTTAGGCCTGTGGAAGAGAGAGAACGGCCAGTGGCGAGAGGACGATGAGATCCTGGTTCCCGAAACCTGCGAAGGAAGTTCGTACTGCCATTAACTCTCAGCGTGTCATTTTGAGTGTAAGGACGATTTTTCACCAACTGAGGTTCAGCCGTGTAGCAGTGCACGGGCAATGTGTTAACGACCTAAGTCATGTTTAAGGGCGGTGAATTCGTAAGTGTCCGCCTTGGGAACGAAATAAACATGGCCTCCCGTCGCACTTGCCAGTTTCACCATGTCTTTGCCTTGCTTCTTATGCTCCACTGCTGCTGGTGCGATCACGAATACGGGAATGTGCAGGGCCTGAATTGACGCGATCGTTTTCTGCAACGGCCATTGGCTTGCATTGTCATCACCGTCGGAAAACAGAAAAATAGCCTTTCGTGAATCCGGGAATTGATGCTTATCGAGCCAGTTCGCCGCCGCGACTACAGCGTCGTAAGCCCTCGTGGCTCCCTGCCCTTCACGAATCAGCTTAGCTTTGATGTCGGCAGGTTTAGCTGAATTCTGCACGTCCAGAAAAAAGTTCTCGCCAAAGTTCACTAAGCTGCCAATGTCCGTGCCCGGCCGCACCACTTGATCTAAAAACTGACTTGCTAGGGCCACCTGCTGCTCTGTACCCTTCGGCCACAGCGTTTTACCGCTGGTGTCATTGAGCAGAGCGTATTGCAAGTTTAGCGGAGTTTCAGATGGTGGCACCGCCTGACTGGAAAGTGGCAGCGCTACCCACAACAGGATTGGCAAACAGAAGAGTTTCATGCACGGGCGAGGCTACCCACGTGCAGCCAGACTGTCAATGAGTGCTATCTGGATGTTTCGCCAATCAACTTCGGCTGGATAGATAGGCGGTCCTTATTTCCTTCCAATCGCCGAGCAAAGCCTCAGCATTGATGTTCCGTTTGTTTCTTTGAAGAAGCTCGATCATGGACCGGAGTCCGACCTCTACTTCGTCAGCGAGTCGCTTCTTGTAGGCGTCATCTTTAGCTTCCTGCCACCAAGTTTTGGGAATGCCAATCTCCACTTCTATCCAGTCTTTCTTCCGCTTTGCTTCCTGTGCGCCCACGATCCGCCACATCTCGGTGTACCTATGAATCTCGCCATCGATTCTCAAGAGAAAGGCAAATTCCCGCACCTCAGTTGAGTAGTCGCCCGTCCAGCGATTGAAAGCGTCCCTGAGTTGCTGTTCCTGTTTTTGAGCCTCCTGCCGGTAGTCAGGTCCGCCGATCTGCGCTCCAAGACTAAAAGAGTTCATGGCAGATGATACCTGCTACACGCACGAGGGGATTCTGAGTGCTATTAGGATTTTTCGCCAACTAAAATGCTGCTCGAACTATCAGGGTCAGCGCGATAAGAAAGTAGCAAAAGAAGAGAACGCCTAGAAGGGCGGGGATGTACAGAGGCAGCAGCGACCAATTGCGAAGCTTAGCCTCTTGAACATAACGGCGGTAAAGCTTTCCTGTTGGATCCCACAAATCCGAGACGCCGAATCCTTCGGATCGCATCTTGCGTAGGATCTGTACTGAAGAAACACTGCCCACCAGGGCAAAGAGTGAGCCGACAAAAAATCCAACCGTTGCCAACTGATTCTGACTCATGGGGCGATGGTAGCATCGGCCGTTTGAGCCAGCCTAGATTACTGTTGTGAATAGGGGTTCACTTGAAATCGAGGGCCATTTTGAGTGCAATGGGGATATTACGACAGTTGCACGTATTGGCCGTCACGGCAAAGAGCATCATTTGCCACGGTGACCAGAGCGCCGTTCACGACAACTATCGGACCACTGTTGATAAAGTTGTTCCTCATTCTCAGGATGGTAATGGCTATCCTGCCATGCGGCGGGTGCGATATCCCCAAGAGTCGTGCAGCCTCGGATGCTGTTCAGACATTCTAACCGGACGTCAAACGCCCGATGCACAAGGTCTCGGTTCGTGTCGGGGGAAACCTCGACAACGAGGGCTCCGGTGCGCATCTGTCGGTACGTTGAGTATCCCGGATGCTTTGCAACGCTCCAGTTCTGACATGGGTCGAAAAGACTAGCATCTTGTCGCACGAGGATCGAAACGGACAAGTGTTGATGGTACTTCCCGTCGTCGATGCCCAGTTCTTTCCAAAGTACATTTCCGTTGGCGTCAAAAACAATCCGAGCAATTACACCCCACCAGCTTGCTGGTGCCAGTCTCGGTGGTAGCCTGCGTGGGACTGCGAAGAAGTTCAAAACCGGCAAGTTGCTCACGGCTGTATGACAGCCCACGCCCCAATCTGGCCTACAGCTGAGATTGTGAAATTCCCCTTCTAGCTGTTTCGGAATAGGCGCTCCGATCTGCAATTCCTCCACGGCCTTAACCAGCCTTCGAGCGCGCCTTAGTTGCAGAAATCCATAAAGGGAAAGCATCAAGTAGGCCGCAATCAGAATCAACGCGAAACTGATGAATAGCCGCGCTTTCCGTTCCGTCCTAATAACCACGACGCATACCGACTTTCGACCTACCCTCTAGATAATAGACACCGTTTGGGCTGATTTGGTCTGAGGAATCTGGTGACTGACGAAACCAGGCGATTGCACGCTTTGAGCCGCAGAGCGGGTTTTGAGTGAAATGCGGATATTACGTCAATCACACGTGTGAAGTGACGGTTCCAGACCCAACCGGAAACTGCGAGCGGGTCTATTTCTCGACATCAAGTTGGAGAGAAACTGTAGAAGCAGCGTCGTCGAACTTCATGCTCGGTACGACGAAGACGTCCTGGCCTTTCTGGCGAAATAGAGTTCTGAGATTGTGTAAACAGGAGCCGATCTCCTCGCCGTCGGCAGTCTCACCACTGTGAATAGTGCAGGCTTGTTTCAGGTCGCGTTCCGCCAGTTGGCTCGAGAGCCCCACGAAAGTCAGGTCTTTCACGCGGTACTGCTTTCCAGCCTTAATAGTCAGTTCCAGCGCAACCTCCGCATCCTTTGATCCCGGCGAAGGTTTGAGCGGCTGAAGTTGTGGTGTCACCTGCGCTTTCAAATAGCCCCGATGGCGAAGAGCCTTGCTAACGGCCGACGATGCATCCTCGAGGAGCTTCTCGCGCTCCAATCGGTGCCCAGTGAGGAACTTTGTGTACTTGCCCAATTCGTCAGCGGACTCACCCAAGTCCCCGCTGAAATGAACTTCTTTGAGCAACAGTGTCTGACTGCCCTGAACATCTTGGGAGAGACAGAGAGCGGCTGAAAGAACTGGAACTGCGATTGTGAAACGTGTCCAGTACATAACAGGGCAATCTTACAAGAGCAAA
>DATEHP010000357.1:0-19767 GCA_035279505.1 Candidatus Sulfotelmatobacter sp. | reverse complement strand
CGCTCTTGCTGCTTGGCGAGTTCCCGTTCCTTGCGAAGCTGTTCCTGCTTTTGAAGCTCTTCCTCCTGCAGGCGCTGCTTTTCCTCGAGGCGGCGCTTTTCAGCTTGCAACCGCGCCTGCTCCTGCGCTTTCAAGCGCTCCTGCTCACGCTGTCGTTCTTGTTCGCGCTGCAGGGCGAGGGCTTTCTCTTGCTCAACCTTCTCCAGGCGCTTGCGCTCCGCTTCTTCGGCACGAATGTGGTCGCGTTCGGCAGCTTCCTTCCGCTCTAGCTCGATCTGCTCGGTGCGCAGGCGTTTCTGCTTTTCCTCCTCCAGTCGCTTACGTTCGGCTTCTTCCGCGCGCATGCGCTCGCGTTCGGCGGCTTCCTTCCGTTCTCGCTCAAGCTGCTGGGCGCGCAGGCGTTTCTGTTTTTCCTCTTCCAGTCGCTTACGTTCGGCTTCTTCCGCGCGCATGCGCTCGCGTTCGGCGGCTTCCTTCCGTTCTCGCTCAAGCTGCTCGGCGCGCAGGCGACCCCACTTCTCCTCTTCCAACCGCTTGCGTTCGGCTTCTTCAGCACGCAGGAGTTCGAGCCTGGCGGCTTCCTGTCGCTTTCGTTCTTCTTCCAGTTCCTGTGTCCGCACCCGCGCGCGCTCGCGTTCGAGTTCTTCCAGGCGTTTTCTCTCGCGTTCCTGCGTCTTACGTTCCTCGATCTGCTGTAGCTGCTTCTCGATCTCGATCTTGGCCTGTACAAATCGCTGATCTTGGGGATACGACTTGATGGCAAGGTCCACCTCCGAGCGGGCCCCCTCCAGGTCGCCACCTTGTTGCACGCGCCGCACTCGATTCAAGCGGTCAACAATGGTCTGTTCCCGCTCGCGCTCCTTTATCTTTTGTTCCAGGCCCGAAACCACTGGTGACGACGGCGCGAGCACGGTCGCGCGCGCCAGAAGCGAACGCGCAGTCTGAAGATCGGTCACCAACGCAGCCTCTACGGCTTTGGCTACGGAATTGAAGGATTGATTCTTGACGACTACATCACTTGGGGCGGATTCGAAAGCCCGGCTTATCGCCTCGATCCCCTTGGCCCAACGCAATTTTTCAAACGCTCGACTCGCTTCGACCAGGTACTTCTCGGCCTTCTCTCGCGCCTTGATTGCATCTCCCAGTTGCACTCCGAGCAGGACCAGGACTTGATCTCGCGGGAATTGCTGAGCAGCTTCGCCCAGCAGGGCCTGCGTGCGCTCAAAATCGGAAGCGGCGAGTTCCCGCCGGATTTTCGCAACCCATTCCGCCTTGGCCTTCGCTCGCTCCTGTTCCCGCAGTCGAGTTACTCGAGCAACGTTGCTGTCGAGTTCCGGCTGGAAGGGATGAAGACTTCTCAGGATGTTCCATTGCGCCAGCGCGTCGTCATACTTCCCGCCGGCTTCGAACTTACGGGCGTCCTCACTGATTGCGGTTACGCGCAGAACCAGATCGCGGATCGTGCTGGAGAGCTGTTGCAGTTGCTGCTCTTGAGGAAATCGGGTCAAAGCCTCTTCAATAATCGCGATTCGACGCTCCAAAGAGGGTTCGTGTTCCACACGACTGCTGACGTCACGGAGAAAGGCCTCTTTCTCGAGCCGCGCGCGTTCTTGTCTTGCCCGCCCTTCTTCCTGCCGGATGCGTTCGAGGACGGACTTTCGAAGACCCAGCAACGTGACGTCGTCAGGGTGAGACCTGAGACCGTCACTCAACTTGTCCAGGGCTTCCTGTAACTTGCCCATCGCGATCAGAGCCTTGGCGTGACCGAGATAACGGCCGACGGCCTCTTCGCGCTCGTGCTCACTGATCTGCAGACGCAACAAAGACGGAGGATCATAATCGGGCTTCAACGCCGCCAGTCGTTTGAGAAGACCCTCGGCTGCGCGCCAGTCCGTCTCCACCGCGAGGAACGCGGCCTGAACAAATGCGTCGATTACCTTCGCCCGCGCGGCTGGCGCCCGATTCGACGAAGCAAATGCCTCGGCCAGAAGTTCGGTACCCGTATGCCATTGCTGCTCGTCGAATGCAGCTTGGGCTTGTGCGAGTTTTCTCTGGGCGGCACCCCGACGCGTCGTTTCCCCTTCCACCACTTTGCCGAGTTCGGAGAGGTTGCTTTCGCCGGGAAATTGTACGAGTGCCTGCCGCAGGATGTTGCCCGCCCGGGTGAGTTCTCCTCTATCGACCGACTCTTCTATTTGGCTCTTCCGCGAATCGACCAACCCTGTCGCCGCCACTTGTCGCAACGAGCGGTATTCTTTCGCCATTGCCTCCGGCAAATCCGCCACTAGTTCGGCGATCGATTGCAGTTTGTCGAGTCCGGCCTGGTATTCACGGTTGGAAACAAGGTCGCGCGCGTCGCTGATCGCTTTTTCTGCAGTACGGCGCGCAGCGTCGATCCGCCGCTGCTCAATGAGGGCATATTGGGCGTCCAGTTCCGGCTCGGTGGCGTTCCTCTGCCGCCATTCGTCGAGAACGCGGTGCGCACCCAGGTAGTCCCCGTTGTCGCACGCGCGTTGTGACTGATCGATGACCTCCCGCACGCGGCGCATGCGCTCGGCCTGAGTGCGCGCACTTTCCAGCAGCTTGCTGAACGAAGGATTTCGGAAGTACGTTGGTGGGTGAGACTCCAGCAGTTTCACCGCTTCTACGAATTTCCGCGCCTGCAGTAGTTTCTCCGCGGAAACCAGCGCGGTCTCCATTTTCTCGCTGTATTCGGCGGCAGCACGGCGGGTTTCCACGAGTGCGATGCGCAAATCCGGGTCGGTGTTTTGCTGCAGGGCGCTTTCCAGCACACGAATCGCGTCGTCGTATTTCTGCTCTGCGACGAAAGCTCTCGCCTTTTTCGCAATTGCTTCCGTCTCACGGCGGCGCCTCTCCGCAGCCGCTTCTTCTTTGACAAACTGCAGAAGATCGTCCAGTTCCGGTTCGTTTCTCAGTTCGGCGCGTGCACTTTCCAACGTGCGGATCGCCGAATCGTATTGCTGGTTGCGCAGTAGCTCTCTTGCTTGCTGGAGAGCCTCCGACTTGCGGCGCTCCAGTCGTTCCCTCTGGACGTTTTCCGTGACGATGGCGAGTAGGCTCTGCAGCCGCGGCTCGGGGCCGATCTTTGCGATCGTTGCTTCGAGGGAAGCCAGCAACTCATCATTCCGGTTAACCTGCAGGAGTTTACGGGCAAGAGCCAGTTGTTCTTCTACTAATTGGCGGCGCTCCTCTATCTGACGCTGCCTCTCGGCCAGCGCTTTCAGCTTGCTGATGGTGCGTTCTTCAGGAAACCGCGTGAGAGCTTCTTCGGCCTTCTGACAGGCGCCACGGTAATCATCGCTGTTGAGAGCAGACTCAATCTCACGGACAGCCACCTCGATTTCTTTGCGCCGGCGCTCCTGTTCGAGACCTGCCGTGGCGGTCTCCATCAGGGAATGGATCTGCGGAGCGGCGGGATCGAGGGCTTCCGCGAGTTTCAACGTTTCCAGTGCATCGGTGAACTTACGGGCCGAAATATGCTGGCGTGCCTGGAATAAATAGGTCTCGATCTGGCGCTGCCGCGAGCGTTCCAGCCACTCCCGCTGAATGACCCGGTACAGCGCTTTCGCTTGTGTGTCGTCGGGGGCAATCTGCACAGCCTCTTCAATGGCCTGTTGTGCGATGTCTAGATCCCCGTCCTGGTGGGCGGATTCCGCCGCCTTGACGGCTTCGCGAAGTTTCCGAGCCTGCACGATCACAGCTCGGACCGACTCTGCGTGCTGGCGCAACTCCGGATCCGTGTTGTCGATTGCGAGAGCTTGTTCCAGCAAGGCCTGGGCGGCCTCCAATTGTCGCTGGGACAACGCTTCGTCGGCTTGCTGCCGTAGCCGGCGAACTTGCCCGCTGATCTCCTCCTTTTTGATGCGCCGCTCCACATCGCGCAAACTTTGAGCGGCAGGGAGATGCTTTGGATCGACCTTCAGCACCTGAAGAAGGAGATCCCTTGCTTTCTGCAATTCAGATTTCTCCAGCAAGAGACCCACTTCGCGCATCTGACGGCCAACAACTTCCTGACGGAACTGCGATAACAAGTGCCCCACATCAAGCGCGAATTCGTCGGCGGAGTGATAGCGATCAGCCGGATCCTTGGCAAGGGCGCGTTCCAGAATCCCGTCGAGTTCTGGGGGGTAGGAAGATAGATAAGCTCTCAGAGGTGGAATCGGATCGTACAGAATCTTCAGGAATGTCCCGGCTGGGCTGTCGCCTTGGAACGGAAGACGATCAGTAAGAAGCTGATACAGAACGACCCCCACGGAAAACAGGTCGCTGCGTGCATCGACGGTCTTGCCATTGATCTGTTCCGGCGACATGTATGGAGGCGTGCCGACCATCTGTCCTGTCTTGGTGACGCTCTGGTCGCCGACGTGGGCAATACCAAAATCGAAAATCTTGGTTCCGCCATCTTTCTCCAGCATGATGTTGGCGGGCTTGATATCGCGGTGCACCACAAAACGCTGGTGGGAGTAAGCCAGCCCATTGCAAACCTGGATAATAATGTTGAACTTTTCCAGCAGGGTTAGCTTTCGTTGGTTCGCCAGGGCAACGTCTAGGGTCTCGCCTTCCAGGTACTGCATCACGAGGTAGGGATTGCCCTCGTAATCACCGAGATCGTAGACGGTCACAATATTCGGATGTTGCAGGCTGGCCAGAGATTGGGCTTCGCGGAAAAAGCGCTTTCGCAAATCGGGATCGTCGACGAAACCCCCGGTCATCATCTTGATCGCTACCTCGCGATCGAGGCGCGGGTCGATGGCTTTGTAGACGATCCCCATCCCGCCCCGCCCGATGACTCCGAGCACGTCATACTTCCCGATTTTCGAGGGCACGCTCGTAGCCATGGAAAGCTAGATTCCGGAAGAAGGCAGGGGGAACCTGAGCGCACGTCCCTTACTGGCCGGCGAACCCACAATTCCAAGCCGGGACAGGCGTTTCCGAGCGCTAGTGTACTACCGGTGCGGGGCCGGTCGCAACCAAGCTCCGCGGAATAGCACGGAAAGTGATTAACAACTACGGTCGGGCCGAGTTCCTGACTAACTCGATTACAAGCGACCCTGGGTTGGAACAGCGAAAACTTCACCGAGAGCGAAATGGCCCTCTTCTGAGACCGGCTCTTACGCGCGTCCGAGTATTGCCACCATGCGATTGCGGAGAGCTGAAACGGGCACAAATCACCGACTTCAGGACGCCAATTGCTCCAGATGTCGTTCTGCGGCGCGTTCTTCGAGGCGACTGAGGGCTCAGAGCACGATTTCTGCCCGGTTCGAAACGCCCAGTTGTCGTACATACACAACAGAGACTTCTTCACCGTCACAAACGCTCAGATTCCATCTCAGTAAGAACTTGTCCACTGCGTACGGAAATTTGAAGAAGCTGTAGCTCCTGCAGCTTGGGATGACACGAGTGTGGAACGTGCGCTCACATTGCTGCAAAATACGGTCCTTTCTTCCAGCATGCTCGTCTGCGGGCAACGCGGGGATGCCACACGGGGTCGGGTCGAATGAGTCACATCGGCAAGGGTGAGCTCCGCCTGTGTCAGATCCTCATCGCCCCGGCGAACATCTGTGTTTGATCGGCATCCACGGGCGTGGCCGTGCCGCACGCTAGGCATTGAGACGCGTCGCGTACTGAAGCGGAACGACTCCGCCTTGCAGCATGATCGGTTGCGTGGAGGGCCTCTTGTGGAGAAGAATTTGAATTATCTCTATATGTTGAGTCGATTCCACAGTACACTCCACATCAAAAGATTGGGAACTTTGGGTTGAGCCCTGAAAGGACAACGTTGCGCTAATCCTGGCTCAAGCCGCCGTTCAGCAATTGTCCTGCCGCACGCCATCAGATCCCTCATTTCCCTTGACTGTGTTAAAGTTAGCGTCGAGAATGGCCGACGGACGGGCTTTGTGGGGCCCTCCCCTCCAATCAAGTTTCTCAGTGCTCGGCCATTCGAGAAACTTCAAAAGGAATATCTGAATGCAATTAAAAGTCGCCGCTGGCCTTGTGTCCGTGTGTTTCTTGGTTGTGTCCGCATCGTACGCGCAACAAGTAGGCACAAACGTCAACATGGTGACCGGAACACAGTGGCCAGGCGGTGACCCCTTCCTGCAGCGTCAGAATGAGCCTTCGATGGCGATCTCTTCACGCAACCCTCTGCACGTGGTTGCCGGCGATAACGATTACCGCTCGGTGGATCTTCCGATCATTTCCGGCGAGGGGGAACCAACCGGCGACGCGTGGCTGGGTTTCTTTACGTCGTTTGACGGAGGCCAGACGTGGACCAGCAACCTGGTCCCGGGATACCCACAGGATAAGTCTCTGGCAAGTCAGCTTTCGCCAATCCATGGTTTAGGCGCCGGCGCAGATCCTACCGTGCGAGCCGGCTCGAATGGCATGTTCTTCTACAGTGGTCTGGCCTTCAATCGTCAAGTGGGTGGCACCAGTAAGGTATTCCTGGCCACCTACACGGACGACAACAATCTGGAGGGTGGCAATACCATCCGTTATCTCTGGACCACTACAGTGGCCGCTGGGAACTCGACTCTGTTCGAAGACAAGCCTTCGATTGCAGTCGATATTCCACGGCCGTGGTCGGGGGTATGTGTTATCCCGGCCTTGCCGTTGAAAACGACGCAGATCTTCCGAGCTCCCACGGTATATGCAGCATGGACACAGTTCACTGGCCCTGAGAGTAACGCCGTAGCATCCATCATGTACGCCCGCTCCATGGACTGCGGTCTCACCTGGAGCCGTCCGCAGCAGATCAGCGGCACCGCCAAAACCAACCAGGGCGCCTCGCTCGCCATCGATCACAGTACCGGTGCCCTCTACATCGCGTGGCGCGTGTTCGCTTCCACGAATCCGGTGCAGAACGACGCCATTATGTATGCGGCCTCCTTCGACGGCGGAGGCACTTTCTCCAAGCCACAACTGGCGGCGAACATCACGCCGTTCGATCAAGGCGATACCGCCGAATCTTTCCGCACCAATGACTACCCGCAAATCGCAGTCGACGCATCGAGCCGCGTCTATATGACTTGGTCGCAGCGCAATGTGGGCACCATCGCCACAAACGGGGGCGATGCTCGAATTGTCGTGGCCACGGGAACGCCGACATTCAATAAAAATATGCCCCTGCAATGGGGTGCCCTGGTGTTGGCCGACCCCAATCCCAATCGTGGTCATCAGATCATGCCCGGAATGGCGTTTTCAGCGGGCAAGCTGACGGTTTCGTGGTACGACCTGCGCAACGACGATCTGCTTGCAATTTACACTCCCCTAGGCCGAGGAGGATTCTCGTCGATCCTTGAAAACGACGGCGGGAGCCCCGATTACCCGGCGTTCGGGATCTACATCCAGGATCCTGTGCCGCCCTACTCGGCGGATGCGCGCCGACAAACGATCGACGTGCGCGCGGCGCAGGCGGTACCCGGCAATCCCCCGACATTCTTCCCCTCCGTACAAGTCACCAACTACGAGTACGGGTCTGTCCCCGGCGACACGGACATTCAACAGTTGCAAGTGGATCCGCCGAATCTGCCCATGTTCCAGAGTGGAACGCTTCCATTCTTTGGCGATTACATCGACGTGGCGGGGCCGACCCCCATCCCGAATCCGGACGGCACATGGCGCTTCAATGATCAGCCGACCGATCCCGATTTCACACACATCGTATGGGCCGACAATCGTGACGTGGTTCCACCCGCCGATGGAAATTGGGCTGATTACACGCCGCCAACCTATGGCACATCCTCGACCAGCATTTTCGATCCGACTCAACTACGACCGGCTTGCACTCCCACAACGACTGGAAATACCGGCGATCGGAACCAGAACATCTACACCGCCGGGCTTACGCCGGGTTTGGTGCTTAGTTCGCCTGGAAACTCAAAGCAATTGGGCAAAGGTTCGAACGGTCAGTTGATTCAGCGCCAGTTCGCCATAGTCGCTGCGAACACCACGACACAAACACGCTTTTATCAGCTCACTGTCGCCGCCCAGCCAGTTGGGGGTGCGGCGTCCTTCTTGCAATTCCCCGTGTCCGGCCAGCCATTTCCGCTAACGCAGGCCCAGGTTGAGGTTCTCCCCCTGTCGAGCAATTCGCGGGGCATCTTTGTCACTTCCACCAATGCTCATGCCACGGTGACGGTTACCGCCGCGGAGACGGACGCGAACGGCAATCTGATAACTGGTGGGGAGACTGCGTCGGTAACCATTAATGGCGACCCCAATAATCCCGCCAATGTGAACACGAACATCTCCGTCGCCGAGAGCTATACTCCGACCATCGCGACACCCAACATCGCCAATCCCAATATCGCGAACCCGAACATTGCCAATCCCAATATCGCAAATCCTAATATCGCAAATCCCAACATCGCCAATCCGAATATTGCGAACCCGAACATAGCCAATCCCAATATCGCGAATCCGAACATCGCGAACCCCAACATCGCCAATCCGAATATTGCGAACCCGAACATTGCGAACGCCACCATCACCGACGGCACGTGGGCCGTTACGAACAGCGGCAATACGTCTAGCGCCTACGCAGTGAATCTGACTGGTCAGAATCCACCTCCGGGTGTGAACCTGCAGTTGATCGTTTACCGGAACTACACGACGCCTCTGGCGCAGCAATGCACGCTGACCACGCAATCGCACTTTGTTCCGGTGGCAAATATCACGAATGTCACGTTCGCTACCCTGTCCCAGCTTTTACAGCCTGCTGCGAACAATCCCACCGTGCCCGGTATGGCGCTCGCTCCCGGCCAGACAGCATTCATTACTCTGCGAGTGTTAGACACGACTACAAGTGATCCTGCTCAGGCGTTGCAGCATTACAACCCCATTACACAAGCCACTCCGACCGTAGCCGCACAAGGCGCGAACACTGGAACGACGACACCTCCGCTCACGCTGACGATTCTGACCAAGACCTTGCCGCAAGCAACGGTCACGGGAGTCTATCCATTACAGGCACTGCAGGCTGCGGGCGGCACTGGTGCCTATACTTGGTCGCTCTTCAGCGGCGCGCTTCCCACCGGTATTTCGCTGACCAATGGCGCGATCTCCGGGACCCCAACTGGGACGGCGGGGACGTATTCCTTCACCGTGCAGGTCAAGGACGTTGCGGGTAATATTGCGCAACAGCAGTTGACTCTAGTGGTGAATCCAGCGCCGGTGATTACGACCACTACTTTGCCAGCGGGAGATCAGGGGTCGGCATATTCTCAACCGCTGTCCGTGACAGGTGGAACACCACCGCTGAGCGCGTGGAGCATTTCGTCGGGTTCGCTGCCAGCCAACCTCGCGGTGAACGGATCGACCATCACTGGCACGCTCACGCCGACTGCGACAACCTCGACCTTTACCGTAAAGATCAGTGACGCCAATGCAGTAACGGCCACACGGTCCCTTACGATCACGGTGAATGCGCCGCCATCGATTCTGACGACTTCCCTTCCCGTCGCAGTGCAAGGCAGCCTATACTCCCGACCGATCAACGCTACTGGAGGAACGGGGACTCTCACGTTCAGCCCGGTGACGGTCGATGGCGTAACCCTCAGTCCATCCGGCACCTTTGCTGGAATTCCGATCTCCGCGGGCGCGTTTCAGTTTGCGGTGACAGTTACAGACTCTCTGAACGTCTCTGCTATGCAGCAACTTACCTTGACGGTGGGTTCGTCGCTCAGCTTGCTGCCTGCAACGCTGGCAGGGGGCGACAATAATGTTGTTTATCAGCAGCAACAACTGGTGGCCGTCGGCGGAACGCCGCCATACGGCAATTGGGTCCTCGTCAACTCTACTCTGCCGCCCGGATTGTCTCTCTCTTCCAGCGGCGCCATAACCGGTACTCCGACCGCTGTGGGGACTTATCCGTTTGTGGTGAGCGTGAGCGACTTTCTGAACGCAGCGGCGTCACAAACCTACTCGATTACGGTGAATCTGCCCCCGACGATTGCGGGAGCGGTGCTGCCAGTCGCGACGGTGAACCAGTCGTACCCGCCCTACACGATCCCAGTCAGCAACGGCACTGCACCTTTCACGTGGTCCCAGACGGGAATGCTGCCGGCCGGGCTCACATTCGCAAACGGAGTCATCAGCGGCCTGGCGACCGGAGGAACCTTTGCTTCTCCTTACGACGTGAGCAACTGGTCGGAGACTCAGACCAACGCGGCGGGTACCTCCAGCATCGCTCCGAACTGTCTGGCCACAGTCACCGTGAACGACGCAGTTGGAGGAAGTAGCTCGGCAAACTTCCAGGTTGGTTCCACGCCATCCTCGTCGTGCTCGGCGTTTGGTTACGCCATCGACTTGAGCAATCCACCAGGATCCGGCGTGGGGGGTAGCGGAGTTCCGTTAAGTACGTGGACCTTCCAGAACACAGCCGCGACTTCGGGAACCCTGACTTTCAATTGGCAGTACGTCGGTTTCCACTCGTTCTTTGAAGTCACAGCGATGGCGCAGGTGTTCTCCGGATCGAATGTGGTCACACTGTACAGTGCAGGACCGGTGGACTGCTGCACTACGCCTTCCGCAGGCTTTAACGTGCAAGGGACCGGTACGATCAGCGTTACGGCTGGCCAGACGTTCGGCTTCACGGTGGGCGGTTCCAATGGCGATTTAGACTCTGTCCTCAACGGAACTCTGTACATCACGAACTTCGTGATTCAGTGAGGAGGACAAGGGCTGGCCGATCAAGGCCCGTTTTTCTACTGAAGGGTGCGTAGCCGCTTTTTCGCGTCGGCAGCCAGAGGATCGTTCTCACTCTTTTCGCGAACCTTGAGGTAATTGCGATAGGCCTCCGCCGCACCCGGGCTCTGTAGGCCTTCGCGCGAGCGACCGAGGTAATAATCCACCGGCGCAAAATAGCGCCAGCTTGGTTCGTCATCCAGAAACACCGACGACGCCTCACCGCGCCGTTTGACACAGGCGTCGAGTTCGGTATCGGCGTCCGGGAATGCACCCGCTTCCAGATATGCACGGCCGAGCCCGAGCCGTCCCAGCCAGGTATCGGCGATTTTCTGCGCATCTTGAAAGGTTCGAACCGCCGCCCGATAGTCCTTGCGCTTCATTTGGACTTCCGCTTCAATGAGCTTGCCGTAAGCGCCCGGATCGGGCTCGAGGCGCTGGCTCAACTTCTGGCTCAGTTCTACAGCCTTGTCGCTCTTGCCGGCTTCGATGAAAACGATGGCTGAAGGATACAGCAGGCTTTCATCGGCGGTTCCGCTGACAGCGCGCTCGGCGGCCGCAATGGCTTTTGCGCTCTGTCCCTTCATGAGCCATGCCTGGGCCTGCATCACATACTTGGCGGCGGCTCGCGAAGGATCCTTCGCCGCGAGATCCGCACGCACGGCCTGTTCAAGGATCGAAAGCGCCTCATCGGGGCGCCCCTGGTACAGCGCAATATCTGCAAGCCCGGCTGCGGACGCGGAAGCGCCCCAGGCACTGAGCGGCGCCAGCTTTCGATAAGTCTCAGCCGCAGCCGTTTCGTCTCCTCGCGCAAGCTGAGAAATTCCCATGCAGACGTAGGCCTTCTCGAATCCCGGATTGAGCTCCAGAAGCCGCTGGGACTCCTTAATGGCGGTATCGAAATCGCCGGCATACATGGCGAAGAGACCATAGTTATTCAGGTAAAGAACATTGTCGGGGTAAAGCGCCACCACTTTGCGCTCGTCCTCGACCGCACCGGTCATGTTTCTGGCGTAAAACTCGGCCAGCGCCAGGTTGCCGATACCGGCCGAATCCGCGGGGAACTGCTTCTCGAGCGCTTTGAACTGCTCGATCGCCTTGTCATAGTCGCGTTCCATCAAATAGTAGGCGCCGCGGGTGCGGTATTTCTCGCGGTCGGTCATGCGATCGATTTTCGACAGAGCCAGCTTAAAGTTATTCTCCGCATCCTGTTTGCGGCCTGTATTCGCCAGGATTACCGCCATCCCCGCATACGCTCGCCCGAGCCCGGGGTCCAATTCGGCGCTGCGGCTATAAGCTTGCAGCGCCGCATCCCACTTGCCCTGCCATTGCAGCTCCTGCGCGAGCGCATACTGCTGGGAAGCCTCGAGCGATTGTGATGAAAACGTCTCGGCTGCCGCAAGCTGCGCCGACTTCGGCGTCGCATCGCCCAGGGCCTTCCGGAAGCCGGCCGCAATCCGCGCCACAGCGTAATTCAGGTCGTTCGGAGTTGCGACAGTGGTGCTTGCGCTGTCAATCACCTTGTCGGTTCTGGCATCGATCGCCTTAGCCGAAACGGCGTACTTGCCTCCATCCCGCGTGATCGAGCCCGATACCACGACCGCCACACCTTCGCGTTGCGCGATAAGGCGCGCCGAATTCTCATCGAGTTTCGTGGAGCCCGAGAGTTTGGAAAGCGTTTTGCGCGCGTTGCCGCGGTTGTATGTCGTGACGAACGACGCACCTTCCAGTGCGGTACTCAACGCGGGCTCGAGCGTGCCGTCGAGCAGAGGGTTTCCTGTCTGATTGGTGAAATCTGATATCAGGATCTTCACCGGAGCGTGGGCGCCGGCCGATGCTCTGGGACGGAAACCGTAAACTAGCGCTGCGACCAGCAGGACGGTCAACGCTGCCAGGACGGCAAGCAATTTCCAGCTGGTTCTATGAGGCTTCCTGATGCCGAGCCAAATTTCCAGCGCCTCAATCAGCGTTCCAATCGACTCGTACCGCGCCGCCGGGTCCAATTGAATGCAGCCATTAATAATGTCGTTGAGAGCGCGGGGCATCTGCGGGTCGCCTTCGATGGGTGCCGGAATCTGTTTGGAGCCGCGCTCATCCAGCATTTCTTGTAGCTTTCCGGGGTGGATCGGTAATTTGCCGATGGTAAGTTCGTACAAGATCAGTCCGACCGTAAACAAATCCGAGCGCAGACCGATCTTCTGGGCGCGTGCCTGTTCCGGCGACATGTATCGTGGCGTACCCAGAAACGAACCAATACGCGTCAGAGTTGCGGATCCTTTCACGTCAGAGGGCGAGGCCTGGTTAAGAAGCGCCGCAGTTTCCATCGAGCCCGCCAAACCGAAGTCCATCACCGCGACGCGGCCCTGCTTGTCGATCATGATGTTCTGCGGCTTCAGGTCACGATGAACAATGCCTTGGCGGTGAGCTGCCGCCAGACCGTAGCAGACTTGTAGCATGATTTGCGCGGCTTCCCTGGCGGGCAGCTTGCCGCGTTTATCCATGACGTCGGCCAATTCCTGGCCTTCGATGTACTCCATGCTGATGAAGCGCACACCGTCGGCAACGGCGAGATCATAAATTCGGACAGCGTTGCGGTGAGTGATCTGCTGCGCCAGCACCAGTTCCTGACGGAAGCGCTGCAGGATTTCTCTGCTGCCAGCCAGCTCCGGTCGGATCACCTTCAGCGCTACGATACGATCCACCTCGCGGTCATGAGCCTGGAACACGGCCCCCATCCCGCCTTCGCCGAGGGTTTTCAGGATTTCATAGCGCCCACCCAGGATTGAGCCGGGCTCCAGCAAAACCCTTCTGCCTGCGCTCGCGTCGGACGGGTTGAAGGGCTTAGACAGGCCTCCTGGCTCGGGAGTGGACGAGGCTACACGAGGCCGGGGCGGACGAGTGACATCGGCACGGGTGACGCCGGCCTGTGTCAGATCCTCGTCGCCCCCGGCAAACATCTGTGTTTGATCGGCATCCACGGGAGTGGCCGTGCCGCACGCCGGGCACTGAGACGCGGAAACAGGAACATCGCTTTTGCAGGTAGAGCAAAACATGGCTGAATGAATGCCCTATGTAGTCGATTATCGGATAGGAAGAAGCCGCTTGTCTCGTGTATTTAGTGCGTGTCTGGCATACGAGATAACGGCCGGAGACGCACCGCCGCGCCTCCACAAAGAATGAGGGAAGTATATACCAACCGCACAGTGCTCCGAAGAGGCCGAACCAGAAATGCGAGAACAGCGACATGTCACCTCAGATCCTGCGAACAAGATCTGTACAATGCGCCGACGCCGCTCGCGCAGACCTATTTGATTACCGGCAACCAGTATCACATCCCCAAGCGGATGCAATTTCGAAAATTCGCGCCGAAGTCGTACAGCGTAACGCTGTCGATTCTCGAACCGAAGCACTTCGCTGGAAACACGATCTCGAGTCGCATCTTCTGCCATACGAAAGCGCTGTGGAAGCTGAGCTGGTTTCTCCGCGATTTTGGATACGAGACTGAACTTCCTGGCCGCGATGAAGTGGATGAGAAACGAGCTATCGGACTCACCGGTGTAGTGAAGATCAGCAATGTCGTCGACGACGGAATGGCTTTGCTTTGCTTCGCTTCGATGGCTCTGCACCGGAGAGTCGATGGGAGGAACTATCCCCCACCAACCCTGATCGGCAGGCTTCTTAATGACGTACAGCTATACGCAGATCAGCCACTACCTGTCCTGCCCGCGACGGTATCGAAATCGGTATTTGGACGGCTGGCGCGAAAACTCGGCCGCTATCTGTGCGAAGTGCGGGAAGGGCAATACTGGAGGCTGGAGAAACTCAAGTCGTTTGACGAGTTTCTGGCGAGAAGATTTCCGGAGTCACGCAGGAAGGTGTATACCTGATGTCCATCCATGAGAATCTACCACCGCAGGCACGACGGGAGCTGAAGGAAATTGGATGGACGAAGGGATTAGACCTGGCAAAGGTGGCGCGGAGGGATCGGCAGAAATTCAATTGTGCAACCTGGTTGCACAAAGCCAAGACGCTTTCGAAGGATCAATGCCGCGACAGTTCTTCTCTTCATTCACAAAACGGCTGGCGTGTTGCAATGGCTTGAGCCATCGGAAGCTACGATTTATCCGGCGATCAAGCGATCCCCAGAGCCAGATTGCTCGACGGCTTGCGGTTGCCGTTTGCCAAACGTGTCTTTGATTCCGCCCCTTGCTCCGCGTCTGCCCGCAATCACTTGTTGCAACTGCAGTTCCACACCCGCAGGGGTCAGGTCGAATTCTGTTTGCGATCACCGGCCTTATTGTGCAACCCTGGTTGCACAAACTAAGGAAGGACCATTTCCGACCTCTGGGCGACTCCTCGATCCAACCATAATGTCTAAGCGGTAAAAGGCCATCCTTCCAGAGAGGACGAGCCGGTTTCATTGCCCGTATGGCTCGACAGCTTCGAAGTGCCCGACAGTTCCCGGCGAATTGACGATTTTATCGATTCTCCGTCATCGCCTTTATATGTTTTTCGATTTTCGCGAGTCGCTGCTCGAGATCCGTCTTCTCCAGCACGCGAAGCTGGAGGTCATCAGCGGTACGAGGCGCGTCGCTATCCTGCGATGATGTTCGGCGGAAAACAATTCTCGATAGAATTTTCATCCTCACTCGGCGTAACGCAAAGCTAATATTCAGTAAGAGACTTGGTCTCAGGGGGACTACAACCTCCGGCTTCTTGCACACCTTCCGCTGATGTTATATCTCAAAGCAATCTCGTTATTTCGCTAATTGCCTTTACGGCTGAGTGGAGTAGTTTCGTACAGCCGCTTCTGTTTTAAATACGCGCCCAAATTGCTAAATCTGCCAATCGGATGTGAGGATTTTACCGCGTAACTTCGGGCTGAGCTCTACAACTCGATAGTCGACTTGGACGAATTGCGAAAGCCGATCTCAATTTGTCTTCGGCTACGTTTTTTTGACTTTGGGGTAAAGAGAACGAAAGCAAGGTGCCGGTCGTGGGCGCTCCGGTTACACCTAAATTCGCTTTCATCTTGCTTCTTGCACTTTCCGGATTTGCGGGAAGCGCACGAGCTCAGACCTCCGAACGCACGCATAGTCCTCACGGCAACCTGGCGATTCCCTGCCAGAATTGCCATACTGCGAATGGCTGGAGACCAATCCGCGCGGTTCCCGAGTTCGATCACAGTCAGACGCGTTATCCTCTGCGCGGCATGCATACTGCCGTGGCTTGCACTTCTTGTCACGTAAAGATGCTCTTCTCAAACGTTGGCCATTCTTGCCAGAACTGCCACGCGGATATTCATAGGCGCCAACTGGGAGCTAACTGCGAGCAGTGCCATACGGTTCGAGGATGGCAGGTTGCCGTCAAGGATGTCGAGCAACACAACAACCGCTTCCCGCTAACGGGCGGCCACGCCGCCGTTGATTGCGACGCCTGTCATAAGGGCGCAGCCAACAGCAAATTCCAGATCATGTCAACGGCGTGCGACTCATGCCACCTGAAGGACTTCACCTCGACTACCAACCCCAGCCACGTGAAAGCGCAGTTCTCGACCACCTGCGAGAACTGTCATTCGACAGACAACTGGCTGAACGCCAAAATTACTGGGTTCGACCACAGCACGACAGGTTTTGATCTGTCCGGGGGACACGCGGTTCCACCGCGGCAGTGCGCCGACTGCCATGTCAACAACAATTACACCCTCGGTGCGATGCCGTGTTTCGGCTGCCACCAGAAAGATTTCGCCGGCGCGACCGCTCCCGTGCCGCATACCGGGTTCCCGAACACCTGCGAAACCTGCCACGATACGGTGCAATGGAGCGACGCCAAGTTCGATCACTCGACGACCGGCTTCGCGTTGACCGGACTGCATACCGTTCCGCCGCGCCAATGCTCGGATTGCCACGTCAACAACAACTACACCTTAAACAGCACGGCATGCGTCACCTGTCACCTGAAGGATTTCCAGGGCACGACCAATCCCAGCCACGCGACTTCGAACTTCCCGCAGACCTGCGAGCAGTGTCATACCACCAGCAGTTGGTTGAATGCCACGTTTAATCACGATACCACGGGGTTCCCGCTGACCGGCTTGCACACTGTTCCGCCGCGAGCTTGCACCGATTGTCACGTCAACAACAACTACAACCTGACAAGCACGGCGTGCGTCACCTGCCACCTGAAGGACTTCCAGGGCACGACCAATCCCAGCCACGCGACTTCGAACTTCCCGCAGACCTGCGAGCAGTGTCATGGCACCAGCAACTGGACGGACGCGAAGTTCAAACACGACAGCACCGGGTTCTCGCTCACTGGGCTGCATACCGTGCCACCACGCACATGCACCGACTGCCACGTTAACAATAACTACAACCTGACAAGCGCGGCTTGCGTGACCTGCCACCTGAAGGACTTCCAGGGCACGACCAATCCCAACCACGTGACTTCGAGCTTCCCACAGACTTGCGAGCAGTGCCATAGCACCAGTAACTGGACGGATGCGAAGTTCAACCACGACAGCACTGGATTCGCGCTCACCGGACTGCATACCGTGCCACCACGCGCCTGCACCGATTGCCACGTCAATAATAACTACAACCTGACCAGCACGGCTTGTGTGACCTGCCACCTGAAGGACTTTCAGGGCACGACCAATCCCAACCACGTCAATTCAAATTTTCCGCAGACCTGCGAGCAGTGTCATACCACTAGCAGTTGGCTGAATGCATCTTTTAATCACGACAGTACCGGATTCCCGCTTACCGGACTGCATGCTGTCCCGCCACGCTCGTGCACGGATTGTCACGTTAACAATAACTACAACCTGACCAGCACGGCCTGCGTGACCTGTCATCTGAAGGACTTCCAGGGCACGACCAATCCCAACCACGTCAACTCGAATTTTCCGCAAACCTGCGAGCAGTGCCATAGCACCAGCACCTGGCTGAATGCTACGTTTAATCACAGTACTACCGGGTTCCCGCTGAGTGGCAGTCATACCGTGCCGCCTCGAGCCTGCACCGACTGCCACGTCAACAATAACTACAACCTGACCAGCACCGCTTGCGTCTCGTGCCACCAAACGGATTACAACAACGCGACCACGCCGGTGAATCACGTTGCGGCTGGTTTCCCGACAACTTGCGAAACCTGTCACGACACAGTTTTGTGGACCGATGCCACGTTTAACCACACCACCACCGGCTTCCAGTTAACTGGAGCGCACACCGTTCCGCCGCGCCTGTGCACGGACTGCCACGTCAACAACAACTACGCTCTCAATAGCACACTGTGCTACACGTGCCACCAGAAGGACTACGCGGGAACCACCAGCCCGGCGCACGCGTCGGCCGGATTCCCGACGACCTGCGAACTCTGCCATGACACCACTGTCTGGACAGATTCTACGTTCAATCACAACAACACGGCTTTCCCCCTGACCGGATCGCATACCGTACCGCCCAGGGCTTGCACCGACTGCCACGTCAACGGCAACTACACCACGTTACCCACGACCTGTATCGGCTGCCATCAGACCGATTACAACAACACCACGAATCCCGGCCACGCCGCGCAGCCTCAGTTCTTCCCGACCACCTGCACGACCTGCCATACCACGACCGCCTGGACTGGTGCCACGTTCAATCACACGCAGTACACGCAATTCTCGATTAACCATGGCAACGCCAACGGCGTTTGTGCCACGTGCCATACGAATTCGAACGACTACTCGATATTCCAGTGCACGGCCTGCCATGGCGGCAACAACGCCAACAACTTCCAGCACCCGAACGTAAACGGGTATGTGTACAACAGCATTAACTGCTATCAATGCCATTCGAGCGGTAACGGCGGATAGTCACGAATCGGCGCGTCGCACTACGGCGTCAAGAACAATGGAAACCGGGCTAATAATGGGACCATGGACAATCAAGCCATCATGCCCGAGCGCCGAAAGGCAGTGAATTTAGAAAGGACAAGGCGGTCTCATTGCTGCATGGCTCGACAGCTTCAAATTACCGGCAGTTCCCGGCAAATAGGCGGTTTTTATCGATTCTCCGTCATCGCCTTTAGCTGTTTTTCGATTTTCGCGGCTCGAAATCCGTTTTCTCCAGCACGCGAAGCTGGAGGTGCATCAGGGGTGCGAGTCCGGTGGCTATCCTCGGATGCAGTTTGCCGGCATAGACATCGGTGATCAGCCGTGTGACGGTATCCCGGAGTGCCATAGGGCTGTCCAAGTTGGGCAGAGGCTCCGATCCAACGGGAATTTTGCTGCCTTTCCTGCCGCCGATCCGGCCGAGTTCCACGGCTTTATTTGGATTAGCGTGAAAGAAGCAGAGTCCGCCTTCGGTAACCTTCGCAGCGCTGGCGCCAGTGGCGGTTTCGACTAAATCTGGCAACTACCGATTCTACCGGCAGTGCCAGCGTTGGCTACACGGCGCCGCCGAGGCGGAACCTGAAAACATCGAGATTCGTGAATGTCCTTTCGTGGGCCTGGGACTAAGGTCTCGTTGTGATATTTCGACTACGGCCTGATGTGTTACCGGACACCCCTCGTGATGAATTACACCGAACTGCCCTTCAATCGGCGTTCATGCACCTCGCTATGACAGGCGTTGCAGAGTCTGATTAGGTTCTCTTCCGAGTCGGTTCCTGAGTGGCTGCGGAACTCTCTGTGGTGAATCTCTAGATTTGACATTGCGCCACACGACTGACAACGCCAGCTGTCACGGCGCAGGACCAGTTGTCGCAGACTCTCGTATGCCACAGGATCCAGACGTAAGAGACCGGACCTCTTCTGAATCTCCTTCATGAGGCTTTCTCAGTCAGGTTCTTCAGGAACACGTGCTTCTGGTCCTCCGGCAGGAAACGAAAGAACCGCGCCATTGAGAACAACAGGGTTTCCGGATCTCCGTTGTCCAGGTTGGCGCCGGCCAGAAAGTCCGCGCAGATCATTTCCAGGCAGTAACCTCGGGATCGATCGCTTCCCAGCATCAGTGCTGCCGTTTCGATCGCTTTCTCTATGACCGGCATTTGGCTTTGGTACAGTTTGAAGTA
>DATEHP010000356.1:0-8889 GCA_035279505.1 Candidatus Sulfotelmatobacter sp. | reverse complement strand
GAAGAATTGCGGAAGGTGCCGGAACCGTACCGGACGACGCTGATTTTGCGCGACCTGGAAGAGATGTCCTACGAAGAGATCGCGGATGTGCTCGAAGTTTCGCTGGGCACGGTGAAGTCGCGGCTGACACGAGGCCGTGATGCCCTGCGGCAAAGACTGACGCCGTATGTGCGTGAGGTTGGAAATGAACTGGGGTTGACCGCTCCCCAAGAACAGGGCTCGCGGTCACGGGTAACTGGAGGGGGTAGAAGGGTCGAGGTGATGCCATGATTGGCATTCGAAAGACGGGCGCGAAAAAACCAGCAGGACTGCAGTGCCCCCAGGCGAAGCGGTTATTCTCGCCATACCTGGATGGGGCAGTGACAGGCACGGAGATGCTTGCGCTGCAGAATCATTTTGCCCAATGCCCGGCGTGCCAAGGTGAGTATCAGGCGCTGCGGCGTACACAGCAGTTGTTGGCGAATGTTGCGCGGCCGGAGGTTCCTGCGGATCTTGGACTGAAGTTGCGCCTGGCGATTTCGCGTGAGGCAGCATACGCGCGGGGAGGCCGGTTTGAAGGTCTCATGGTGCGGCTGGAGAATGCGCTCCATGCATTCATGGTTCCGGCAGCTGCCGGCTTTGTCAGCGCAGTCATTCTCTTCGGTATCGCGATGGTGTACTTCGTGGCGCCGTCGTCACTACGCGCGGATAACGATGTGCCGCTGGTGATGGTTAACACCGGCCCAGAGTTGCAGCCCAGCACTTTCGGTTTGTCGATGGACACCATCGACGATGATTCGCTGGTGATCGAAGCGTACGTGGATTCAAACGGACGGGTGCAGGATTACCGGATTCTTTCGGATTCGAACGAGTCGCAAGAAGTGCTGCCGAAAGTAAAGCAGATGCTGATCTTCACGACATTCCGTCCGGCGCTGTCGATGGGGCGTCCGACACCGAGCCGGGCAGTGTTGTCGTTCTCGAAGATTAGTGTGAAAGGGTAAAGGCAGTTTTCAGTTTTCAGTCAAAAGGTAAGGGCGGAACATTCGTTCCGCCTCTTTTTATTTTCGCTATTCCTACAGCGTTACTGGCAGGAATCGCTCATCTTGTGGAGGCTGGTGGCCTTCAGGTGTCCATGTTCGGCTTTGTGCTTGGTTGCGCCAGTGTCGCTGGCCATATCCTTAGCGTCTTCCTTCATGTTGTGCGCCTTCTCGTTGGAAACTACGCCGCGCAATTCGACCGTTTGGTTCACGTGAGACGCGAGATCAACGGAGCTGTTCTCGTGGATTTCCCAGGTGCTGCCGTCGGTGGCGGTCAGAAGATATTCATTGCCGCCGCCGGACTTGGTGAGACATCCGGTGAGGTTTCTGACTTCGCCCTTTGACTTGTTGCTCGTGTCGTCTTGCGCGAGTGCCCACGCCGACGTTAGACCTATCACCACCACACAGAGCAACAAACGAGTCCATTTATTTTTCATTGACTTCCTCCTGTGCGCCCACGGCAGGCGTGGGCTTTGCGTGCAGCCGAATCCGCAGATAAGTTGCAGTTTGAGGAGGTGGAGTTGCCGAAATTATGCCTGGGGTGCCAAAAGACATTCACAGCAGAGGACATGGAGTCGGACACGGAGGAAAATCAGTGGACCTGGGCTTGCCAGTTCAGGAGGAGGTCGAGAGAACCGGAGGCCTGGTCGGAGGTGGAGAGGGCGACCAGCGTCCGTTTGCCGTCGGGCAGGATCGCGATCACGATAGAGTCGGGGGGCAAGCTCATCACTTCAGTCGGGGCCGAGATTTCCAGTTTGTCGCCCACGTCGCGAACGGCGACATCGAAGAGTTTGTCTGCCTGCTGATAGCGGAGATGTTTGCCATCGGTGGACCAGTCCATCACGCCGTTCGTGTCCTGAAGCCGGATCCCTCCGTTGGAGACTTGCCACTTGGACCCTACCCTGGGAAATGAGGTGATATAGACCTCATCGCGGCCAGTTTCGTTCGAGAGATACGCCAGCCATTTGTTATCCGGAGAGGGGCGGCCGTCCTGCTCGGAGTAGGAACTGTTGATTAAGGGTGTAACTTTGCGATCGCCCTGCAGGTCGACGTAGTAGATATCCCAGCTCGTCTTCGGGTCCTGTTGGGCGACGAAAAGATAACGGCCATCGCGGGAAATACTGGTGATGGAGAAGAACCCTCGGGGTTCTTCGAAAATTGTTTCTTCCTTCCCGGAAGCCGTCAACCAACGGCGCACAAGAGTGGTCATGTAACCACTGCTGCTGCTGATGAAGACGCTGTTGCCGTCAGCGGCCATGACGCCACTCTGCTCGACTTCGCTGTCACTGGTGAGGCGAGTGACGGTTTTGTGCTGCACGTCGGCCGTCCACAAGCTGTTGCCACTTCCATTCGGGTTGGCGCGGGAGACGACTGCGATCTGCGTTGCGGACGAGAAGATGCCGCCTGTATACGTGGCGGGATCAGCGAAATGGTCGAGTGGCTTGCCGGACGCGTCGAGCCATGTCAGTTGACGGTTCTTGGGAGCGGCGATGTTGAAGACGAGGGTATCGCCACTGACGGAAAAGTATCCGAGATCGCGGGGATTGTAGTACTCGATGTTGGCGGCGATCGAGATCGGTTTGCCTTCGAAGCGCAGCGTAGCGGGATCGAATTTCTGCGCGGTCAGCGTGCTCTCTTTGAGGTAGAAGAGATATCCATCGCCGTAAGCAACGTTGGAGCCGATGGGCAAGATTTCGCGCGGTTGTTCTCCGGAGAGTGATCCAGCATAGACGCCGCCCAGAGCGTCTTTGCCGCCGCGAGCTGTAAAGAGGTAATGCTCACCATCCGGCAGAAAGTATGGATTGCGGTTAGTAAAGTCCGTCGAATCCTGACGCGCGGGGAGAAGTTGCGTTGGCGTCCCTCCGCCATCGGAGACGGATTGCATCGGACCGGCGATAGCCGGAGCGAAGACGATCATGCCGCGCGAGCTCCAACTCGCGCCACGGCCGGCTGGCGCATCGCACAGGATTTGCACGGCGCCACCGTGAACTGCGACTTTCTTCAACTTGCCTTGCGCGAAGAAGCCGAGATACTGACCATCAGGCGACCAGAAGGGGAAGGCAGCCCCGTCAGTGCCCGATAAAGGCACGGCTTCTCCGCTGCTCATGTCACGAATGACGAGCACACCACCGAAATCGGCGCCTCCAAGCTGGCTGGAGTTCTTTGCCCAGGCGATGAAAGCGAGTTGGCGTCCATCTGGCGAGAGCGCGGGGGAGCCAGCCAGCACCGGCGCAAAATCGAAGGCGGACAGTTTCTTGATGGAAGCATGGACGGGCTGCTGCGCCTGTGTAAGCCGCTTCGCGTACATCAGAACAACTATGCCCGCGCTGGCAGCGACGAGCCAGCCCGCTGCCAACACGGCGGTGAGCATGGTGAATCTTTTTTTTCGGGGAGAGGCGACCACAGCAGGCGTGCCCAGCTGGCTGCCGCCGGCTGAGATCCATTGCAATTGCAGTTTGAGATCGTGAGCGCTCTGGAAACGATCGTCCGGTTCTTTCGCGAGGCATGTGCGCACGATCTGCTCCAGAGCCGGAGGAGTCAGCGGCTGCACAACCGAGATCGGATCGGGATCTTTTTCGAGGATAGCACTGGCCAGCGAGAGCTGGCTTTTGCCTTCGAAAGCGCGCTTGCCGGTGAGCATTTCGTAGAGCAAAGCGCCGAAAGCAAAGAGGTCGCTGCGCGCGTCGGCTTCTTTGCCTTGAATTTGCTCTGGGCTCATGTACTGCACTGTGCCGACGATGGTGCCGGCGACCGTGACGGGCGAAGCCAGATCGGCCATGGTAGCGGCCATCGTGGCTACAGAGGCCACGCTCGCTGAACCCGATTTTGGTCCGCTGCCAAGGCCGAGAGGCTTTGCGAGGCCGAAGTCCATCAGCTTGGCACCGCTCTTGGTGAGCATGACGTTGCCGGGCTTCAAATCGCGATGAACGATCCCGCTGCGGTGCGCTTTGTCGAGCGCGTCGGCGATTTCGATGGCGACCTTCAGAGTCTCGGCAGGAGCGAGCGGTTTGCGCGCGAGGCGAGCATAAAGCGTCTCGCCTTCCAGGTACTCCATGACGAGGAAGTCCACGTTCTCTTGTGAGCCGACGTCGTAGAGGACACAGATGTGGGGATGCTGAAGAGCTGAGATCGCTTTGGCCTCGCGCTCAAAGCGGGCACGCAGGTCGGGAGTCGAGCTGAGATGAACCGGCAAAACTTTGATCGCGACGGTGCGATCGAGGCGGGTGTCGCGAGCACGATAGACCTCTCCCATGCCGCCAGCGCCGACGGCGGATTGAATCTCGAAAGGTCCGAGCCTGCTCCCCGCAGCGAGTGGCATTGGTTCGGCGGATTATACATCGGAGGTCTGTTTTTCAGGGCCCGGAAAAGGCGGTTTTGTCAGGGTACCGAAACACTCACCGATTGTTAGCGTTGGGGACGACTGGAGCGAAAATCAGGTCGTGCAGAGGGTTCCAGAGGGTTACAGGATGGACCCGATACCAATCATCATATTGTTAATGCGGACATCTCCGCATTTTGGTATGATGTGCCCACCGTTAAGACATAACTTGCAGGAAACAAGCATGTTACAGACTCGCTGTTTTGGTTTGTGACTTGCACAGAAGGTGTGAGGGCGGAGTGTTGATCTGTGCTTGCCCAAATGCTGCGCAGGCGTGCTCTCTCAACCGGCTGTTATGAAGTGTCAGCGGTGGGATGGCCCGAAGTTCTTCGAGAGTTCAGGAGAAAACAAATATGAGACTTGAAGCGCGGAATTTTAGATTTGTCGCTTTCGTGCTTGCGGTATTAAGCGTGTTGGCGCTGGCCTCACTCAACATGTTTGGTCAGGCTACTAGCGGAACCCTTGTAGGAACCGTTCTTGACTCGTCGGGTGCGGCGGTGGTCGGAGCCGATGTGGAAGTCACCAACGTCGCCACGAACCAGGTCACCCGAGCAAAAACGAACGGAACTGGCGAGTACCGAGCCGACAACCTGCTGCCGGGAACTTATCGCGTAAACGTTAAAGGGCAGGGGTTCAAGGCCTTCGCGCAGACAACTGATGTTCAGTTAAACAAGACGGGCACGATTAACGTGACGCTGACGCCAGGAGCGGCAACAGAGACGGTCGAAGTCTCGGGCGCACCGCCGATTATCGACACCACAACCCCTCAGCTGAGTACAACGTATGAAATAGAAACCTTGAAAAGCATTCCTACAGCGGGAGCTGGCGCGCTCGGTGTAATTAATCTTTCGCTACTGCAGGCGGGTGTCGGCAGCACGGGTGGCTTAGGTGCAGGCACTGGCCCCGCAGTCGGCGGTCAGCGGCCGCGCAACAACAACTTCACGATTGAAGGCGTCGATGACAACGACAAGGGAATTACTGGGCCGACCATGTACGTTCCCAATGATGCCGTTCAGAACTTCACCATTCTGCAGAACCAATTCAGCGCAGAATTCGGGCACTCCACCGGAGGACAGTTCAACACGTCAGTCATGAGCGGAACGAACTCCTTTCATGGTGCCGCTTACGAATATTTCCAGAATCGAAATCTGAACGCGATTGACAACGCTGTTGTGTTGACCACTAAACAGAACCCCGATGGCACGTACACTCCCAAGAATCCAAGATTTGACCGCAACCGATTTGGCGGCCAGTTCGGTGGGCCGCTCTTGAAGAACAAGTTATTCGGATTTGTGAACTACGAACGGACGCCTCTCGGCGAAGCTTCGACGCCGCCTGAAGTCTCCGCCCCGACAGCGAACGGGTATGCACAATTGGCAGCCATTTTGAGTGCTGCTGGTGGAAACACGGCCAATGTAACGGCGCTTCAGAAGTGGGCAGTAGCTCCCAGCGCTACAGACACTCTTGGTGTCTGTACTTCGAATACACCGTCCTCAACATGTGCCGCCACCTCGCCTGTTGAGATCGGCAGTGTTCCGATTCAAGCGCCTTTTTGGAACAACGCGGCCGATCTTACGACATCGATGGATTACGATCTGAGTGGTAAGGATCAGATCCGCGGACGGTACATTTATAACAAGGTAACGCTTATCGACAACGCTGCGACGCTTCCCGTGTTCTATACGAACGAGGCTGTTCCTGGACACTTGATTAGCCTGGCTGAATTCCACACGTTCTCGCCAAGCATCAGCAATGAACTCCGTGCTGGATACATGCGAACCGGATTCACGCTTGTCGTTGGCAAACAGACCTTCATGCCAACCTTGGATATGTTCCCGAATCTGACGATGGACGACTTGGGCCTGAACGTCGGACCGGACGGAAATGCTCCACAATATGGACAACAAAATCTGTACCAGTTGATTGACAATCTGACGTGGATCAAAGGCTCACACACTCTGAAGTTTGGAGTCGAGGGCCGCAAGTACATCAGTCCCCAGAAATTCATTCAGCGTTCACGCGGCGACTACGACTGGGTGACGATGAGCGATTTTGCGTGGGACCAGGATCCGCTGCAGGACAAAGGGTTTGCAGAGCGCAGTTTTGGCAACTCCGGCTATTCGGGAGACCAACATGCCGTGTACTGGTACGCGAACGATATCTGGAAGGTGACCCACAACCTGAACCTGAATTTGGGCGTACGTTACGAGTACACAAGCACTCCGTTCGGATGGACGCAGCAGACGCTGAACAGTATCGCTAACGTTCCGGGACTCATAACGTTCGGATCCCCACAGGCGCCGAAGGCGGACTTTGCTCCACGGGTCGGGTTTGCCTACTCCCCAGGGACGAGCGGTCGCACGTCTATCCGCGGAGGTTTCGGAATTGCATATGACGTCCTCTATGACAATATCGGCGTGCTCTCACGGCCACCTCAAATTGGCTCGACGATCGATTGTCCGACAACCTGCGCGCAAAACGCGTTTCTGGCCAACGGCGGAATTCCTTTCCAGAACCTGAGCGGCATCACGGTGCTTGACCAAGCCACCGCGAGGGCGAGTACCTCGTCGTACTTGCCGAATAAGGTCGACTATCCCTACGGTGAGTCCTGGAACCTTGGGATTCAAAAGGTATTTGGATCCGACTACACGGCCGAGATCCGATATGTAGGAAGCCGTGGCGTCAAACTGAATGTCCAGAACCGCCTGAATGTTCAGGCCCCGGTTACCGCTAGCAATACACTTCCAACATTCCTGGGTGGGTGCGACGCCACTTGCCAAGGCCTGCAAAATAGCACTACAGCTGCAGGCCAGCTCACCTTGGCGGATTTAGAAAATTTGAATCCTATCGTGCCGGCTTACGATGCGGCAGGATTTAACCAGAACTTTATCGTGGGGTTCATGCCTTTCGGCGCATCAACCTATCATGGCCTGCAGGCTCAGCTGCAACACAGAATGTCGAAGGGCCTCTATTTCCAGGGTGCCTACACGTTCAGTCACATGATTGACAACAGCACGGCGGATTTCTTCTCCACCGTTATCGCTCCTCGCCGTCCGCAAGATTTCCGTAACTTGCATCAGGAGCGAGGCAATTCCGTGTTGGATCACCGGCAGCGCTTCACGTTGTCCGTGGTCTATGATACGCAGTGGTTTAGCCATAGTTCCAACTGGCTGGCTAAGAATATTCTGGGGGGCTACGAAATCACCCCGGTGTACATCTACGAAACCGGCCAGTGGGGGACACTCCAAAGTGGTCAAGATTCGAACCTGAACCTCGACAACGCCGGTGATCGCGTGCTCTTCAACGCCGGCGGAGCTGGCAATCGTGGTAGCGATGTGACCGCGATCGTGAACCAAAGTAAGGATACGGTTGGGTACTTTGCAAACGATCCCACGGCACGTTGGGTTCGTGCCGGAGTAGGAGTGTTCGCCACTGCTGGACGAAGCACACTCGCCTCACCCGCGATCAACAACCTTGACCTCGGAGTCTCAAAAGGAGTCAAGTTTGGTGAACGAGTCGAATTCCGGTTCGGCGTTCTCGCGGTGAACGTGCTCAACCACCCACAGTACACGACCGGCTTTGTAAGCCAGGCGGACCAGGTCAGTGCTGCGTCGACTGGCCAGAGGCTCGTTCTGGAACCGAGAAGTTCGACTCTGTTGCCGAAACAGTTAGGTGGTGATTTCTTCCCGAATGGTGTCTTTGGGAACTTCAAGGCCGCCTTCGGCAGCAACGCCCGATCGGTTGCACTCAACGCCAAAATTACGTTCTAGGAACTTGCAGTTTGTAACTGAACAGGGAGGCTCGAAGCGAGCCTCCCTTTCTTTTTCGTTCGTTATCGTCGCGACTTGGCGACTGAGCCGGAGCCGAGCTTCGCTCGACGGACAGGCGAGGGCGGTGGTCCCTGCATGCCTTGCTTCGGTTTCTTGTGGGCGGTTTGACCCCTCTGCTTTCTAGCCCTTAAACTTAGGAGTGTTCTCCGCCTATCTTCGATTGCTGGCCGGGCGTGCGGCCATTCTGCGGGAGGGATTCCTGAGTCGTTTTCTCAGTATTGGACTTCGAATGTTTCTGATCGCGGCTTTGGCAGGGCTGCTCGCCGTTGTTTGCCTTGCTCAAAGCCAGGTTCCGAATCAGGGCGAAAGCAAGACTGAGGACCAAGCTCCGCAGACTCCGCCCCAGCCTCCGGCCCAGACTCAGCCCCAGCTTCCGCCGCAGACTCAGCCCAAAACTCCAGCCCAGGGTCAGCCCCAAGTAGCGCCTCAGACTCCGATCACCCTCGACACGAGTGAAACCCTGTTTACCGTGCTCACGGCGATGAACTCGTGCGGGTATGACGTCGGGGTGAACACCTCGGATGCGCAGCGGCTCAATGTGCGGGCGGAGGTGCAGAAAAATCTGCGCTTCTCCGAGGAGGCACAGGCTGCCCTGACTTCCATGTGCGACTGGTATGTGGCGCGCAAGGGTAGAGATCCGCAGCATGATCTGTCGCAGTTCGTG
>DATEHP010000355.1:0-9028 GCA_035279505.1 Candidatus Sulfotelmatobacter sp. | reverse complement strand
ACGCGGAGCATCACGATCGGCAGCGTCGCTGTGCACGGCCTGTGGTTGGGGCCGGCGGAGCGCGCCGACGTTCTTGTGGACTTCTCGAAGTTCGCGGGCAAGACGCTCATCCTCTATAACGATGCGCCTGCGCCTGCTCCAGCCATCGATTCGCGCCTGGACTACTTCACCGATGACGGTGACCAGACGCCCATCGGCGGCGCTCCAAACACACCCGCCGGATACGGGCCGAATACCCGCACCATCATGCAAGTCGTGGTGGACGCGCCGACGGCAGGCGGAATGCCTCTCAGCCTTCCCGCCCTGAAAGCTGCGTTCGCATCGACCGCCACGACCCCAGGAATCTTCGCGGCAACTCAACCGACCACCATCGTGCCCGAACCCGCGTACAACTCGGCCTATAACGGTGTATTCCCGCCGAAGTATTCCGGTATTGGGGACAACAGCATGACGTTCACGCCCATCGCGCCTCTGACCTTCGAGTCGCTGCTGGCCGCCGAACCGTCAGCCTGCACCGGAGCCACGACACCTCCGGTGCAATGCGGAACGTTTAACCACAAGGCCATCCAGGAACTCTTTACGCTGGACTATGGCCGCATGAATGCCACACTCGGCACGGAGTTGCCGAACGTCAACTTCACCAACCAGACGACGATCCCGCTCGGCTATGTCGATCCAGCCACTGAGATCGTACGCCAGGGTGACACGCAACTCTGGAAGATCACTCACAATGGTGTGGACAGCCACTTTATCCACTTCCACCTGTTCAACGTCCAAGTCATCAATCGCGTAGGTTGGGACGGTTCACTGCGCCCGCCGGACGCAAATGAGATGGGATGGAAGGACACGGTTCGGATGAACCCACTGGAGGACATTCTCGTCGCCCTGCAGCCAATCACTCCTGTACTGCCGTGGCCAATCCAGAATAGCGTGCGCCTGAATGACGTTACGGGCATGGCCAATATGTTCACGAACGTTGACCCGTTCACCAATGTCGGCGCGAACACAGTCGACGGCGCGACCAACTTTGGTTGGGAGTACGTGTGGCACTGCCACATCCTCGGCCACGAGGAGAACGACATGATGCGGCCGATCATCTTCCAGGTGCCCCCACCGGCGCCTTCGAACTTGCTCGCTGCGACTGCCACCACCGGAGGAGTTCAGTTAACTTGGATCGACAACTCGGCGAACGAGACTGGATTCACTGTCCAAAGGGACATTGATCCGGCATTTCCATCCCCAGTGACGATCTCGGTCGGACCAAGCGCTACAGTGAATGCGGTAGGCGAAGGCACCGATTGGGGCGCGACGGTCAAAACCAATGACTCGTCGGGTCTCGTATCGGGCACAACCTACTACTACAGGGTGCAGGCTGTCGACGACGGCTTCAAGGTGCCGTTCACACAGAGCTACAATCCGACCTCGGCACTTCTCTCTGGATGGTCGAATGTCGCTACGGTCTCGGCTGTCCCGATCGCCGGCATCTCGCCCGTCTCGCTGGCATTTGGCAACGTCACAGTGGGCACATCCACTCCGACGCTGGCGAATGGACTGGCTGCGCAGGTGCTGATCTCCAACACCGGCAACGCCGTCCTGACACTGGCGAGTTCACAGAGCGGCTCCTCCGACTTCACGTCGACGGCTTCTGGCTGCGTCAGCGTCAATCCGGGCGCAACATGCACCTTCACGGCGGCCTACGCTCCCACAACCGTAGGGCCTGCGAGCGCAACGATCGCCATCACGACAAACGATCCGGCGCACGGGACGCTCGTTGTCTCATTGACCGGCACGGGAGTCGTCACGACGGCCATCACGATCAATGCGCCAGCCGTAACCTACAACGCAAACGGCAGCGTCACGTTGACCGTGGCCTCGACTCCGGCGGGCTTCACCCCTCCGGGCAATGTCACGCTCACTGTTGACGCTGGAACGCCGGCGAGTCAGCCTCTCGCCAGCGGCTCAGCCAGCTTCACGATCCCAACTCCGAGCGCTGGATCCCACACCCTGTTCGCGGCGTACGCGACGCAGAGCGGGTTCCAGGGCAGCACCGCCTCGGGCACACTGACCGTAACCCCAGCGTCGTTGACCATCTCGCCGGCACCGAATCCGGCCACGATGAGCTACGGCGGAACAATCCCGACCCTGACCCCGAGCTACAGCGGGTTCGTCACTGGAGAGGGACCTGGCAACCTGACCGGCACCGCGACCTGCTCCACGACTGCGACGTCCACTAGCGCAGTGGGTGCGTATACCAGCGTGTGCGCCGGCGCGAGCAGCAAGAACTACGCGATCGCCTACCCGAATGGAGCCGTGAACATCGTTCAGGCTTCCTCGACCACGGTGATCATGTCGAATATGCCCAATCCGGCCATCATCGGCCAGATCGTGACGGTCAGCTTCCACGTTGCCCCGCAGTTTACGGGGACGCCGAGCGGAACCGTAACGGTCAAGGCCAGCACCAATGAGACCTGCAGCGCGGCACTGACTGCGGGCAGCGGAAGCTGCACGTTGACGTTCGCGACTGGAGGATCGAGGACGCTGACCGCGACCTACTCCGGGGACGGCAACTTCCTCGGCAGTACATCCGCGACGGCGACGCAGGTCGTGAGCAACGTCAGCCTGAGCACCACTGCGTTGCTGTTCGGCAACCAGCTGGTTGGCACCGCCAGCGCGCCTCAGACAGTGACGTTGGCAAACGTTGGCACCACTACGCTAACTGGCATCAGCTTCGCGTGGAGTGGCAACTTCTCCGACAGCACAACCTGTGGCACCAGCCTGGCACCGGGGAGGAGCTGCCGCATCAACGTGAGGTTCCGGCCCACTTCGACGGGCGTGCTGACGGGCACGCTGACGATCACGAACTCGGACCCGACGAGCCCGCAAATCGTCGCGCTGACTGGTACGGGCGTAAGTCCGGCGGCTAGCGTGACACCGACCGCTCTATCATTCAGCAGCACGCTGAATGTGACAACAGCGGCTCAAACGGTAACCGTCGCTAACACTGGGACGGCACCGTTAACCATCAACAGCATCAATGGACTCGGCACTCAGTTTGCCCAAACCAACACGTGCGGTGCATTCCCGGCCGTCGTAGCGGTGGGGGGAAACTGCACAATCAGCGTAACCTTCACTCCGACCAGTGCGGGTACGAAGAACGCAACCATGACCGTTGGCTTTGCCGCCCCTGTGACCTCACAGTCGGTAACCCTCAGTGGTACGGTCATCGTTCCGACCTTCACGCTGTCACCGGGTACGCTGGCTTTCGGCAACATCACGAGGAATACCACCAGTGCTCCTCAGGCGATAACCGTTACCAACACTAGCTCCGCGGTGCTGACGTTCACCAGCATTCGGACCGCTGGTGGCAGCGCTAATCAGTACACTCAGAACAACAATTGCGGCACTAGCCTTGCGGCAGGCGCGTTCTGCACGGTCAACGTGACGTTCGCACCTACTTCGAGGGGTCTCAAGAGCGCGACATTGCAGGTGAATGTTTCGGCTCCTGCGACGAACGCATCAGTGACGCTGAGCGGCACAGGTCAGTAAACCAACATTGCGCGAGTAGCTGCGCTTCACTCTCGCGCGACTTGCCCCCGAAGGAAGGTTCCTTCGGGGGCAATTTTATTGAATGCATTTTCCATGACGGTCAAGGCAGCCCGCACAATCAGGGCCTCGCCGTCACTACGTGCGCGGGATCGATCCGCTTCCGAAACGAATCGCCGCTACCAATTGTACGGATATCTCTCGCCAGATAAGCAGCCTGTAAATCCTGCGTCCGACCGGTAGTTTTGTGCGTCGTCCCAAATCGAGCAGCCCCTCAAATCGCAACCCATCTCCCTTGATATCAATCGCTTACATTTTGGAACCTGCATTGCCCCGAAAACCTCAGTACGTCGTCATTGTCCGCGGGGCTTCTCTCAGAAAATGGTGCCTTCTTATTCCTTTTATTGACATGTTTGGACGTGACTGCGTTTGCCACGATTCTTATCTGTGCTGTCCTCACTTTGTGCGTCGGTACGTTCTGTGATCGAGGGATGAAGTGACACTCAACTGGAGCGCTCGTGGATAGTGAAACCATCCGTATTGGGCGGGACCGGCTTCTGAGAGTCTTCCGTTACCTGGCAGCACTCAATGAGCATCGAAATCCCGTCAAGCGCAACATTGGCGAACAGCTGTGGACCCAGCGGCTGAAAAACCTACCCGATCACCCTTCGATCAGGAAGGGATCTTCTCCGACCGATGAGGTACCGGTCCTTCTAGCAAACGGCAATGGGGAGCCGGCCGAGCGACAGGACTCGGATTTCATACTCAAAATTGCTCGCCCGAGACTTACCAATCCACCAACTCCTCCGGCTCTGATCGAGCCGTGGCTCGAACCCGGTTGGGAAGATCCGTTCAAGGAAGTATCTCCGCGCAGAAACGAGACGTCCGCAGGCGGCGCTGCGCGCGTGCACTTTGGAAGTGATCCGAAACGGGTAGCGGCATTCGACCATTGGAAGGTGCAACGAAACCACTGGGCGGATGCCGAGAAGCCGGCTCGGGCGGCGATGAAGATCTTTGAAGATTTCTATGAGCTCCACGGGCGTCTGGAACGCGAAGCCGAACGTGTTGAGATCGTCCTGGGCGACGGGATACTCTGCTGGCGCCGGCCGGAAGGCACGGTGCGCCATCCCATCTTGCTGCAGCGCCTCCAACTCAGCTTCAGTCCATCGGTTCCGGAGTTTACGCTGACAGAGACTGAACATCCGGTCGAACTCTATTCCGCGCTATTTCAGTCGATGCCAGACGTGGATGGCCGGGCCATCGGGCGATGTCGCGATGAATTAGAGGAGCAAGGCTACTCCCCGCTCGACGACGGTCCCACCTCGGCGTTTCTCCAGCGCCTGATTGTGCAACTCTCACCCCGGGGTGAATTCGTTGAGTCGGGTGCGCCAGACGGAGAAAGCGATGATCCGCGGATTGGACGTGAGCCGGTGCTGTTTCTTCGCCATCGGACGCTTGGCTTTGCCGCCGCTATCGAGGCTGTGTTGGAAGATCTCCGCAACCGGAATGACTTGCCCTGGTCACTTCTCAATATCGTGGGTCTCGAACCACCTCCGCATATCGAAGGTCCAGAATGCCTGGCACCTCGGCTCCCTGACGCGGAGATCCTCCTCAGCAAGCCCGCCAATCCGGAGCAGATCCGGATCGCGCGCCAACTCGAGCATTCGGGCGGAGTTCTCGTTCAGGGACCTCCCGGTACTGGAAAGACGCACACCATCGGAAATCTTGTTGGTCACTTGCTCGCGGAAGGAAAGAGCGTACTCGTCACCAGTCACACGACGAAAGCGCTCCGGATGGTACGCAGTCAGATCGTCCCAGAGTTACGTTCGCTGGCTGTGAGTCTGCTCGAAAACGATCTGGACAGCCGCATGCAACTTGAGAGTGCGGTCAGTACCATTGCTGACCGGCTGTCCAAGACGGATGCGAAGTCGCTCGAATTCAGTGCCGACGGGCTCAGACAAGAAAGAGCAAAGCTGCTTGGCCGATTGACGGATCTGCGCCAACAGCTCGGGAAAGCGCGTTCCGATGAGTACCGGGATGTTATGGTCGGAGGTAGGTCTTGGCAGCCTTCTGAGGCGGCTCGAAAAATCGCGCGCGAGGTCGAGGTCAATGGCTGGATACCCGGCCCCGTGCAAGCCGATATCGAGTTATCGCTTTCCGGTGGTGAACTTGCGGAACTCTATGCCACGAATCGGTCCATATCGCAAGACGTCGAGAGTGAATTATCGGGTCAACTACCAGGCCCCGGCGAACTCCCATCGCCAAACCATTTCGAGGAACTGTTGCGCGAAAGGACACGCCTCGAACATGCGAACCCCGAGTCTCGTTCTGATCTTTGGCGGCGCGATAAAGGGCATGTTTCCGCAGACTCTCTGAAGGAAATCGCAATCAAGCTCGAGCGAGCGGTTGGTGTCCTCGCCACCAGCGAGAGATGGAAACTGGCGGCCCTCTACGCGGGGAAAAATGGTGGCCCGCATCGGGAGACTTGGGAGAAATTGCTCTCCCTCATCGAGCAAGTGCAGCTTGAGGCGGCGGGTTCGCAGGAGATCCTAATCCAGCACGCAACCACCCTGGCAGACGAGTCGCGCCTTGAACAGCAAGAGCAAACGGCAACCGAGATCCACGGACATTTGCGAACGGGAGGCAGCTTGGGCTTCTTTAGCCTCCTGACCCATAGGCGCTGGAAGCAGTTCATTCGGGCGACCCGGGTCGATGGTGACGAACCGAAACTCGCCGATCATTTCCTGGCAGCCAGTAAGTTTTCACGGGTCAAGCTTTTTCGCAAGAACCTCGCCATCCGTTGGGACCGGCAAATGACGCCTTTGGGCGCAAGCGCGTCAGCGGAGATGGGAGCTGACATCGAAAAAGCCGCAATTCAATTCTGTACCCCGATTCGAGATTGCCTGGTGTGGCACTCACAGATCTGGAGCCCGGTAGAGAAGGAATTGCAGGAGGCTGGATTTCTATGGGACAAGTTCCTCGCGGAGCAGCCCGTGGTCGTGGGCGACGATGGTGAGTTAAGAAGACTGCGAAGTGCCGTCGCGGACTCCCTCCCGCCAATTCTTGCGGCGCGAGGCGAACATCTGAAGTCGTGCGAGATTAACCAAAAGCTGGCTGAGTTGCGTGAGCGACTCACGGTTGCGGTTCGGTCATTTCCAGGATCTCGCACAATCGGGAACATCCTGGAAGCAGTGGATTCGTTGGATTCCAAGGCGTACCGCCGCGGCCACACACGGCTACTTGAACTGCACGAGCTCCGATGGAACCTGCAACGTCGGAATGTTTTGCTGGCCCGGCTTGAGATGGCAGCGCCAGCTTGGGCCGCAGCGATTCGAGCCCGCACGGGTGCACACGCGAGCGCCAACGTACCGGGAGACCCCTCGCAAGCCTGGACGTGGCGCCAGATTCAAAGCGAATTGGACCGTCGCGCTAGTGTGTCGATCGATGAACTTCAAACCTCCATCGAGCGGGCGGCCACCCAGGTGCAGGGTACAACGATTGATCTCATTGACAACCTCGCCTGGATGTTTCAGGCGCGGAGAACTTCTCTTCCCCAAAGACAAGCGCTGATCGGCTGGCTCGACACAATAAGAAAGATCGGCAAGGGCACAGGTCTTCGTGCGCCGCGTTTGCGCGTAGAGGCGGCCCATAAGATGACGGAGTGTTGGGGCGCCGTTCCGGTCTGGGTCATGCCCCTGTCCAGAGTGGTCGAGAACTTTGATCCAGGAAAGTCACGTTTTGATGTGGTCATTATCGATGAAGCCAGTCAGAGCGACGTTATGGCTCTCGTTGCACTTTACCTGGGTCACAACGTCATTGTCGTCGGGGACCATGAACAAGTCAGCCCGTCCGCCGTCGGACAAGAAGTCGCTGTAATTCAGAACTTGATTGACCAGTTCCTCCATGGCATTCCGAACGCACATTTATATGATGGCCAAACCTCAGTCTACGATTTAGCCCGTCAATCGTTTGGTGAAACGGTCCGGTTGGTCGAGCACTTTCGCTGCGTTAGCGAAATCATCCAGTTCAGCAATCAACTTTCTTACGATGGTGACATTAAAACACTGCGCGATGCGAGCCACGTTCAGCTGAGGCCTCACATTCTTGCCTACCCGGTCATGGGCTCGACACGGGACGGAAAAATCAACCGCCAGGAAGCCAGAGTCGTTGCTTCCCTCATCGCAGCCGCACTTGAACAGCCGGAATACCAAACCAACGAATTTGGATGGCCATCCAGTATTGGTGTCGTTTCCCTTGTGGGCGAGGAGCAAGCCCTCGAGATCGACCGTCTTCTGAGAACACACCTTGCTCCCGACGCGTATGAACGGCATCGCTTGCTGTGTGGAACCTCGGCGCAGTTTCAGGGAGATGAACGAGACGTGGTTTTCCTGTCGGTTGTGGACGCTCCGGCAGCCGGCCCCCTCTATCTTCGTGACCAGCAGATGTTCAAGCAACGGTATAACGTGGCAGCCAGCCGCGCGCGAGATCAGATGTGGATCGTCCACTCGTTGGACCCGCAAACTGACCTTCAACCCGGCGACCTGCGGCGGCGTCTCATTGAGCACGCCCAGTCACCCGAACTCCTCACTCGAACCTTCGACAACCAAGAGGCGAAAGTTCAGTCCGCCCTCGAACGCGATGTCATGAAGCGACTGGTTCAAGCGGGTTACCACGTCATTCCTCGCTGGAAAGTCGGCTCCATGAGCATTGATCTGGTTGTGGAAGGAAACGGAAAGCGTCTGGCCATCGAGTGCGATGGAGATCGTGATCTCCCGCTCGAAAAGCTTCGCGACGACATTGAGCGCCAGTCTATGCTCGAGCGCCTTGGATGGACATTCGCACGTGTGCGAGGCAGTATCTTCTTCCGCGAACCAAACCGTGCCATGACCCCTCTGTTCGACAAGTTGCAATCTCTGGAGATCTCTAGCGTGAACCAAAGCCCTGCTTCCGACCGGGCTGACGGATCTTCCAACCTCAGCGAACTGGCCGGACGTGTTATACGCCGCGCCGAGGAAATCCGTGACGAATGGTCTGCCCTTCACAACAAACGCCGCCTGCGGTCTCACCCTTCGGAATCGCTTCCATAAGACGCTGACACACACTGAGCCGCCTGGTCCTGCAGAAGTGGTCGAGATGGTTCGGTTGAAGATTACGCACTGACTGGCACGCACAGCACGAGCGATGGATGTAGGTGTTGATGACTACTCCGGTTGCGGCCCCCGCGAGCTTCAGCTCAGCGAAACGCCAGCGAGGGCAATACATGCGCAGTTCGAGAATGCTGCTAAGCGGCGCGTGGAGTCTCCGGTATTCATCCTGCCCTCGCCACCCGACGTCCCACTCCTTATTGGTTGACTATGCGGCAGCAGGCGAGGTCTCTGAAGTGGAACTCAAATCCTCCTTCGATGATGTCTCCGAAATGGGCAGACACGCAACTATTCTGGTGCCCGTACTGCCGGAGTTGATCTCCAAAGTTCCACCAAGTTGT
>DATEHP010000354.1:0-21861 GCA_035279505.1 Candidatus Sulfotelmatobacter sp. | reverse complement strand
TTGGGCATCCCGTTTGACGGGCAGTCGTCTTATCTGCGAGGCGCGGGAGACGCTCCGCCAAAGATTCGCGAAGCGATGCACTGTGATGCCTCCAATGACTGGACCGAACTGGGCGTAGACCTTGGGGCGGCGGACACTTTTGCTGACGCGGGCGATCTTGCATTCTCGGAGAAAGATGCATTCGAGGTCATCGAGTCCGGCATCGGCAAGCTGCTTGCTGAGGGGCGCAAGCCCGTCTCACTGGGTGGCGATCATTCGATTACCTATCCGATCGTGAAAGCGTTCGCGCGGAAGTATCCGGAGCTGACAATTTTCCACTTTGACGCACATCCGGACTTGTATGACCAGTTCGAAGGGACCCGGCTGTCGCATGCATGCCCTTTTGCGCGGATCATGGAGTCCGGACTGGCAAAACGGCTGGTGCAGGTTGGGATTCGCACGATGAATGGTCATCAGCGGGAGCAGGCGCGAAGGTTCGGCGTGGAGGTGACGGAGATGCGGGATCTTCCAGTTCACCATCACTTGAAGGCCGCGGGGCCGATCTACGTCTCTTTCGATATGGATGTGCTTGATCCGGCGTTTGCGCCGGGTGTTTCGCATCGCGAGCCTGGCGGGATGTCGGTGCGCGAGGCGATCGCTCATTTGCATGCGATTGACGGAGACTTCGTCGGCGCCGATGTCGTCGAATATAACCCCGTGCCTGACGTTTCGGGAATGACCGCGACCGTAGCAGCGAAGATCGTGAAGGAAATTCTAGGGAAGATGCTCAGGAAGTGAAGGTCGGTGTTGCGGCGGCTCTCGACTGGACGTCGAGAGAACGCTCGATCCTGTGGCGTGAGCTTTCTAAAACCGCGCTGCCCCGGATTACGGAGAAAAATCGAGTTTCGGGATACAATGCCCCGTCATGAAATTGTTAAACATAGCGACGGTGTGTGCTTGCACTGCAACTAAGCTACCGGGTCGACTACTGGCTAGGGCAAGTCTCTCCCCCCATCGGCGGGATCGGAGGTCCTCCAGTCAACACCAGATTGGCTAATGGACCGACGCCAACAGAAACATAGAAACGGTATCAACCATGGAGAATAAGGTTTACAAAATCGTGATCACCAGCCTGCTCTGCCTTGCTTCTGCGGCGAGCATTGCCTGTTCCAAGAACCAGCCACAGAATCCGCAGGCTGCCGGGATGCAGGCCATGCCCGTGAAAGTCATAGAAGCCAAGGCTCAGCCTGTAAACGACGCCTCCGAATATGTCGCCACTTTGAAGTCGCGCGATTCGGCAGTAATCATGCCCCAGGTGGAGGGGCAGATTACGCAGATCTTCGTGCACTCGGGCGATAAAGTGGCTGCCGGCGGCGCGCTGATGGAGATCGATCCGTTGAAACAGCAGGCAACGGTGAAGAGCCAGGAGAGCGCGCGGGCGGCGCAGCAGGCCCAGTTGAACTGGGCGAAACAACAATATGAGCGCAGTCAGGGGCTCTCGGCGGCAGGAGTGATCAGCAAGCAGGATCTCGATCAAGCCAAGTCGACGTTTGAAGCCGCTCAAGCGCAGATGGAGGCGCTCGATGCGCAAGTGAGCGAGCAGCAAGTGCAACTGCATTATTACAAGGTGACGGCGCCGCGAACTGGAATCGTGGGCGATATCCCGGTGCGGGTGGGCGATCGAGTCACGAGCGCAACTCAGCTTACGACGGTTGATCAACCGGGAACCCTCGAGGCATACGTGTATGTGCCGATCGAGCGGTCGTCGCAGTTAAAGATGAATTTGCCGGTGCAGGTTTTGGACAGTAACGGAAAGGTGCTGGCTGATACGCGTGTCAGCTTTATTTCTCCGCAAGTCGACAACACAACGCAGACGGTGCTGGTGAAAGCGCGCATCCCGAATGGGAATGATGCGCTGCGGCAATCGCAGTTTATCCGGGCGCGGGTGGTGTGGGGGACGCATCAGAATCCGGAGGTCCCGATTCTGGCCGTGTCGCGGCTGGCAGGACAGTATTTCGCATTTGTGGCAGAACCGCAGAGCGGCGGCACGTTCCTGGCCAAGCAGAGGCCGCTGACCATTGGTGAAACCGTGGGCAACAATTACGAGGTGCGGGCTGGAATCAAGCCCGGAGAGAAAGTGATTATTTCGGGTACCCAGTTTCTGCGGGACGGAGCGCCGGTAGCTCCCATGAGTTAGTGCGAATGAAAATCGCAGAGGACGCGGAGAGCGCAGAGGAATTATTGGATTCTTACATCGCGGCAGACTTGCAGTAGTTGCGACACAAGATTTCCCAGGCCTCGGCGTACTCAGCGTCCTCTGCGGTTGCGGTTTTGGGGTTGATCTCTCATGTTCGTTAATTTTTTCATACGACGTCCGGTATTTGCATCGGTCTGTGCGCTATTGATTGTGCTGGCGGGCTCGGCGGTGATCCCGTCGCTGCCGATTGCGCAGTTTCCGAATCTTGCACCGCCGCAGGTGGGCGTCACCAGCGCTTACATCGGGGCCAGCGCCCAGACGGTGGAGAGTGCGGTCACGATTCCGCTGGAGCAGCAGATCAACGGCGCCGAGGGAATGAAGTACATCACCTCGACCAGCGGAAATGACGGGACGAGCCAGGTGCTGGTGACATTCGATCTGACGCGGAATCCGGATCTGGCAACGGTCGACATTCAGAATCGCGTGAACACGGCCCAGGGCCGCCTGCCAGGTGCGGTCAAAGCAGTGGGCATTACGACGGCCAAGACATCGCAGAACTTTGTGTTCGGCGCCGCCGTCTTTTCGGACAAAGAACACAACTATTCCACGCTGTTCATAAGCAACTATCTCGACGTGTACGTACGGGATGCGCTGAAGCGCATTCCGGGCGTCGCGGACGTGATTATTTTCGGCGAGCGCAAATACTCGATGCGCCTGTGGCTGGATCCGGTACGGATGGCAGGACGCGCTTTGACCGCGCCCGACGTGGTCAGCGCGCTCTCGGAACAGAATGTAGAGGTGGCTGCCGGGCAAGTGGGGCAGCAGCCCGCAATCCCGGGGCAGAACTATCAAGTCAGCGTACGGGCCGTGGGGCGGCTGAGCGAACCAGCGCAGTTTGACAACATTATTCTAAAGACGAATGGCGATGGCACCCTGGTACGGTTAAAAGATGTGGGTCATGCCGAGTTAGGCGCTGAGACCTACGCGTCCGCTCTGCAATTCAACGGGCAGGATTCGGTGGGCATCGCCGTGCTGCAACTTTCCACAGCGAACGCGCTCGATGTCGACCGGCGAGCCATCGCCGAACTGGACCGGCTTTCGAAAACTTTTCCGCCCGGGATGCAGTACAAAGTTGCGTTTGATACGACCGACGCGGTGGGCGAGTCCATTCGCGACGTAGTCTTCACCGTAGGTTCGGCGATCTTGCTGGTCATCCTGGTGATCTTCATCTTTCTCGGCGACTGGAGGACGACGATGATTCACTTCATCGCCACTCCGGTTTCGCTTATCGGTACTTTCGTCTTCGTGAAGTTGCTGGGCTTTTCGATTAACACGCTGACGTTGTTCGGCATCACTCTTGCCACCGGCCTGGTCGTCGACGACGCAATCGTAGTGATCGAAAACATCGAGCGCCATATGGCTGAGGGCGAACGCGATTCGCGCAAAGCGGCGGCGGCAGCAACCACCGAGATTACCAGCGCCGTTATCGCCACCTCGCTGGTGCTGGTTGCCGTGTTTGTCCCGGTCGCATTCTTTCCGGGGACGACCGGTATTTTGTTTCGCCAGTTTGCGCTGACGATCGCATTTTCGATTGCTATCTCCGCCTTCAACGCGCTCACCCTGGCTCCAGTGCTGGCAGCGATTTTTCTGCGAGACTCCCACCGGCAGAAGTTGTGGTTGCTGCGAAAGTTTGACGACGGTGTCGCCGTCATGACCCGTGGTTACCGGGGCCTTCTGCATCACGTGCTGGAATACAAACTGCTTATGGTGGTGCTGTTTTTCGCCGGACTGGGGCTGACTTATCTCGTGTTCACACGGGTGCCGGCAGGTTTTGTGCCGGATGAGGATCAGGGCTATTTCATCATCGTGATCCAGGCGCCGGCAGGAGCTTCGCTGGAGTATACGAAGGCAATCGGCGCACAGGTCTCGCAATTTCTGGCCCGTGTTCCCGAGGCGCGAGGAACGTTTTCGGTGGCGGGGTTCAGCTTTGCGGGAGCGGCGGCGAACCAGGGACTAATTTTTGTCCCGCTGAAATCGTATTCGCAGCGCAAGGGGGAAGAACACTCTGCCAAAGCGATTGTGAACCGAGTCCGCCCCATGCTGTTTGGAGTTTCCGGGGCCATCGTATTTGCAACGTTGCCCCCGCCGATCCAGGGATTAGGCCAGTTCGGTGGCTTTCAATTCGTGGTGCAGGACCTGGCGGCTCATACCCCGGAAGAACTTGCCGCTGCGACGCAGGGCTTGATGCGACAGGCAGCCGGCCGCAAGGAACTGGTTGGGCTCTATACGGCATTTACAGCGAACGACCCGCAGTACCTGGTGACGATCGACCGCGAGAAGGCGAAGAGCCTGCACGTGCCCTTATCACAGATCACCGACACGCTGGGTGTGTTCATGGGATCGGCGTACGTAAACGATTTTGATTTCAACAACCGCTCCTACCGCGTCTACGTGCAGGCGGACAAACAATTCCGCGCAACCGCGAAGGATATGAAACAGTTCTACGTCCGCTCCGATACTGGGGCCATGGTGCCGCTCGATAACCTGATCAGCATCAGCCAGACCACGACCCCCCAGGTGATCAGCCACTACAACCTGTTCCGGTCGGCCGAAATCGATGGGTCGCCAGCGCCGGGATACAGTTCGGGACAGGCGATTGCGGTGATGGAAGATCTTGCGAGGAAACTGCCGCAGGGATTTTCTTATAGCTGGACTGGCTTGTCGCTTGAAGAGATGCAGGCCGGAGGCACATCGCTGATTTTGTTTGGACTGGGAACTCTGGTCGTCTATCTGACACTCTCGGCGCAGTATGAGAGTTTTGTCCTGCCGTTCATCGTGCTGCTGGCAGTTCCGATGGCACTCCTGGGTGCCCTCGGTGGACAGTGGATTCGCGGTCTGCAGAATGACGTTTTCTGCCAGGTAGGCTTGGTCATGCTGGTGGGACTCTCCAGCAAGAACGCAATTCTGATCGTGGAATTCGCGGAACAACTGCGCGAGCGTGGAGTGCCGCTCATCGAATCGGCGGTGCAGGCGGCGACGATCCGCTTGCGCCCCATCCTGATGACATCCCTGGCCTTCATTCTGGGCGTCGTGCCACTGGTTGTCGCGACCGGCGCGGGAGAGAATGGCCGCCATTCGGTCGGGACCACGGTGTTCGGCGGCATGATCATGTCGACCATATTGAATCTATTCTTCATTCCTGTGCTGTATCTGATCATCGAGGGGTGGAGGGAGCACGGGAAGGCGCCCGAACACAGGTAATCGAAATCGCTATCCGGCGCTTTCGTTCTGGTTTTTATTATTCTCATGCTGGGCGGCTGGAACCGCATAGTCCGAAGGTTTCTTCTTGCCATCCACAGATGCCGCCAGAGCCCGTTTCTTCTTGCGGGCTTCGCGTCGGCGCATCGTGGCCATCCATTCGCGCGAGTACATGGTGCCTCGGCACTTTCGCGAACCGCAGTGGCACGGCGCGGGATCCTCATCATCGTAGAGGTTGTAGTCCCAGAGCAACTCTTCGCCAGGGACTATGTCACGGAGCGCAAAAATCCATACCCGTCCCTTGATCTCGTCCACTTCGCAATTAGGATCGCAGGAATGGTTCAGATACGCGCCCAGGCCTTCGCCATCGATGACAGTCTTGCCGTCGTCCAAGCCATAAAGGTAGGTACGTGACGCTCCGTCGTAACGGCGGTCAGCTTCTTCCGGAGTAATGCGTTCGCCGTCATACTCGACGACGCGGGTTCCTTTACGAATCGCAGTGGTCGTGTAGACGCCGACAGCGTGAATGGGTGATGGGCGAACAACCAGAGGCATGAACTAATTTCGCACGAGGCGAGTGTTTTGGGGAGTGGGAAAAATGGAAAAAGATGCGGCTCATGGAGAGAGCAGCAGATTCCTCCTGCCTCGCTACGCTCGCGCGTCGGAATGACAAGAATTTGAGTTAGGCACGGTCCCGGAGACGAGGATCACATTCTGAGGTCCGACGCCTGAAGCCTGGTTTCTACGGATCGTACACGGTGCTGCCGAAGCCCTCTTTCCGGGCGGCTTCCTGCATCTCTTCCAGCGCCTTCTGCTGTTCCTCGAGTTGCGCCTTCATGCTGTCGACTTCCTGTTGTTTCTGCTGCTGGCGCTCATTCCACTGGGCGCAATTCGCGATGCAATTTCCACCGGCGAAATGGATGGAGTCGCCGAGGCTCTTCATCTCCTGCTGCAGCTGGGCGACGGCGTTCTTCTGGGCCAGTATCTGGGACTTCCACTTCTCGGCCTTCGCCTGATGGTCCCCGGTGTCAGCCTGAGAGTCCGCCGGGACGGAAGCCGGATGCGTTGAAACTGAAGTTACCGTCGCACGCTCGGGAGCATCGTCATTCGTGACGAGATGAGCCGTCTTAGCCGGCGGCGCTGGTGTCGCCGCCGAGGCCTGCGCATCCTGACTCGGCGCTTCTTTCGCTTTCAGTTGAGCTTCTCTCTGCTGCTTCTTCAATTTCACCTGGCGTGCAATCTCGCCGAGGGAGAGCGTAGGAACAGGGGGCGGTGGATCCTGGGCGCCCGACGCCTGATCCGGGGCAGCCTGGTTCTGGGCATAGGAGAGTGAGCACAGAAAAACGCTGGCCGCTAATAGGACGAAAAATCTTCGCATCGAAAGGCCTCCCAGATCCGTCTGGGGACACGGAGTACTCGGAAGATCCTATCGAAGAGCCTGCGATGATTCGAGTTACCTTCGTACTCGCGCGGAGCTTCGCTAAGCTTTTGTAAAGTCTCGGATTAGTCCGTCAAGCTTCCGCAATAGAGTCTGATTCCCTTGTCGAGGATAGCTGGCGAGGGACCCGCGATAGTGGGGCAGATTAAACAGGAACGATTCCACGCGCTCCTTGTTCAACTCCTCCCAGTAAGCGCCGTATCCGGACTTCTCGAGCCAGTAGGCGTTGAAGATTTGTTCGAACTGATGGCTCACGGGAACCGCCAGATAGGGCTTGCCCAGATGGAGTGCTTCGGTCACGAGCGAGAACCCTGAGTTGGCGATGATGGCTCGAGCGCTGACGAGATCGGAGAAGAAGCCGTCGAGGGAAGGCTTCTTGAATTCGATGTTTCCCTCGGTGTCCTCGCGCCCGAACCCATAGGCAACAAAACGGAAGCGGATCGATCGCAGCAATTTCGCCAAAGCCGGCGCGGGCGAGGTCACGTAGACCAGAACATGTTCGCCTTCGATAGGTGTTGCGTCAAGAATCTGCTGCCGCAATAGAGGCGGGAAGAGGAATGTATTGCGCTTGCGAATCGGAGCGGTGAAGAAGGATATGACCAGGTAGGCGTTGGCACGCGGCGTCATCAGCTTGGTCACGATTTTGGCGGCCGCCGCATCACGCCGGTACTGCTTCGGATACGAGACCACGGCATTCGTGAGGCAATGCTGGTTATCGATGGAGATGACTGGGAGGCCCTGCTTATGACCAACGTGGCAAGTGAGCGGCTCGAAATCGGTGATGACGAGATTGATCTTCTCGCCCTTCACCAGAGCGTTGAGCCGCGAAAGACTCTTCGCCGCGTGCGGCACCGTCATCAGATTCTTCGCAATAGTTCGTTTGTAGCGGACGCGATTGTTGACGTAGGCGAAACGGAACCCGTAGATCTCAGTTACGTTGAAACTGTCTTTCAGGTTTTGCAGACCGCGATCAAATGAAGCGACGTGAACATTGTGGCCTTGGCTGACCAAATGTGTGAGAACTTCCTTGGCGCGGGTAGAGTGGCCGGCGCCTTCTCCGTTGACTCCATAGAGGATGTTGGCCATTGACACGGGAGTATAGCGCGGTGGCGTCCGGTATGTATGTGGGAACGGCCGCCTTCGGCCGTCCGGCGAAGCGCAGCGAGCCCGATATGAGCCCTATGGACTCGCTAGACGGCAGAAGGCGGCCGTCCCAACAAGGCTACTCTTGGCTTACTGCTCGGGTTGCGTCATAGGCAAGGCTACGGTGTCGATCGTTGCGGGATCATCCCGGAGCTTGATGTAGAGCGTCTTGCCTTTGGGTGGAGGAATCGCCAACGCATCTTCCACAAACCCCTCGGGAACCCTGACCGAATTGGCGAAATCGGCGTCGGCACTGACCGAGTCCAGCAGAAAGAGTTTGTCTCCACTCAGCGTGCACTGCTTGTCCGGCACGCACTGAACAGCTTTCAGCATCGGAATGCGCACCAGGTTCACGAGCGGCTGCCAGTCGCCGTTGATGCCGTCGCCGCTGACGGGGCGAATCTTCAAGGGACCGAATGCCGAAGGTCCAAGCAGCTTCATGGGGTCAAGAACCGCCAGCACCGTTTTAGCATCCTGCATGGTGAGATTTCCGTCCTTGAAGCTGAGCAGAACGCGGAAAGACTCATCGGCCGTGGCAACTTCAATTTTCTCACTGGAGGGAAACGACTCCGGGAATTGAGTCTTTAGAAAGAAGTTCAGGCGGCCGTCCTGCGGGAGTTCTTCCTGACTGCCGAGCCGCACTGCCGGGGGCGCAGACGGATCAAGTTGGATGCTTTTGGTAAGAACGTTGACCGCCGGGCGCTGCGCGTCGACCTCACTCTTCAGGTCGAGGATGCGCCCGTCCTTGAGCGAGACATGCGCGACAATGGGGTCGCCAGGATGAAGCTTGGTTTTTGCTGTAGCATCCGCCGTCGTGACCTTGAGTTCGTCCTGTTGATTGGCACGGGTTAACGAATCGGGCTTGAACTCAATTCCGCTGAACTCAAGGCTGGCGACCTGATCCAGCCGAGTGCCTTTTAGAACCCCATCCGTATCTCCTGCATGAATGCCGAACGTGTCGATCCGCGCTGCTTCCGCGTAGGTGTGGAGCGGAATCTCATCGACCTCATGCAGTCCGAACTTCTTAATCTGCATTGTCAGCCATCCGGCGCTGGCTCTTTCTAGCGGCACCTTTACTTCGAGTTCATTGGGTTTGGAACTCCTCCAGTCGGTAGAAAGGACTTTTCCCTGTTCGTCTTTGAAGCTCACTTCGCTCACGCAGCAGGCAGCTTGGGATTCGAGATGGAGTGTATCCTCGCGGCCGATGATAAGGGCGCTGGCATCTTTTGACGCCACGGTCCACTGCGCCGGACGGGAAGTGCGCAGCCGGTAGTGCGGTCCGTCGAAACTGTGGAATCCCCACTGGCCGCGCAAAGTACCGACGACTTCACCGTCGAGATCAGCCGCCTCCAGTGCATGTGTGTCGACATTAAAGCCTCCGAGCACGGGATCCGGCTTGGCCTCGAGGTCGATCGGATGGCCGGATTTTGTTTCCACGTGCAGGACCATGTTGTGAGCGAGTTCTGTCGCGAAAACCAGCGGAGCACCGTCGGCAGCAAGCAGGAGCGAGGCCTTCCCGGCGCACAGCACCTGCGCCGCATCGAGTGCATGAAGCGGCGGAGGTGGAGCTGTTTTAACCGGCGGCAACCCAATCACGATGACCGACTTGGGATTGCGGAACGACGGAGGATTGTTCAGACGTAAGTTGAGTTCGTTTTGCTTGGGCAGCGCCAGCGCCGGAATGTATTGGTACTGCGCTGTATGGGTGGTGGCGAGGATCCGAACCACGTCAACGACCGCGCCGATGTAAGGACTGTAGTATCCCCCGCGGGCGGTAGGCGTTGCGCTGATCTGGGCGAGAAGATCCGATGAAGGGCCCGATGTCAGTGTTGCCACCATCGTCTGGCTGTGAGCATCGTCCAGTACAAGTTGATCGGTGTTCTGCGTGAGGCAGGGAACCTGCTGGGAACTCGGCTTGTCGAAACATTGCTGATCGAGCCGAATATTGAGGCTGCGAGCCAGCATTGTCGTATGCGACTTGAGTTGCTCCGGATCGGCGGTATAGATTTCCCGGACTGCATCCATGTACTTTTCCAGCCGCTGGCGGTCAAGACTGGCCTGCTGCAGGTCCTGTGCCGCACGGACGAAAGAGCCGGGCTTGCCTCGAACCGCCGCGCGCAAAGTACTGAACGCACCTCCCGTCTCCGGAGCAAGAAAAATCAAGGCTTCTTCAGCTTCTTCGGGAACAGTGACGAAAACTCCTTCTTCGTGAATGGCGCGAGTCCAGGTCTCGACACGGGTAAACCATGAATCCGGCGGAGGATTGGTCGCGCCGCGCAGAAACGCGATGATCATCAGGTAGCGCACGGACTGGCTGTCAGGCAGGTCGGGATGCAGCCACAGACGGTCTCCAGGCTGAAGGTCTGGAACCTCCGCGATGGGCAAGGTCGTGCCGGCGCGCTGAACCCGAACTTCAACCTTAGGACCGATAAGATCGAAGGCGGCATTGTCTGCCCTGGCTGCGCCCGCAAGTGGCAGACAAATCAGGAGAAAACGGATCAGGGCAGCATTGAATCGGAAACGGAAATACTGAGGCATGAGACCCGCGAAGCGCACTACGACCCTCTCACAACTGGAATTTCAGAAAAGCGCAACAATCGGCTCGCGTTTATTTTAACTGATCGGTTGCGGAATTCGAGTCTGGAAGGTGCAGGTAATTCCGTGCATTTTGGTAACAGACGTCCTGGATCAGGCGTCCGAGAAGCGCCTCATTATCAGGCAGTTCACCGGCGGCCACTTCCTGGCCAATGACGTTGCAAAGAACGCGCCGGAAATATTCGTGGCGCGGATAGGACATGAACGAACGCGAGTCAGTGACCATGCCGACGAACCGCGACAGCAGTCCCACATTGGACAGCGCGTTCAATTGCGCCGTGATTCCTTCTTTCTGATCGAGAAACCACCAGGCGCTCCCGTACTGGATCTTTCCCGGCTGGGAGCCGTTCTGAAAACAGCCAATCAACGTCGCAAGGGCAAATGTGTCCGCAGGGTTGTTGTTGTAGAGGATCATCCGCGGCAGGGCATTTTTTCGGGCAAGCAGATCCAGGTAACAGGCCAACGGACGGATCTGCGGGAAATCTCCCACCGTGTCGTACCCGGTATCCGGACCGATCGCATTGCGGGCGGCCGAGTTCACGTTGCGCAGGGCGCCCAGATGGAGTTGCTTAGTCCATCCTTTTTCCGCATCGAGGCGGGCAAAGAACAGCATCATGAACGAAGCAAACTGGGCGGCCTCTCCTCCGCTGATCGCTTTCCTGTTGCGCGCGCTTTCGAAGGTGGCGGCAGCGGCTTTTTCGGGACATGGAGTGGCATAGCAGAGATCCAGCCCGTGATCTGATAAGCGACACCCTGCCGAATGGAAATCTTCATGGCGCTTGCGAAGCGCGTCGAGCAAGCCGTTCAGGTTGCGGATGTCGACGTTCGCGGCCTTCGAGAGCTTTTCGGTCCAAGTCAAAAATTCGGGGTTGCCGATCGTTAGCGCTTTGTCGGGACGGAATGCCGGAAAAACCCGTGTATTCAGATCGGAATTGGCGATCGCCCGGTGATGGCAAAGGTCGTCGGTCGGATCATCCGTCGTGCAGACAACCTCTACTCGGAACTTTCGCAAAATTTCGTGAGCCGTCAGTTTTTGTGACAGATCCGCATTCGCGCGCTCCCAAATCGACGGAGCGGAAGCTTCATCGAGCAGGTCAGTGATTCCGAAGTAGCGCTGAAGTTCGAGGTGAGTCCAGTGATAGAGCGGATTGCGTAGCGTATAGGGCACCGTTCGCGCCCAAGCCAGAAATTTATCGTAAGCCGCTGCATCGCCGGTGATATACCGTTCGGCGACTCCGTTGGCCCGCATCGCCCGCCATTTATAGTGGTCCCCGTCGAGCCATATCTCAAAAAGATTGGCGAAGCGCCGGTTCTCCGCGATGTCTTTGACAGGTAGGTGGCAGTGGTAATCAAGAATCGGCTGCGGCGTGGCGTAATGATGATAGAGTTTCTGCGAGACGTCGTTCGAAAGCAGGAAGTTTTCGTCGAGAAAAGCCTTCATAGCCGCGTCTTTCAGCGATGAATATATCAGTTCCGCTTCGCGCCGAGGTCGGCGGAGGGTTTCGAAGTCTTCAGGATCCATTGAATTCTCAATTTCCCACATCGACTCCTGACGTGCTTCAGGACACTACGCCGCAGAGTCCCGGGCACGTACGCTGGATGATCTGCGCGCTGCTATTCTTCGCCGCCACCGTGAACTATATGGACCGGCAGGTCATCGGGTTGCTGAAGCCGACCCTGCAAGCGCAACTCGGATGGACGGACATCGACTACGGCAACATTGTTCTCATTTTCACCATGGCCTATGGGATCGGCTCATTGGTGGTTGGAAAGCTGATCGACCGACTCGGCACTCGGGTCGGATTCGCGTTGTCAGTCTTCTTCTGGAGTGTTTCGGCGATGGCGCATGCGGCTGCGGGGTCGATTTTTCAGTTTGCCGCAGCACGCTTCAGCCTTGGGATTGGCGAGGCAGGCAGCTTTCCAGGCTCGATCAAAGCGGTTGCCGAATGGTTTCCGAAGAAAGAGCGGGCTGTCGCCACCGGCATTTTCAATTCTGGGACGAATGTTGGTGCGATTGTCACGCCGATCGTGGTGCGATGGCTCACGTTGCGATTTGGGTGGCGGATGGCTTTCATCGGCACGGGGGCAATAGGCTTCCTGTGGGTCGCAGCCTGGTTAGCCCTGTATCGACGCCCGGAAGAAAGCAAACTGCTCTCACCCGGAGAGTTGGCGCTGATTCGCAGCGATCCTGCGGACCCGGCCGCGCCACCAGTTCCGTGGCGGACTCTGATGACCCTGCGGCAGGCCTGGGCGGTCGGTCTGGGAAAGTTTTTCACCGATCCGATCTGGTGGGTGTACCTGTTCTGGATGCCGGACTTCCTGAACCGGAATCTAAAGCTGGATTTGACCGGCATGCTGCTGCCCCTGTTTGTGATTTATAGCGGCGCCAGCGTCGGGAGCATTGGCGGAGGCTGGCTGTCGTCAAGCCTGCTCAAGCGCGGCTGGTCTGTGAATGCCAGTCGCAAAACGGCGATGTTGGTCTGCGCTCTGGCCGTAACCCCGATCATACTCGCGGCGCGCACCAGCAACGCGTGGTTTGCCGTTTGCCTGGTGGCGTTGGCTGCGGGCGCGCATCAGGGATGGTCTGCCAATATCTACACTCTCGTTTCGGATATGTTTCCCCGAGGGGCCGTAGCATCCGTGGTCGGCTTCGGGACCTTACTGGGGACGATTGGCGGGATGGGCATCGCGAAAATGGTGGGCTACATCTTGCAGCGAACGGGATCCTATGTGCCGATCTTCATTCTCGCTGGCACTGCCTATGTGGTGGCACTGGCCTTCGTGCAGATATTGGCGCCGCGATTGGAACGGGCCGAGATTTGAGTCCGCGGCTTGTGTAGAGGCGGACGCCTTCGTCCGCCCCGCGAAGTGCAGCGAGCGTGTCGGCGAGTGTGTTGCCGGCAGAGAGACTGAAACGTAACCGCATACTGAATGGCGAATGCACCGAAGCCGATTCCGTCGCTGCGCTGGTGGATTGGCGGCCTGCTGTTCGCTTCCACCGTCATCAACTACATCGACCGGCAGACCCTTGCCGTTCTCGCTCCGTACCTAAAGCTCGAATATCACTGGACGAATTCAGATTACGCGAGACTGGCGATCGCGTTTCGCGTCGCGTACACGTTGGGCCAAAGTGTGTTTGGCAAGATGATGGACCGCGTCGGCACACGGCGTGGGCTCACGGTGACGGTGATCTGTTATTCCATCATCTCGATGGCGACTTCGCTGGCCAGAGGTTTTTATAGCCTTATGACGTTTCGTTTCCTGCTGGGAGCGGGGGAGTCAGCAAATTGGCCGGCTGCGACGAAGGCTGTGTCAGAATGGTTTCCGAAACGCGAGCGGGCACTGGCAACGGCCCTGTTCGACAGCGGTTCGTCCATCGGCGCGGCAGCCGCTCCCTTGATTGTTCTTGGGATCTATTTCCGCTGGGGATGGCGTCCTGCCGTTGCGGTTCCCGGTTTGCTGGGTTTTCTCTGGCTGATCGCGTGGCGATGGCTCTACTATCCCCCAGAGGCACACACAAGAATCAGTTCGCAAGAGCGCGAAATGATAGCGGCTGATAGGCAGGAATCAGAACCTCAAACCGGGGCGATGCGTCCGAGATGGCGTGATCTGCTCAAGCTGCCCCAGACGTGGGGGACAATCATCGCCAAGACATCGACTGACCCGGTCTTCTTCTTCATCACGGAGTGGTTTCCGATTTACCTCGTCGCCAAGGGGATCGAATTGAAGAGCAGTGTGATCACGGTCGGGATTCCGTTTGTCGTCGCCGATGCGGGGAGCTTCTTTGCGGGCTGGTTTTCTGGATATCTGGTTCGGGGAGGAAGGTCGCTGAGCTTCGCGCGCAAACTCCCGATCATCTACGGGGGGATCGGGATGACGCTGCTCATTCCCACGATCTTCACGACAAACAAATACCTGATCGCGCTCCTGTTTTCCATCGTGACCTTTACGTATGCGGGTTTCACGATTATGGCGAATACGCTGCCCTCGGACTTGTTTGAAAGTGGGTCGGTGGCATCGGTGAGCGGGCTGGGAGGAACCGGCACGGGATTTGGAACCATCGTGGCCTTCCTGCTGGTTGGCCACGTTTCCGACGCGCGCCGGGCTATGGGCACGCACGCCTTCGATCCGATCGTGATCGTTCTTGGGGTCATCCCTTTCATCGGAATGATCCTTGTCCTGCTACTACTGCGGAACAACCAGGCCACCGAGCGGGGACTCGTGCGCCGAATCTGACGTTTCGGTACACTCGTGGGTCGGTCAAGGAGACGCTGTGAAGATCACAGATGCAAAAGTATTCGTCTGCTCTCCGGGACGGAACTTCGTTACTCTAAAAATTTTCACTGACGAAGGATTCTATGGACTCGGCGATGCGACTCTGAACGGACGGGAACTGGCCGTCGCATCCTACCTCTCCGACCATCTCATTCCCTGCCTCATCGGGCGGGATCCCTCGCAGATCGAAGACATTTGGCAGTACCTCTACCGCGGCGCTTACTGGCGGCGTGGTCCGGTCACGATGACCGCCATCGCTGCCGTCGATATGGCGCTCTGGGACATTAAGGGCAAAGCGTTGAACACTCCGGTGTACAACTTGCTTGGCGGGAAGAGCCGCACCGGAGTCCTGGTCTACGGTCACGCCAACGGTCGCGACATCGAAGAGACCGTCGACGAGGTGGCGAAGTACAAGCAGCAGGGATATCTTGCGATCCGCGCCCAGTCCGGTATTCCGGGGCTGCCGTCGACTTACGGTGTTGCCAAAGACAAGATGTTCTATGAGCCCGCGGAGAAGGGCCTGCCGCCGGAAAACGTATGGTCCACCGAAAAATATCTGCTGCATGTGCCGAAGTTGTTTGAGGCCCTTCGTCTCAAGTTTGGTGACGATCTGCATCTACTGCACGACGTGCATCACCGGCTCACGCCGATCGAGGCAGCTCGTCTGGGCAAGAGCCTGGAACCATATCATCTGTTCTGGCTCGAGGACGCAGTGACGGCGGAGTTGCAGGAAGGGTTCAGACTGATCCGCAAGCATACCACCACGCCTCTAGCCGTTGGCGAGGTCTTCAATTCCGCCTGGGATGCGCACATTCTCATCACCGAGCAGCTCATCGATTACCTGCGTATGACGGTTGTCCACGGCGGAGGACTGACGCACATGAAGAAGATCGCAGCACTGGCCGAGATTTACCACGTGCGCACGGGCAGCCATGGGGCCACAGACCTCTCTCCAGTAGCCATGGCAGCAGCGCTGCACTTCGATATTTCCATCAACAACTTCGGGATCCAGGAGTATATGCGGCACACACGCGAGACGGATGAGGTTTTTCCGCACTCGTATTCATACAATGCCGGATATTTGTATCCGGGGGACGCGCCCGGACTTGGCGTCGATTACCATGAAAAGTTAGGCGAGAAGTTTCCGTACGAGCGCGCATATTTGCCGGTAAACCGCAAGCTGGATGGAACAATGTTCAACTGGTGAACCTGCAACTCGCCTTAAGAAATTGAGGAACTATGTACGCGAAGCTGGACTTGGCCGGAAAAGTTGCGGTCGTTGTAGGCGGCAGTTCTGGAATCGGCAGGACGGTTGCGCTCGGGCTCGCTGAAGGCGGCGCGGACGTCGTCTCGAGCGCGCGCCGGATGGATCTCGTAAACACGCTTGCCGGCGAGATCGAGAAACTCGGCCGCAGATCGTTGCGGGTCACGTGCGATGTGGCTGATCGCAGTTCTCTCGAGAAATTGCTGAAAGAATGCGTGGCCGCCTTTGGCAAGGTAGACATCCTGGTGAATGCCGCGGGAATCACCAAGCGGGCGCCAACGGTTGATTACGCCGAAGAAGACTGGAACCGCATTATGGACACGAACCTGACCGGCACGCTCCGCGCTTGTCAAGTTTTCGGAAAACACATGATCGAGCGGCAGTACGGCCGCATCATCAGCATTGCGTCCATGGGATCGTTCCTGGGCCTTTTCGAGGTTGCCGCGTACAGTGCCAGCAAATCGGGTTTGGCCTCTTTGACGAAATCGCTCGCGATCGAGTGGGCCAAGTACGGAATCTGCGTGAACGGAATCGCGCCGGGGTATTTTCGGACGCCTTTAAGCGAGAAACTGCTTGTCGGTACTGGACGAGGCCGCGAGGTCATCATGCGCACGCCGATGAATCGTTTCGGAGAACTGGAGGAATTGGTGGGCGCTGCCGTCTTTCTGGCGTCCGACGCCGCGAGCTTCGTGACCGGCCATATTTTGCCCGTAGATGGCGGCGTGCTGGCCAGCGCCGTAAATCAATGAGAGGCCGGCCGCTAGCTCGCTTTCTTCTCAGCCTTTGTCGGCCGCGCCGACGCAACGGCCTGTACTAGCTCCTTCGCCGCTAACGTGATCTTCTCCAGATTTCCTTCCCGCAACGCCGCGGCATCCACTAGGTCCGCTCCGACTCCCAGCGCGTACGCCCCGGCAGCCATGAAATCGGCGGCGTTGGCGGCACTCACTCCTCCGGTCGGAATGAGTTGAGCGTGAGGGAAGGGTGCTTTGAGCGATTTCAGGTATTTAGGCCCGCCCAGGTTTCCGCAGGGAAAAATTTTGATCAGCCGCGCCCCGAGCTCTTGCGCATTCATCAATTCAGTTGGAGTCAACGCCCCGGGAATCGCCAGCCGGTTGTTCACCCGCGCGACCGACAAGACCGACGTAGACAGTCCGGGACTCACCAGGAATTGCGCTCCCGCGCGCACGCATGACTCCGCTTGCTCAGCATTGGTGACCGTGCCGGCGCCGATCAAAACGTCTCCGCCTCGTCGCTGCACGAGTTCGCGAATGACGGTAATCGCGTTGGGAACAGTCATGGTGATCTCCACAACCGGAATGCCACCGGCGCAAATGGCTTCCACGGCGCGGTTCGCCTCTTCGACAGAGGCCGCGCGCACGACGGGGATAATCCCGATTTCACCAACCTTGCGAATGACGTCTTCAATGCTAAGTTCGGTTATTGGCATTCAGCCTCGCTTTTGCGTCAACGCTCGATTCTAGCCGTCCGCGAAGACATTGCCTGCAAAACTTCGGAAAGTGTCGCCATGGTCGTGTCGCCGGGAGTGGTCATGGCCAGAGCTCCATGCGCGGCGCCGCATTCGACCGACCATTGCGGATCTTTGCCGGATAGGAATCCATAAATGAGTCCAGATGCAAAGGAATCACCGCCGCCTACGCGGTCGTAAATCTCCAGATCATCCCGCATCGGAGCTTCGAAAAACTGTCCATCGTGATAGCACAACGCTCCCCAATCGTTGCGGGTAGCTGTTTTCGCATTTCGAAGCGTCGTGGCGATCACGGCCATCGACGGATACTCCTTCACCACGGCCTCGATCATCTTCTTGAAACCGCCAGTCTCGATTTTCGAATGCTGCTCGTCAAGGCCCGAGACCGAGAAACCGAGCGCAGCGGTGAAGTCTTCCTCGTTGCCAAGCATGACATCGACATAGGGCGCGAGTCGACGGTTGACTTCCTGGGCCTTTGATTTTCCACCGATCGATTTCCAGAGCGAGGCGCGATAGTTCAAATCATAGGAAACGACGGCGCCGTGCTGCTTGGCCGCTTGCATGGCTTCCAGCGCGACCTGTGGCGTGGTTTCGGACAACGCGCAGAAGATTCCGCCGGTGTGAAACCACCGCGCCCCATCTTTGGAAAAAATCTGCTGCCAATCGGTGTCGCCCGGTTTCAACTGCGACGCGGCCGTATGTCCACGGTCTGAGCAGCCGAGGGCGGCACGGACTCCGAATCCGCGCTCCGTGAAATTCAACCCATTACGGACCGTGCGACCGACTCCGTCGTACGGCACCCATCGAACGTACCTTTGCGAAACGCCGCCTTGAAGCATGAGATCTTCCACCAGGCGTCCGACAGAATTATCGGTGAGCGCGGTGACGATGGCGGTCTGCAGACCGAAACAACGGCGTAGTCCTCGTGCCACGTTATATTCTCCGCCACCTTCCCAAGCACGAAAATGGCGTGTGGTGGAAATACGTTCGTCGCCAGGATCGAGCCGCAACATCACCTCTCCGAGGCTGACAAGATCCCATTTGCACTGCTGTTTTGCCTTTACGTTCAGTTTTGACATGAATAGCGCTCGTCGCTAAACATCGGTTCATTGCCTTACGACCAAGTCTGACACTCGAACCTGCGCTGCAAATCGCAGTGATTCTAAATGATTTGCATGGAGCGGCGGCGAAATTTGATTGAGCCAGCCCTCCGCTGAGTCAGGCGGGATTGAGAATTTTTTATCGGTCAAATCACTTTTCCCGACTTGCCTGCGCAGCCGGGTTCTGCTACAAGAAACCTAATCAAGCTTCTTCGTCCTCGCAATTCTGCTTGGGGAAAAGAAACGAGGCAACCGCCTCCCAGCTGTCCGTTTCTAAATGCGGGCATTTTAAATAAACCTCAATCGAGTCTGCACTCATAGTTGCACGACTCCGGGCCCCTGGCCATTTTTTGGAGCTTGGATGCGGTACGGCAGCAGATCTGATGTTAGCGGGAGAACTGCTCTTCTGAGAGTCTCGACCGCCTTGCTCCGCGTTCAACCCGTACGCTTGCGAAACTGTCCCCCACCCATCACTCACCAAAATTCTTGCATGTTAGTTTCTACCGCCGGAGGAAGATATGGCGACGACGAATTTCGTCCAGATTGAGAATGATACGGAAATCAAGCAGCGCCTCGAAGCCGAGCGTGCCCGTCTGCGCAAGATTGCCGGACTCGACCGGCCCGAACACTTTCATCGCCCAGTGGAGCGCGCTTTCACGGCCGAACAACGCGCTCATACCACGATTCTGTTCGGTGGATTTACCTGGAAACATGAAGATCTGATCCGCGCCGTCTTTCAAGGTTGCGGATACCGCTGCGAGAAGCTTCCTGTGCCGGACGTCCCGGCCTTCCAGACGGGCAAGGAATTTGGCAACAACGGGCAGTGCAATCCGACTTACTTCACCGTGGGCAATCTGGTGCAGTACCTGCAGTTCCTTGAGAAGGAAGGCCTCACACGCCAGCAAATCCTCGATAACTACGTCTTCTTTACCGCTGGGTCTTGCGGGCCGTGCCGCTTTGGCATGTACGAGGCTGAGTACCGCTTCGCGCTGAAGAATGCCGGGTTCGACGGATTCCGCGTGCTGCTCTTCAAGGACAGCGATGGCATCAAGGCTGCCTCCGGTGAGCCGGGATTGAAGTTCTCCGTCGATTTCGGCTTCGGCATGCTCAATGCGATGCACCTGGGCGACGTCATCAACGATCTCATCTACCAGATTCGTCCGTACGAAGCGAACAAGGGCGAGACCGATCGTGTCTTTCGCGAGATGGTCGACGGACTCTGCGAAGACCTTAAGAATCGCAAGGCGTTTGAGATCGAAAAGAGCGCTCCGGACTGGGCGAAGCCGAAGTTCAAGAGCAATAAGATTCTCCGCAATACCTTCAACGTCTTCGGCAAATGGCACGAGCATGTGTGGGGCAAGGACTATCTCAATGCCCTCAAGACCGCGCGCGAAAAAATGGACTCCATCGAGGTGGACCGTACCCGTGTGAAGCCGCTGGTGAAGATCACCGGCGAATTCTGGGCGCAGACCACCGAGGGCGACGGCAACTTTCACATGTTCGAGTTCCTCGAGCGCGAAGGCGCGCAGGTGCTGGTTGAGCCGATTGCGACCTGGGTGGCCTATTTGATGTATCAGGCCAAGGCGCACGCGATCGCGAAGTGGCCAGTCAATCGTCCGCATCGTGACCCGAAGTGGTATGAGTTGAAAAAGAATTTCGGGAACTATATCGGCCTGCGCAAAAAGCTCTGGGGGATCGGTGCGGGCGAGCGCATGTGGGGTTTCTTCTATCACCGCACGGCGAAGAACATGGGCGGAATTACCCATCATCTGGCGCCGCAAACAGAACTGGCTGAGCTGGCGCATCCCTTCTACAACCAGTTTGCGCGCGGTGGCGAGGGCCATCTCGAAGTCGGCAAGAACGTGTACTACACCGTGCACAAACTCTGCCACATGGTGCTGGCGCTGAAGCCGTTCGGATGCATGCCGTCGTCGCAGTCCGATGGGGTGCAGTCGGCCGTGATCAACAAGTTCAAAGACATGATCTTCCTGCCCATCGAGACCTCAGGCGAAGGCGAGGTCAACGCGCACAGCCGCGTGCAGATGGCGCTCGGCGAGGCCAAGGTCAAGGCCAAGGCGGAGTTCGAAGAATGCCTCAAGTCGACCGGCAAGACCATCAGCCAGATTCGTGAGTACATCGACGAGCATCCCGAACTGAAGCGGCCCTTCTATCACGTGCCGCACCGCGAGGGAGTTGCCGGAACCGCAGCGCAATTCATTCTGCACGTGAGCGAGCGGATCGATAAAGACACGCATTTTTGGAAGCGGTCGCGAGTGCACGTGGAGGCAGCGCCCGCGATGTCCGGAGACTAACTTTCGTGGAAATACGGAAGACTAATGAACACTAATATGGGTGCTCCAGGTCTCGCCGATTTTGCAAGACTTGGGAACTTCGAAAGATAAAGTCAGACTGAACTATTTCAGAGGAATTCATGCACGATCATAAGGCCCCGCAACTGATCCAGATTGCACCGCTTGAGGTGCCGCTTCCATCCATCCAGCAAGCCCGCCATACGCATCATGCTCATGATCAAAAGACCGAGTTCTTCGTCGGGCTCGACGTGGGCTCGACCACGGTGAAGGCCGTTGTCGTCGATGCCGCGACCGACAGGGTTCTCTGGCAGGACTACCAGCGCCATGAAACCAAGCAGCCGGAAAAGACGCTTGAGTTCCTGAAGAGGATGGAAGCCGACGCCGGCATCAGCCGCCACAACACGCGCATCTTCATGACCGGGTCCGGTGGAAACGGTATTGCAGATCAGATCGGCGCGAAGTTTGTGCAGGAGGTCACTGCGGTATCGCTGGCTGTTGAGAAGCTTCACCCCGAGGTGTACTCGGTCATCGAACTGGGCGGGCAGGACGCGAAGATCATCGTCTTCAAAGACGACGACGAGACTGGCCGCAAGAAGAAAATTCCATCGATGAACGATAAGTGCGCCGGCGGCACGGGCGCGGTCATCGACAAAATTAACGCGAAGCTGAAGATCCCCACCGAGTTGCTGGCGGAGCAGAAATACCACGGGATCAAGCTGCATAAGGTCGCAGGGAAGTGCGGTGTATTTGCCGAAACCGACATCAATGGTTTGCAGAAAGTCGGCACGCCTCCGGACGAGTTGATGGCTTCGCT
>DATEHP010000353.1:0-13580 GCA_035279505.1 Candidatus Sulfotelmatobacter sp. | reverse complement strand
GGAACCAGATTGTCCGTAACGACGATGACATGGTCGGCGTAGATCGAATCAGCCAGAGCAAAACCCAGAGAGCCGCAGGCGGATTTGCCGTGTGAACCGTCGCAGTTGCCGAAAGGATCCGCCGTAGGCGCGGCGATCACGGCAATGTCGATGTGGACTTCTCCGTCCTGAATCGCCTGCCAACGTCCTCCGTGCGAGCGCAGCACCCCCATGCCGCGCATCTTGCCCTGCGTGCAATAATCGCCGAGCGGTCCATTCATGCTGCCTTCGATGTGATCGATTACCCCAGCTTCCATGAGTGCAATCGCGCTCTTTTGCGATGGAAAGGATGCGCTGGGGAACCACGTCAGATCCTTCACTCCGATCATGGACGCCGCTTCGAGTGCCATCAGCGCGACACGGTCACCATCGCGAAGGTGATGATGTGAGGAAATGACCATGCCATTGCGCAAGCCGCACTTGCGCAGTGCGGTCTCGAGATCCGCAATACGTTTGTCACCATTGCTAGGATAGTCGGCGCTGGTGCAAATGGAAGGCGCGGCCTTTCGACCGAAGGGCTGATACTTGCCGACGCCAATGTAGGCGACTTGCGGGCGGCCGTTGACCGTCTCAGGAACGATCCGTCCGGCCGCATTCGTGATCATTTCCGTTTTCTCAAGAATTGCCATCAAGACTCCTGCAATGGTGCGGTCCAACTACACGACTAAACCCATCGCCCGGGCGCGCGTCATAACCTTCAGGGCGCGTTGTACGACCGGTGGATCGATCATCTTTGAGCCGAGGCTGACTACGCCGAGGCCCTTTTCCTGTGCTTCGTCGTATGCAGCCACGATCTTGCGCGCGCGTTCGATCTCGGCCATCGAGGGCGCGAATGCCTCATGAATCACAGGAATTTGTGTCGGGTGCACGGATCCCATACCTTCGAAGCCCAAAGCGCGCGAGTTCAGCCCCCAGGCCCGCAAGCCCTCGAGATCTCCGACTTCACCGAATACGGAGTCGATGGCTTGTACTCCGGCTGCGTGCGCGGCATTCACTACCCTCTGCCGGGCATAGAGGGATTCGTTGCCTGCTGAGGTCTTCGCTACGCCAAGGTCCGCTGTGTAGTCCTCGAGGCCGATCGTGAGCGCAACGACTTGCAGGCTGGCCTTCGCGATCGAAAAGGCATTCTCGATTCCCAGCGCCGATTCGATAATGGGCATCAGCCAGATAGGCCGTGTGATGCCGTAGGCGGCTTTGACCTCTTCGATGCGGCGGTCGACTTCGATGACATGTTCAGGACTCTCGACTTTCGGAATCAGAATCAGGTCCGGTGACTCAGGAACAACCTCATCCAAATCCTCAAGGCCGAGAGGAACCTGATTGATCCTCACCATTCGCTCGCACCCAAGAAAGTCGACGGCGCGAAGGGCATTGCGGACCAGCAGGCGCGCTGCGTCTTTCTCGCTCACGTGCACCGAGTCTTCGAGATCGAGAATGACGCCATCGGGCCCGTGCAGAGCCGCATTGATGAAATACTTGGGCTCGCTGCCGGGAACGTAAAGCCGGGAACGCCGCATGCGATCGCGCGCGGAAGGTTCAGGAAGCGGAAGGCGGTCTGGAAGGACGCGTGTGCCCTCGCCTAACCCGGCGCGCCGTGCTGCGGCCTCGATACGGGCTGCGATAACGAAGGGCAGAGCGCCCTCGTCGTGGATCTCCACCTGCGCATGGCGCACTCCGAGAGCCTCCAGCACCTCCTCGGCTTGTCGTAGGATGGACTCGCCGTAGTAGGTTTGTACGCGAGACTGAAGGTCAATGTGAATGCCGCCTCGCTCGCGAGGTTCAATTCGCAGGTGAAGATCAGATCGGATTTCGCTTCCGCAATGACCCGCCTCGCCAGCATGCACTAATGCTGCAACCGTCATATCCCTCGTCCCTTCTAGCGATGTCTGATGACCCCGGCAAGTTCCGGTACTTCACTCAAGGCTGATCGCGACTCAAATTTTGCCAACACTGCGTCGGTCATCTGCACCGTGCTGGCCGCGCCCCCGCGGATTGCATTCGAGCCTCCCGGTATCCGCATCATGTCGTAAGTTCGGACCTTGCCTTCCCGGACGACGGCAGCAATGGCCTCACGAATACGGCGAGCCTTTTCGACTTCACCCACGTGCTCAAGCATCATCACCGCGGACAGGAACATGGCAATCGGATTCACGATTGGCGGATTGAGCTCGGCATACTTGGGCGCGGATCCATGGGTTGGCTCGAAGACGGCAACTTCGTCTCCGATGTTGCCGGACGCCGCGAAGCCCAGCCCCCCAATCAGGCCAGCGAAAGCATCGGAGATCACGTCACCAAACAAATTCGAGGCGACGATAACCCCGTACTCCTCGGGGTTCTTGGTCAGCCACATAGTCTGGGCGTCAATGTTCGTCGACCACAGCGCTATGCCTGGGTACTCCTTCGCGACTGCCTTGGCTTCGTCTTCCATCATTCCAGAGGTCTCGCGTAAGACATTCGGCTTTTCGCAGATGGTGACGGACTTGTAGCCATGCTTCTTTGCCCAGTCGAACGCTGCTTTGCAGATTTTGCGTGCGGCACTGCGGGTGACAATCCGCACGGAAATAGCGAGGTCCGCGCCGGGAATCGACGCGAACGGCTCGAATTTGGAATGCGTGGCAAGAGCGGCGCGAACCTGCTCCGGAGGATTTGACCACTCGACCCCGGCGTAGAGGCCTTCGGTATTCTGTCGGAATACGACAACGTTGACGAAGGGCTCCTCGATACCGCCATCCGGACGCTTCCGGACGAAGTTCAGCGGATTCCCAGGGAACGAGATGCATGGCCGGATGCAGGTGTCGAGACTGAAACGCTGCCGCATGGTGACGATCGGGCTGAAGTAGGAATATCCCTTTCCGCGCAGTCCCGGGCTGAGCTCGGCCTCGGCTTGCTTTTTCGGTTTTGAAGTAATCGCTCCGAAGAGTCCCAGCTTGTGCTCGGCCAGCAGGTCGATCGTGCGCTGGGGCAGGGCATTGCCCTCACGGCACCAGCACTCCCATCCGATGTCGGCATGGACGTACTCGGCGTCAAACTCGACCGCCTTAAGGACACGCACAGCCTGGGGAAGAACCTGATTGCCGATCCCGTCTCCGGGCATCGTGACGACGGTGTGTTTTGCCATGATTGCTTAATCTCCTGATACGCCAACGATCTCTGGACGTTCTTTCCGATCGAGTCCCAGCTTCCTTGCGACTACGTTTTCCGCGCCGCCTGCAATGACTAGCGATTGTGGGACTGCACCGAGCGCAGGAAACACGAACCGCTCGCCCCGCCAAATCACAGTGCTGCCGGTGAAATCGATATCGAGTTTGTCGCCGGGAATGATCGTTTTCTCTTTAGCGCCAATCTCCCCCGTAAACTGCTCGCGAAGCGTCTTCACCAGGGCCGGAACCTCGATGCACAAAAAGCCATTGTTGTAAGCGTTCCGCAAGTAGGTTTGCGAGAAACTGGCTGCGATTATGAGCGGAATACCCTTCGCCTTCAGACATGTAACGGCCTGCTCGCGGCTCGATCCGGTGCCGAAGTTAAATCCGCCAACAATCACATCCCCCGCGTGCGCGCGATGCGAGAACTGAGGGTCGTAGTTTTCCATCACGACCCGCGCCATCATTGCTGGCGTCATATCGTCGCGGTACGTGTAATCCTTGCCGTAGATTGCATCGGTGTTGACGTTATCCTCCGGCAGGAAGACGAGACGGCCTTCGATGTGCCCAGGAAATCCCGGGAGGATGTCTACTCGTTCCGCCACATGACGGTTCACCGCGAATTCTTCGTATCGACGAACCGGTTCGCGATCCTGAAACTGGCGAGGTCCGGTAATGTAACCCGCGATCGCAGAGGCGGCAACAACTTCCGGGCTCGCGAGATAACACTGGGCTTCGCGGGATCCCATCCGGCCTTTGAAATTCCGGTTGGTGGCGGAGATGCCGACTTCGCCTTTTTCCAATAATCCGGTGCCCAGTCCGATGCACGGTCCGCAGCTTGGCGGCAGCGGAATGGCTCCGGCGGCGACTAGCGCTTGCCAGACGCCCCGCTTCTCGGCTTCCTGCTGTGTCCATGCGCTGGCTGCGCCCACGTAGAGTTTCACGCCCGGGGCGACCTTCTTTCCGCACAGCACCCACGCCGCTGCTTCGAGATCGTGGATGCGGGAGTTCACGCAGGAAACCAAGTATGCCTTCTGGATCGCAACGCGCTTCTTATCGATTTCCGCGACGGACTGCATGGTTTGAACGGTGTCCGGGCCGGAAACGTGAGGGGCGATTTGGCTGAGATCGAGCACGATGCGGGCGGAATACTCCGCGCCCGGATCTGGCCGCGGCGGATTCATGCTCCAGCCTTCCAGATCGGCTTGGGTGAATCGCTCAATTTCTTCACCGAGCAGACGGTCTCGCGTGCGGCGCAAATATCGAATGGTGATTTCATCCACCGGGAACCAACCCACGATCGGCCCCCATTCGGTGCTCATATTGGAGATGGAGAAACGCGCGTCCATCGGGAGGCTGGCTAAGCCTGGGCCAGAAAATTCCACCGCGGCGTTGAGGGCCTCGTCGTGGTTGTACAGGCCACAGAGAGTGATGATGACATCCTTGCCGCTCACCCCTTCCGCCAGTTTGCCTTCGAACACTACTTGAATCGTGCGCGGAACCTGCCACCAGAACTCTCCAGTCGCCCATACCGCGGCGGCATCCGTACGCACAATCGGCGTGCCCACAGCCCCCAGGGCGCCATACATATTCGAGTGGGAGTCCGAAGCGACTACGAAGGAACCAGGCGCTACATATCCCCGCTCGATCATGAGTTGATGGCCAATCCCGGAACCAGCAGGGTAGAAATCGATCCCGTACTCTTTGGCAAATGCTTCGATCGACCGATACTTCTTCAGGTTCGCTTCGTCATGATTCTGTATGTCATGGTCGAGGGCGAAGACGAGTTGTTTCCGGTCATAGATTTGCCTTGCCCCGATCGACTTAAATTTGCTCATCACAGCCGACGTGTTGTCATGGGTCATGACGTGGGACGGCCGAATGGAGACGAAGTCTCCCGCGCGCAACTGGCGATTCGGGGAACCAGTGAGATGGGCCTGAGCAATCTTCTCGACAATCGTTTGCGGCATGAAATCTCCCTCGCATCAGCACCATCACGACGGCTTGCGGTGATACACGACCACTGACCGTCGGTTCTTCGAATTCTTGCCGCGCGAGCGCCGCTTGCCGCCGATCTTTCCTGGTTTCACTTTGCGAATGTCAGACTCCATGAGCGCCATGAGGTTGCTGACCGAGCCGACGCGCTCGAGGCTCCAGACCGTTTCTTTCACTTTGTTCTGGGTTGATTTCGAGAGCACGCCATCTGCAAGCGATGCGAATTTTTCTTCGATCTCCTGATCCGTCAGCGGGTTCCGCGGATCGCCTTTGGGAAAGTTGAGTTGCTTTTGGAGCGTTCGTCCGTCTCTGGTTTGGATTTGCACGATTGCCCTCTGTAAGGCGGGAAATACTTCCTCGATCTCGGGATCTGCCACAACTTCGATTTTGTTCAATTGCGCCCGAATCTTCGATTCTTTGATCTTTTCCGGCGTGAACTGCAATGGCGTGACCTGACGGTCGACCAATGCCGCAGCGATGACGTAAGGAAGTGAGTGGTCCGCCGTCTCTTTCGTGTGGGGATCGTACTTGCTGGGATCCGCCAGAATATCTGCGGCGCGGGCAAGAGAGCAGATCTGGATCTTCTCCACATCGTCGGGGCCCAGGTCGTTGCTCTTTACAAGATCGAGTACGGCCGAGATCGGAGTGTGCGTCAGGGCCTCGGTCGGAAAGGCTTTCATGCCGCACTGCGTGATCCGCCAGGATTCCCCCAGACCGTCAGTTAGCAGATCAAGCTTCCAATCCGGCTTGAACACGTGAGCCAGCCCTTCCTTGCCGTCGATCACATGTTCCGGCCCGGAATATCCCTTCTGGGCCAGCAATGCGGCAAAAACCCCACTCTGCGTCGCCATGGGATCCACCGTGTTCTTCATCATGGTGAGCTTGCCAGCGGTGACTGCGCCGAGCGTACAATGCCCGCTCGCGGAAATGCCGATGGCGTGCTGAATCTGCTCCCACCGAAGGTGCAATGCCCGTCCAGCAACGATCGGTGATACGAACGCCGTCAGCGTGGCGTGATGCCATCCGCGCTCGCGAATCCCGGGGAAGGCCGCTTCGCACAGGCGCATCTCGAATTCGTGGCCCAGCACCAGACCAACAATCAATTCTTTCCCGTCGCCGCTGGCCCGTTCGCAGCACGCAATCGCCGCTGGAAAAATGTCAGAAGGATGCGATGGGTCCTGTTTCCAGTAAATGTCGTTGTAATCCATGCAGCGGATCATCAGGGCATTGGCGAGCGAGGCTGAAACCGGATCGATCCGCCGCCCGCTTCCGATCACGGTGGCATATCCAATGGCTGCAATCTCGTCGAGAACCTCGAGCGCGATCTTCACGTCGTGCTGCTGAAATCCGCCGAGTGCGCATCCGAGGGAATCCAACAGAAAGCGTTTTGCCTGATAAATGGCATCGGCTGAGAGGTCTTTGTACTGCAAATTCGCCGCCCAGCGGGACATCTTCGCTGTTATGGTTTCCTTCGGGACGATGGTTCCATTTCTGGCGTGCAAACGTCGCCTCCTTCCTGTGGTTTCACTTTGATATTCTTTGGGTTCTTGAACGGCAGAAACGCCATGAAGTCGGCGTGATGCACAATGAAGGCTTCTGTGGTTCGCTTGACCAGGTCGCCTTCCGCGGCGTGGGCCGCAATGATGTGGCAGACTGTATCTGGAACGCCGCATTCGAGCGCCAGCGCAACTCCCGTGAACGGATGTCGCAGAGCTTCTCCGCGTTCACTCTGGCGGCTTTTGCCGCCGCAGTCCAGTTCGTATTCCAGTAGCTTCCCGACATCGGCGAGAATTGCCCCAGCGATTACAGCGTCAAGGTCTACTGGCAATGCATGGCCCATGAACGACCGCATCGCGATCGCACTGTCGCGCGCGATGTGCACGACACAGCGCTTGTGTTCCATAAAGGTAATCGGGCAGTTAGGGACGAGTAGCGTGAAGGGAATCTGGTTGAGATCGTCGGGCTTGAGCGGACTGCGCTCTAACGCCTTGATCCAGGCTTGTGTAACCTGCTCACGCAATTGGGGATCTTGAATCCAGTCAATCTCCGGCCAAAGGCGCTTGACGGTCTCTCGCATACCGGCGTCCGAGGGGAACCATTGAGGCTAACTGGCGCCCCAGTCCCAAGCCGCGACTGGAATCACAAGGGTATGTGATTTCACACATGGACCGTTGGTTAGCACGTTTTGCTCATTATGTACGTTTGGAGCGGAAGGGAAGCGGCTCTAGCGGGTCTGCAAGAGCGTAGTGATGTCCTTTTCGAACACGGCCGCATCCGTCGCTCCCATGTGCTTGGCGAAAATGCGTCCGTCGCGGTCGATTAGGAAGGCAATCGGCAGGCCAAGGACTCCCCCATAGGCCGAGCCGACATCAGCGGTTCCCATCACGACGGGATAGTTCATGTGGAACTGGTGATAGAAACTCCGGACCGGGTCGGTGCTGTCATCCATCGAGACGCCGATGATTTGCAGGCCCTCGCCGCCGTACTTCTGTTGTAGATCGACAAAGTGCGGCGTCTCTTCACGACATGGAACGCACCACGTCGCCCAAAAATCTAGCAGGACAACCTTGCCCCGATAGGAAGATAACTGGAGGTGTCCGCCGTCGATCAGGGGCAGGTTGAAATCTGGTGCCGACCGATGTTGTTTTGCGATCGCCGAGTCCGGTCGTGACCCCTGCGCCTGCCTGTAGGAATAGACACCCACTCCCACCGCGACGGCTGCGGCAAAGACTATAGCAGCCGACTTGATTCCTGGTCGCAGAGCCTATTCTCCCTTCGCTGTTGCATAGCCCTTATCCACCCAGTTGGTCCCGAAATTGTCGGCGATGTACAGCACCTTTACATTAGTGAAACCCATGGTGTGCAAGGCATCGTCAGCAGGTTTGACGTTGGGGCAGTGGCTCCACGGACAGCATCCGCAATAGAGAACGATGAACTTACTGCGGGGCACGGATTCGACCCGCTTCCGCAACTGTTGCAGGCCCGATTCGTTAGCAGCAGGGCCGGCGTACTCGGATCCCGGAATGTGGGCCTGCAGAAATAACATGTGAGACCCGACCTGGAGCATCAGCGGTTTCTCTTTGCTGGACTGCAATAGTTTTACAAGATCCTCTGGATTGATAAGCCGACCCGGTGCAATCGGACTCCATTGCGCGATCGCCAGAGTGGAGATCAGACAAACGCCAAATAAAAACAAGAGTGTGAAATGCTTCGCGATTTTCATAGGTATGAATCCAAATGAACTTCAAAGCATACACACAATCTCGGCCCGCTACTGGCCAGACAATTCCTTCAGCCGCGCAGCTACGATCTCAGGCGTGATGTCGCGCTGGGCGTTCCCCAACATCTCAAATCCGACCATGAATTTCCGTATCGTCGCCGAGCGCAGAAGCGGCGGATAAAAATGCGCATGAAAATGCCATTCGGCATGCTCGTTGCCGTCAGTTGGCGCCTGATGAAAGCCCATCGAATACGGGAAGGGAACGCCGAACACCTTGTCGTAGGTTGAGGTGACGCGGTGCAACATTTGACTGAGGAGACGCGCGTCCTGGGGCGTGAAGTCGTTCATGCTACCCATGTGACGGCGGCTACATACCAGGATTTCGAAGGGCCAAACCGCCCAAAAAGGCACCACGGCCGTAAATCCGTCATTCTCAATTAGCAGGCGCTCACGTTGGCGCTGTTCGACGGCAATGTAGTCACACAGCAGACAGCGCTGCTTCGCGCGCCAGTACGAGCTTTGAGCCACAAGTTCCTTCCGCGGCTCGACCGGGATCGAAGATGTCGCCCAAATCTGACAGTGCGGATGGGGATTGCTCGCTCCCATCATCGCGCCGCGATTTTCGAAAATCTGCACATGGTTGATGGTTTGAAGCCTACCCAACTCGTGGAACTGTTCCATCCACGTGTAAACGACGGGTTCGATCTGCTCGGGAGGCATAGTCGCCAACGTAAGGTCGTGTCGCGGAGAAAAACAGATCACTCGGCAAAGGCCCGGCTCTCCTTGCGCCACCAGCAGTCCGAGTCCTTCCACATCGAGGCGTTCGCGCTCCGTTCCAGGTTTTAGGGCCGCGAAATCATTATCGAAAACAAAGGTTGATTGGTACTGCGGATTCCGGACGCCTCCCACACGGGCGTTTCCTGGACACAGGTAGCAATTGGGGTCGTACGCCGGTTCGTTCCCCGGCTGAAGCTGGGCGACTTCTCCCTGCCAGGGACGGGTTGCGCGATGTGGTGAAACCAGCACCCACTCGTTGCTGAGCGGATTTAGTCTGCGATGCGGATCCTCTGTCAGCTTCAAGCTTTCGGCCTCGCTGCATTCTACGACGGCTGAGCAGAGTTGCGTCCCCCAAATGGGGCCGCTGGCGTTTGGATGGAACGTCCGGGTTCTCGACAGGGGCGAGATTGTAACCGAGAAAGCAACAGCTAAAAGTTACCTGCTTCGCGAGTAGACAGGTCAGGGCCGTACGGAGTTACCCATCATCAGGGCAAAGAGTAGAGGAAGGTAAATCACGGTCGCTTGCAGCACGTGCCGCGCGCGCATTTTGGAACGTGCCGCTGCTAACGGGAGGTTAAGGAAGGCAAGGCGAATCCCAAAGTAAAGCATGGCAAATCCCAAGGCTAACGCTCCGCCTAAATAAATTTTTCCCGCCATGCCCATAAAACTCGGTAGAAGACTGACCGGAATGAGGACAGCAGAGTAGGCGAGGATGCGGCGGGCGGTAGAGCGTCCGTCCCCTTCCACGACAGGTAGCATCTTGATTCCACCCTTCTCATAATCTTCCCGATAGAGCCAAGCAATCGAGAAAAAGTGTGGGAACTGCCATACAAAAAGAATGGCAAAAAGGACTAGTGTTCCCCACTCCAGCTTTCCACGAGCGGCGGTCCAGCCGAGGACACCCGGCATGGCACCGGGAAAGGCGCCCACGAAGGTGCAAATTGGAGAAACGCGCTTCAATGGGGTGTAAGCTACTAGATAGACCACTGATGTCAGGAAAGTGAGCAATCCCGTCAACGGATTAACGAAAATCGCCAGGTAAAACGATCCGCCGATCGACATCAGCAAGCCGACGATCAACGCATGGGCCAGACTCATACGACCGGCTGGAATAGGGCGAAGAGCCGTGCGCCGCATGTGACCGTCGATATCGTGTTCCATCACCTCGTTCAGGGCTGCCGTGCCACTGGAGACAAGTCCAATCCCAATCAGAGCGTTCAATAGCCCAAAGCTAAACCATGATTCTCCAGCCTTGTGCGCGCCGAAGAAATAGCCGCACCATGCGGTCATCACAATCAAACTTGTCACCCGTAGCTTGGTCAATTCGGCGTAGTCGCGAAAAAGTGAGGTTGCCCGTGTGCGGAAACCGGCGAGAGGCAGGATCATCGAGCTCATGAGTTAGGCCGTGTTCTCAGGAAAACTGGGTTTGCCAATCAAGCCCTCCGGACCCCATCCGGAACGGCTCAAGGAAAGCATAGGTACTCTGATCAGTTTCGAAAGTCAAGTAGAAATGAAATGCGTTACCGGTGTCAGCCTATCACATTCGATGGGAACGACGCTGCGAACTGTTACCAGCTTCCGGACGACCCTGCCGAGTCAAAAGTCTCCGGCGGATCGAAAAAGCATTTGTGCCACAGGGCCGAATCGTTCAGGGCGCCGGCTCTCCACTGTCGAAGGGTCGGAGTGGTAGCGGCGATCATTCCGCCATCAGCGGAATCGAAAACTACGACGACTCCAGCGAGTTCAGACTTCTTCTCCGCAATTTCGGGGTAACTCTTCTCCAGTAGAAACTTGGTGTACTCCAACCTCTCCTTGGAGCCAGCATTTTTCTCCGTTTCGTCGATCTTCTGGACGGAGATGATTTTCACGTTCTTGCCCCGTAGGGGTTCCCAATCTCCGGGGAAGGGTGCGGTCTCCTCGCGAACCACATGAAACAAGTCGGCGGCAGTGTTAAGCGCACCGGAAGAGAACGCGGCGTTATCCGCAATGCCTTCCGGCATCTCCACGCTGTTGCGCCAGATCCATCCTCGCGACAGGCCCGAGATTCGTACATGAACCCAATCAGCGTTGAAGTCGAGCATCTCGAATTCGTCGTGCAGGCTGGCAAGAAACTGGGGCTTAGCCGTCAGGCTCGGAGTAGAAACGACAGGAGTTCCTGATTTCTTGACAGCTACCAGATTCTTGGGATGAGCTACGTTTTTCAGGATCTCTTCGAGATTGTCGGCTTCGGCCTTCAACGAACTGTCTGGTTTCGAGGGTGACTCGCTGGACTTATCAGCGGTGGAAGCCGAAGCCGCCCACTCCCTCGCGGACGAGGAGATCGTACTGTTTGTTTCTGGGAATTTCCGCGATGGTTCCGGGGCGGAGGGTCGCTCATCCTTAGAAGCCTCCGGTGGCGCCTTCATAACCGCGTTGCTGGTCACCGCTTTCTCAGAAGGGGTGGCGGCGAGTTGCTCCGCGAGTTGATCCAGCAGGTCCGACTCCAGCCGTCCGTTGGAAGTGAGCACCTGATATCTGGAGTGCGATGACGACGGATCGGAGTACCAGGCTGTTACTTTGGCCTTGATCCTTACCAGGGAACCGCCGGAGGGATTCGAAACGACTTCGGCTGTAGCCTGATAGTAGCCACGTTCGTAGCGATCCAGCGGATGATCTCCGGCATTAGCGAATCCCTCGAGGATTGGCAAGTGTCCGGCCATGTTGGCCTGCATCCCCTTGAGGGCTTTCTCGATTGCAGCCTTGGATTGCGGGAACGTTCTTTCGGGCGGATTCGACTGCGTCCACCCAGACACGGCGGAAAGAATTACCATGCATCCGCAGAGCGCGAGCACGTAGTCGCGAACGCCCCAGCGCAGCGTCATGGCAACATCTCCAACTCGTCGCGCTGCACCCATCCATGCTGCCCGTCGTGAGTTTCCACACCGAGCCAATAGGGCGTCGTGATCACGATCAAAACCTCGGCTCCGCTTGGCAGAGCCTGCAGCGTGCTCGCAGAATGAAAGGGCGCAGACTTCAGCGGTGCTCCCGGCGCCTTCACGATTCTCTCGACCTGTTGCTTAAGGGTGTGTACGCGTTGTTCGACACTCACGGAGGGATTTAGTTCGCTCTGCGGTTGAGTCAACGGTGGTTGGCTGACTTTGGGGCTGGGCGACGGCTCGATCGAGGGCTCGGCGGTTGCGTCCTCGAACGCAACTTGCTGTTTCTTCGAAGAGGATTCTTGCTTTGCTTTCTCAGCCTCGGCAGCTTCCGTCTTCATCAACCCGATCGAATCAAGATGGTCGTGGATGTCTTTGTATTCCGCACCCTCGACAGAACCATTCGAAGCATGTGTCACGTGCCGGAAATCTTCAACGAAGATTGCGTCAATGCGTAGCACCGTGTGCTTTTCGTCCTGAGCCTGCACCACGTACCGGACAGCCAGAGTTCCGACATCACCGCCATTCTTGAAATTCCGGGGATCCAGTGCATTACGCCGAACCTTGTAAAAGACTTTTCCCGACTCGGTCCAGGGCGGGAACACGCGGGTGGAGGTAGCCACCTCAGCGCCCGACACAAATTCGTCCTTGTTGTACTCTTTGGTACCCCGAATAATTCCGTTTTGTACAATTTCCTGAACAACCTGAGACACCTCGGCCTCAGGAAACGGGAGATTCACGATGAGTCCCATCCCGTATTGAGTGGCGTCTTTTTCACGCGCAGCTAGACTGCTCCGCCACCCGGCAAGACCGACTGCTATCACCACTCCCAAAATGGCAAACAACGGGCGCCCGAACCGGCGAGAGAAGCCCAGAGCCCCTCGGGGGGAGATGGTTTGAATAGAAAATCCAGACTTTTCCACAGGCATCGCCGTGTTCGACAAAAGAGTCTCAATTCTACCCATTTGTGTCAACTCTAGCGCTCCGCGCGGATTTTGCGTGCCAAAGCGGTACCTCATCCTTAGCTACGCTGTAAAAAAAATGTAAAAAAACTGGATTCTACCCCTTGCAAGTTGCTTTGCCCGCGTAGTAGGATTTCGCCCCGGTACGGTGGTAGGACCTGATCCGAAAAAATCGGTTTAGATTCTGCCTCCACGGCGGCCCGTTCTGGAAGGGGTTCCAAAGCCGGGTTTGCTGCGGTTTTCTCGCCTTCGCATTTGTGGGAATGCAGTTATCAAACAACACCATTGTCTGAGGAGTGCGGCATGCATATGGGAATGCAGTCGAACGACAGAGGAGTACCTGTTCGCGTGAGGTATTTCTTTACAGCCACTCTAGTGATTGCCTTCGTGGTCCTTAGCGGCAGCCAGTCCGCGAATGCCCTCCCGGCCTTCGCGCGTAAGTACGGGCTTCGATGTTCGGCCTGCCATGAAACCTGGCCCATGCTCAATTACTTCGGCCAGAAGTTCAAAGACAACGGCTACCAGCTGATGA
>DATEHP010000352.1:0-9834 GCA_035279505.1 Candidatus Sulfotelmatobacter sp. | reverse complement strand
GCATGAATCGCACACGCTTGTTAATGATTGGAGTTTTGGCGCTCGCTGCGGGACTGTTGTCGGCAGTCTACGTCTACAAGAACATGCAACCGAAGAACACCGCGGCTGCGGACACTGCGCAAGTTATGGTCGCGGCGAACGACCTGCAGGTAGGAGCCCGGGTTGAGGATCACGACATTAAGATCATAAGCATTCAGAGTACCGACATGCCGCCCGGAGCGCCGCGCAAGAAAGCCGATGTGGTAGGCCACGGTGTGATCATCCCTATTTCGAAAGGCGAGTTCATTCTTCCCAACCGGCTGGCGGGTGAGAATGCCGGATCGGGGCTGCCGGCCCTGATTCCGCCCGGCATGCGTGCCGTTTCGGTGCGGGTGAATGAAATCGTCTCGGTCGCGGGATTCGTAACCCCGGGCACGCGGGTAGATGTTCTTCTGACCGGAGCACCGACTGGCTCTGGTGAGCAGCAAACGACCACGGTTTTACAGAACGTGGCGGTACTGGCGTCGGGACATACTCTGGAGCGGACGTCCAGCGGCGAGGCGCAGAATACCGCCGTCATCACACTACTGGTCACGCCCGATGATGCTCAGCGCTTAACCCTCGCCAGCAGCGAGGGGCACATCCAACTGGCACTGCGCAATCCGCTCGATACTAAACAGGATGATGTGCCGGCCTCCAATGCGAGAGGGTTGTACCGCGGGTTACCCCTTCCAGCGGCTGTGCACAGCCCGGTTCGCCATATTGTTCCTGCCAAACCCACAAACACCGCCCCGACTTCCAACGGGGTTAGCGTCGAGGTCTACCAGGGCGACAAGAAACAGGAAGTTAAATTTCCCGAAGAGGGCTCTGACACCAAGTGATGCGGAAGGGGCCCATTCTGAAAACCGCCTTGATCGACTGGAAGTTTCCTCATACGGAGTTCCGTCGGAAGATGAACGTATGCAAGATTATGCTCGGGACGTTACTGCTCGCGATTACATCATTCGTTCCGGCTTATTCCGAAATCATGCAGCAGCCCGACAGTGGAGCGCAGGCCCCGACCCCACCTCCAACCGGTACGCAGACCACGACTCTGCCCGCACAAGCACCCGCACAGGGTTCTGCGCCCTTGCGCGTGATGGTCGGCAAGTCGCTGCTGATCAACACGACTGAGCAACTGAAGCGGATCGCACTAACGGATCCGTCGATTGCCTGGGCTCAGGTGATCACCCCGACGCAGATTCTGGTTCACGGCAGGACCCCGGGTGAAATCTCTCTGTTGATTTGGGATGAAGCGGAACGCTCGCGCAGCTTCGATCTGCGCGTGGATGTGGACGTCAGCGCGTGTGCGGAAGAGGAACATCGGGTGTTCCCCGATGAACAGATCACGGTGACGCCTTCGCGAGCCGCTATTGTTCTGTCGGGCCATGTTTCCACGGAGGATGTCTCCAAACGCGCCGGAGAGCTGGCCAGCGCTTATTCGCCAAGAGTTGTGAATGTCCTTACGTTCGGGCCGGTGGGTGCGCAGGAAGTCCTGCTGCAGGTCAAGTTTGCGGAGGTGGACCGAACCGCGCTCACGCAGTTGGGAGTGAACTTCGTTTCTACCGGCGGCGGAAATTTTCTCGGTAACACCACGACGGGACAGTACGGCGGCTTTGGGCCACAAACGTTGACACCAAGCAAGACTCCTAACGGCACAACGACTACCACCAGCGGCGAGACCCTCAATAATGTCCTGAACCTGTTCCTGTTCCGTCCCGACATCAACTTCGGCGCGGTGATTGAGGCTCTGCAGACGAAAAACCTTCTGCAGATTCTGGCCGAGCCAAATCTGATCGCGGTGAACGGCAAGGAAGCGACCTTCCTCGCCGGAGGCCAGTTCCCTTTCCCCATCGTGCAGCCGGGCAATGGGTTTACGGCAGTGACGATTTCGTTTAAGGAATTCGGGGTCCGATTGCAGTTCACCCCCGTAATTACGCCAAACGGCTACATTCACTTGAAGGTCGCGCCCGAAGTCAGCACACTGGACTTCGCGAATGCCCTGACGATTTCCGGATTCACCGTGCCCGCGCTGAGTACTCGGCGGGCGGAGACAGAGTTTGAATTGCAGGATGGACAGAGTTTCGTGATCGCCGGGTTGATGGACAACCGGGTGACCGACATCTATAACAAGATCCCCGGCTTGGGCGATATACCGATCCTGGGCAATTTCTTTCGCAGTAAAAGTTTGCAGAAGAGCAATTCCGAACTCATGGTGCTGTGTACGGTAAAGCGGATCTCTCCCGGCAACGAACCAGCTACGGGACCGAAGTTGCCGGAGCCGTATCTAGATCCGGCGAAGTTCGATAAGAGCAAGTAGTTTGGGGACACGAGATTCTCGTGTAATGTCAGGCTGACATGCCAGAGCTATCAGTCGTCATTGTCGCTACCGATAACGAGCAGCGCGCGCTGCTGCAGGTGCTGGTGGATGGCACCAGCGTGGCGCGGACGGTGCATACCTGCACCAATTTCCCGGTCGCTGGCGCCGATCCGGTGACGCGGCGGGTGCGGGCGGCGAATCCTGACGTGACATTGGTCGACATTCCGAGTGATAACACTCAATTTGCTCTGCGGGCAATTGAGCTTCTGCACCAGGAGGTGCCCGAAAGCGCGATTTTCGCCATCGGCAACCTCAACCAGCCCCAGGTGATCGTCAATGCTATGCGAGCGGGCGCGCGTGAATTCATCGAGCGGCCTACGAACACCACAGACTTGCTGGAAGCATTCGTCCGGCTCACTACGGCCCAACGGCGAAGCCGTCAGGAGGGCCTGCGCGGCAAAGTCTATTCCGTAATCAATGCCAAGGGTGGAAACGGGGCAACGACAGTCGCTGTGAATCTGGCGCTTGCTCTCCAGTCGGCCTATGGACAAACGGCGCTGGTCGATCTGGCACCGCTCGGCCATGCAGCCTTGCACATGAATTTGAAGCCGGCGTTCACTGTCGCCGATGCGACCCGCAACCTGCACCGCATGGACTCTTCCCTGCTCGAGAGCTTCATGACCCGCCACAGTGGTGGATTGCAACTACTCGCGGGAACGAACATCCCGGCGGCGATCGATCCGTCGACCGCTGAGTTCGTTCGCCTGTTCGACATGCTGGTGACACATTATCGCTATGTAGTCGTCGATTCTTCCTCGCGATTCGATGCTGCCACGCGTCTCATCGCCAGCCTGTCGGAAAACGTTCTGCTGGTGGCCTGCAGCGATGTCGCTTCTCTTTGGAGCGCGGCCAGAGTGCAACAGTATCTGGGAGAGACCGGTAGTCGTGAACGGGTTCGCCTGATCTTGAATCGCTTTCGCAAGGTTTCGGGCTTCAGCGAGGCCGATGCAGAAACCGCCGTTGGGGCAAAAGTGTTGTGGCGGGTTCCGAATCAATATTTCGCTATTTCGAGCGCTATCGATCGCGGCACACCGGTGATGGATCAGCGGAATTCCGAGATCGCCCGCTGCTTCGCCGGACTGGCACAGGAATTGACCCGCAACGATGCTGACGTAAAGCGCGCAGCATGGTCGCTATTCAAGTCGGTGTAGAGTTTTAGGGCGCCATGGCAAATACCCAGTCGTTCGAGCGAACCGATATCCAGCAGGTGAAAGCCGACCTGCACCGAAAAGTTCTCGACCGTCTCGACCTCGAGAAACTGGGCAAGACTTCGGGCGATTCGGCGCGTGACGAAGTGTTGGTCGTCATTCGTTCCGTCGTGAATGGCGAAGTCGTACCCCTTAGTTTCGCTGAACGCGAGCGGCTTTCACGGGAAATCCTCGACGAAATCTTCGGCCTTGGCCCGCTGGAACAGTTGCTCAAAGATCCCAATGTCTCAGACATACTGGTCAACCGCTTCGATCGGGTCTACGTTGAGAAGGCGGGCAAACTCGAACTGACCACGTTGTCGTTCAAAGACAATATCCACCTGATGCAGATCATTGAGCGCATCGTTTCCCGGGTGGGCCGCCGTGTGGACGAGTCGTCTCCGATGGTGGACGCCCGTCTGACTGACGGCTCTCGTGTCAACGCGATTATTCCGCCGCTCGCTATCGATGGACCTTGCCTCTCCATCCGCCGCTTCGGACGCGACCCGGTCACGGCACGCCAGATGATCGAGAACCAGACTCTGACCGAGTCAATGCTGGAATTGCTTTCGTCCATGGTAAAGGGCCGATTGAACTTATTAGTCTCGGGCGGAACGGGCGCCGGCAAGACGACACTGCTCAATGTGCTCTCCGGCTACATTCCCAACTCAGACCGCATCGTTACCATCGAAGATGCCGCCGAACTTCAGTTGAAACAGCAACACGTTGTGCGCCTGGAAACGCGGCCGCCGAACATCGAAGGCAAGGGCGCCGTGCGCCAGCGGCAGCTCGTGATCAATAGCTTGCGTATGCGTCCCGATCGAATCGTGGTGGGCGAGGTGCGCGGCGAGGAAGCTTTCGACATGTTACAGGCCATGAACACCGGCCACGAAGGATCGCTGACGACGGTGCACGCGAACTCGCCCCGTGATGCCATGGCCCGTGTCGAGAACATGGTCTCAATGGCCAACCTGAATATTCCCGAGCGTGCCGTGCGGCATCAGATTGCGTCCGCGGTTCATGCGGTGGTGCAGATTGCGCGCCTTTCCGACGGTACGCGCAAGGTCATCACGGTCTCGGAGATTACCGGGATGGACAACGAGAGCATCGCAATGCAGGACATCTTCATCTTTGATCGCACCGGAATCGACGAAAACGGCAAAGTGCGGGGCGTGTTCCGTGCCACCGGCATCCGTCCGCAGTTCGCCGAGCGGTTGGCAACCTCCGGAGCGCGCTTACGTCCCGCTCTATTTGAGTCCAAGGCTGAGGTGTAGGCTTCCGATATGGCTGCCAAACTCATGGCGCTCCTGGTTCTGGTGATCGTCGCGCTGACGACGTTTGCCGTGGCGTGGCTGTTCGACCGGCGCAACTCGCGCGCCCGCATCATCAAAGACCGATTGGCTGCGGAGCGCAAGGCGCCGGAGCGCGCTCCTGAAGAAGAACTTGCCCTTCTGCGTGACGAGCAACTCAGCGAGATTCCCGCCCTCGACACCTTTTTGCGACGGTCGACGCGAATCTCCGATTTACAGAAGATGCTGGCGCAAGCGGACATGTCTTTACGCGTCAGCAATTTCCTGGGGATTTCCGCCTTGACGGGGGTTGCGGCCACGATCATTGCATATGTCCTCACCAAGCGCGTAGAGGTGGCATGGATCGCGCTGCTGGTCGGCTTTGTGCTGCCTTACTCCTACGCATCGATCCGGCGCAACAAGCGTTTTGAAAAATTCGAAGAACTCTTTCCGGAAGCAATCGATACTCTTGCCCGCGCAGTTCGCGCCGGGCACGCCTTCACTACCGCGCTGGAAATGATCACCGCGGAGGTCTCCGAGCCGGTGTCTGGAGAATTCCGCCAGCTCTATGAAGAACAGAAATTTGGCATGCCGGTTCGCGATGCACTTCTGAACTTGACCGACCGCATGCCGCTGGTCGATGTGAAATTCTTCGTCACAGCCGTGATGTTGCAGCGCGAAACCGGCGGCAATCTGGCGGAGATTCTCGACAATCTGTCGTACGTAATTCGTGAACGCTTCAAGATTCAGCGGCAGGTGCGGGTGTACACCGCGCAAGGCCGGCTCACAATGGCATTGCTGATGGGCATGCCGCCCATCATTGTCGCGACCATGTTGCTGCTGAATCCCGGCTTCATTCGCCCTTTATTTTCCGATCCCATTGGCCACTTTTTGCTGGTCGCAGGAATCACGTTGCAGACGATCGGGTATTTTGTGATCCGAAAAATCATCCGAATTCAGGTGTAGTCCAGTTATGACGCCGTCTTTGGCTCTCGTTATCGTTGTATTCCTGACTGTCGTAGCGGCGGTGTTCGCTTTCGGCGCTGCAGTGGTCACTCCCAGCTCAGTACTGGGCGCGCGTCTGCGTGCTTTGGGCGGCCAGCAACCGCGGCAGGCCGAGAATAAACCGGCGATTCGCGAACGTATCGAGCAGGCCCTCGACCCGATCAGCAAGGCGATCCCGCTTTCCCCGGCAGACGTTTCCCGCACTCGCCGCTGGCTGATTCAGGCAGGATTCCGGGATGCCATCGACGTCAACTACTACTTCGGCGCCCGGATCTTAACGGCAGCAGTTGGATTCGTTGCAATTGCGCTGACGATCGGATTCGATAATCCTAACCCTGCCTTGCTCATTGGCGTTCCAGCGCTGGGATTCATGCTGCCACGCTTCATTTTGAAGCGCATGATTCGTAACCGGCAGAATCGCATTCGCCTTGGACTGCCCGACGCGCTCGACCTTACCGTCATCTGCGTCGAGGCCGGACTGGCTCTCGATCAGGCGCTGATGCGCGTAGGGCAGGATCTTCATCACGCTCATCCCGATCTGAGCGACGAATTCCATTTCGTAAACCTCGAGATGCGGGCGGGCAAGCCGCGCGCTGAGGCATTGCGTAATCTCGTGGAACGAACCGGTGTTGACGATATCCGGTCGCTGGTTGGTACACTCATTCAGACGGATCGCTTCGGCACGAGCGTAGCTCAGGCCCTCCGGGTGCATTCCGACTCCCTCCGCACGGAACGCAGGCAGCGCGCCGAAGAGCAAGCAGCAAAAACTACCATCAAGATGGTTCCCCCGCTGGTGATCTTTGTGCTGCCGTCGATCATCTTCGTCACGATTGGTCCTGCTGTGATCGAGCTCGTTAGGCAGTTGGGACCGATTTCGGGCGGCAAGTAGCAAGATCCCGAATCTTTTGAGGCACAGGGCAGGAATGGTTTTTTTCCCCTCTGACGGGCAGGCATTCAATCGCACGCGCCAGGCGCATCTCGCCACGGCTCTTGCTGTCGCTAACACCCACTGGAGTCGTCTTCGCGGCCTGCTTGGCCTCGGCGCCAATGACTTCCGTAACGGCTCGGGGCTTTGGATTGTCCCCTGCCACGGCGTTCACACCCTCGGCATGGGCTTTCCGATTGATGTCCTCTATCTGGATGATGGATTGAAAGTTGTGGGCATCCATCCGGATGTGCGGCCCTGGCGCTTTACTCCGGTCCTGCGCCGTGCCGCGTCAGTACTGGAACTCCCGTGTGGCACCGCGGCCGTAACAAAAACCGTCGTCGGCGATACAATTGAGATAACCCTCCCCAAGGATTGCAACCAGCTTCCCGCATGAGCCCGACTCTCGAACTCGAAGAAGCGGTCCATACCCGCGACGACACACCGAAGCTGCTGGTGAAATGGTCCTCGCGCTGGGAGGAGTTCGTCGGCTCCATCCAGCCTGCCCTCACACGCTCGGAAGCTCGGCTCGCTGGCGAGGCCCCGTTTGGCCTGATTCCTTTGCGGATCATGGTTCCCTCCTACGTCTTGGAGGCTTGTCTGATCGCTGCCGCGATATTTGTCAAGGTGAAGATCGATGAATTGCAGCCGTACGTCGCGCCCAGAATCTCCAGCCACGATGTGATCTATTACAGCGGCGACGAACTGCCGCGCACCCAGGATCTCGGCGGTGCGGAAGCGGGGCGCACCGGAGAAGCCGGCGGCGAAGAGGCGCGCCATCGCACGCAAACCATCAAGGTAGCCCGGGGCGGCTCGCTTGTACCTAAGGTGGTGGATGCGCCGAACTTGAAACTGCCTTCGTCGAGCGATGCGGTCGCTAATTTGTTGGCGATCAGGCCAGATCCTGGTCGGCCACCGGCTGAAGGACTGCGCTCGACACGCTCTACGCCGAATCTTACCGCGACTCTTGCACCACCTGCTCCGAACGTCATTCGCGATTACACACGGAACGGAGTCCGGCTTGACCCAGTGATCGCTCCCGCGCCCTCGGTGACGCGTGACCAGCCTCTTACAGCGCCCAATCTCAACACGACGCTGGTTCCACCCGCGCCGAATGTCTCGACCGGTCACACACTGGTCGCCCCGGCCCTGGCACCGGCGGTGATTCCTCCGGCGGCTGTAGTATCGCGGGATCATCCTTTGCTTGCGCCGGCGTTGGATCCGTCCGTCGCGCCGCCGACTGAGAACGTCCGGCGTGATCCGTTCCGGGCCGGTCCAGTACTCGCCGCCAACATGGTGCCCCCGCCCGCTCCGGCCGCCTTAAGTCGCCAGCTTTCGGCTGCACCGATTCAAACCATGGATCCCTCTGCAGTTCCTCCGCCAGTTTCGGCGCCGGAACGAGCGGATGTGCGACGATCCAAGCTCAACTTGCCGGCTCCTGCGGTGGTCGCGCCACCAACGTCGACCGACGTCACCGCTGATATGCGGCGCCTGACTGGCGCCACTCCTCCCGATCCATCGAAAGCAGTAGCGCCACCGCCGCCGTCAGCCTCGGCCAGCGGATCGTTGATGAGCAACTTGATCGGCCGAATTTTCGGCCCGACAGAGGTGGTCGCGCCGCCACCAACCTCTGTGAATGCGAAGGGGACGTCCAGCGCATCGCGGCCCACCCTGCCTGATAATGTAGCGCCTCCACCGGCTTCTGTATCAGCCGAGGGTGGCGGCAGTCCGCGTGGGAATCGCAACGGTGCGGGTGCGTCGCTTGCTGCGAATGTTGTGGCTCCGCCTCCCTCAGTCGGTTTGAACGGAGGCATGGGAACTCCATCACGCAAAGCAGCCGCGCCTTATGTCGGAAATCCTAGCGTTGTTCCAGCGCCGCCCGCGCTCGCTGGGGCCGGCGGGGGTACTGGAAAGAGCGGCGGCGCCGCGGGAGCAGACGGCGGACGACTGCTGGCAGATAACGTTGTACCTCCTCCTCCCTCGGTTGGAGCAGGTACTACTACAACGGGATCGGGACTGGGGCGAAAAGGGCCTGGTCTTGGAGCGCCTCTTGATGCAGGATCAAGGTTAACTCCTGCAACGAACAGCGGCAGCGGGAAAGATGCCGGTACTGTGATGTCGAGCCAACCGGGCACAAAGATAGGAGTGCCGCCCGACCCGAAAACTGGATTGCTCGCCATGTCGCCAGCTGGTGGCGAGAAGCCCGGGTTGGGCGGTGCGGGTGGAGGCACTGGTATCGGGCGAGGTAGTGGTCCTGGCAGTGGCATGACGGGGGCTGGAACGGGGGCAGGTAAGACTGGCGCAGCACGCGGCTCCGATCCCAACGCTCACGCCGGTATCTCTCCTTCAAACGGCCCGGGCGGTGCGGGCAGTATTCCAACCGGCAACCCTGCGGTTCCCGGCGTCGATATCAGCGGTGGCAACGGGATTGTCACGCTTCCCAGCTTCGGCTCGGACCCGTCAGGCAACAGCCTAGCGACGCCGGGCCGCTCATCGGTGAGCCAGCAGAAGAAAACGCTGGGTGTAACTATTGTGGCAACCGCTGGTTCCGCAGGAGCTTTTGAGCCTTACAAGAATCTTCTTCGCGGGGACAAATCGATCACCTATCTCGACACGACTCTGGGCACGCTTGTCATGGAATTTTCAGACGAAGCAAATACAACTCATGCCTTTGGGGGGGACCTCACCGCTCCTGCCGCGCTCCGTAGCGATCTTCCCGAGGGCCTGCCCCGCGCACGCATGGTCGTGACCTGCAAGATCGACGCTTCTGGCGATGTAAAGAATCTCCGTGTGCTCGAACCCGGCCCTGCCCAAATGACCGCCAATGTGCTGGCCGCCCTTCGCACTTGGAAATTCCAACCCGCCATGCGAAATAACCGGCCGCTGGAGGTCACCGCGATCCTCGGCTTCGGCATCGATACCAGCGACCATTTCTAACCAGCTGGAAAACGGCAAAGTATTGTTTGTGCGACCTTTCGTAGTCCACTCTCCAACTTTCGTAGTCCACTTTCCACGAAGCTTTGTCATTTC
>DATEHP010000351.1:0-3327 GCA_035279505.1 Candidatus Sulfotelmatobacter sp. | reverse complement strand
AATCGCCGAGCCACGAACTGAACTCTTTCATCCATGACCGAACACTCTTTCCACGGCATCCACTTTCCTCCCCAAGAAAAAGGGAGAAAGTGTAACCTATGTGTCCGGTACGATCTGTTACCTATGTGTCGGGTCGGTCAGATTTTCTGCCCTGTCGGAAATGAGATCGTACGGGTATCTGTAGAGGGTCAGAGGCTTGCGCCGTCGGTATCGCACTTCAAAAGGACGCGTTTCAGCACGATGTCGTCGGTGACCTCCACCTTGAAACACGACAACTCTGACTCGAACCTGCGCTCCTGGCCACCTTAATCGGGTAACCCGACACGGCGCACTAACTGTTTAAATCGTGGATCTTTACGCAGTGGCTCAAATCTACGCCCCGCTTTGATGTACGTAAGTTGAGGGTCCCGCTCCTCGTAAGCCTTCTCCAACCAGGCGAAAGCATCATTCGACTCACCCAACGCTCCATGCAAAATCGCGATCGAACCGGACGGAACGATGCCTTGCTCATGCAACTTCTCCATCCTGGCGAGTATTCTTCTTGCCTCATCTCGCTTGCCCGACACCGCATAGGCGAAACCCAGGTCTAACTGAAGATCCGTGTCATCCGTCCCGGCGAGTTTCAGCGCGTTCTGAAATTCTCGAATAGCCTCATCCTGTCTTCCGGTATGCAGATAGACCCAGCCCAGGGATTGGTGAGCCGGCGCAAAGTGGCCATCCAGTTCCAACGTTTCTTGCGCTTGCCGCAACGCCTCATCGTAATGGCCACCTGCCAGTAATCTTCCAGCCAGCGCGTTGTTGATGGGCAAGGACAAGGGGTCGAGGTCCCGCGCACGCCTGGCCTCAGAGGTTCCGTCATCGAATCGCCCTGTATAGGTCAGATAACCGGCATACCAGTTGCGGGCTTGAGCGTCATCCGGGTTCAATTCCAGGGCCCGCTTGTACTCTCGCTCGGCGGTGGCCCAGTCCCATTCATGGGTCTCCGCGATGAATGCTAGGGAGGCGTGCGGTTCGGCCAAAGCGTTATCCAGTTCGATCGCCTTCTGTGCAGCTGTCTTGGCACGCGACAGGGCATCTTTCGATGGGAAACCACCGCGAAATCCAAGCATCGCATAGGCTTCCGCCAGGCCGCTATACGCCGGAGCGTAGCCGGAGTCCTTGGCGATCGCCTGTTGGAACGACGCGATGCTCTTGTTGAGCCCATCTGCGGTCCGCTGGTTGAAGTAGTAGAGGCCTTTCAGGTAACTCTCGTGAGCTTCGGGGGCGACTGGATGCGTCGATGCCAAGCGCGCCCGATCCTCTGGCGTGAGGTTCAGATTGATCTGCTCAACGATGCTCCGAGTGACCTGATCCTGCATTTCGAGTAGGCTTCGGTATTCTCGCTGGTATTCCCCTGTCCAGATATGTTCGTCGGTCGCTGCGCGAATTAATTGGGCGTGGATACGGACCTGACTCCCCTCTCGTATCAGCGATCCTTCGAGGATTACATCCACACCAAGCATCTTGGCAATTTCCCGCATTGGCAGCTGGCTGTTCTTGAAGTGCATGCTCGATGTGCGAGACGTAACGCGTAGGCTGTGAATTCGAGAGAGCTGTCCGATGAGCTCCTCCGTCGTGCCGTCGGCCACGTAATCCTGCGAAGGATCTCCGCTCAAGTTCTGCAACGGAAGCACGGCCAGAGATTTGATTTTGGGCAAGCTCGCATCCACTGCGCGGATTCGTGCTCTGACGTACGCGAATGCAAGCAGGGCAAGTACGGCCATCGCAGAGCTCAGAACAAACCAGCGACGTAGTCTCGAGGTCGTTGCTGGCCGATCAGCTTTCGGTTCCGTTGCCACTTCCGTCGCAGACTCTTGTCGTTCCTCCTCAAGGCTGAGCTTGCGGCTGTGCCGCCAAGCATCAATCTCGGAACTCAAGGCGTAAACGGAGCCGCGCTTGTCGTGCAGATGCCGGTGGACAGGCATACCCTCTCGCTTCTCCCAGCGTTGAACGGTTGTCACATCGCGATTGAGGTATGCCGCAATTTCCTTCCATGAGTCCAGCCGTTCTTCAGGCATGCTCCCGGTCGGGGGTGTGTCAGGAACCGGTTCGTGTGTGGGGTTTTTCGGCATAGTCGACATCGCGGCGCGGTTGCCTGATTGGTGATTGTACGCGCCGCAACCGGAACGGCAAAAGGCGGCATTCGACGGTAAATCCTTCATTCCGCGCATTGCCGTTTGACGGTTGGGCCAGTTTGCCCAATCGTGACCGAGTGCCTGAGCGCGAAATAGTGAGTAAAGCACAAACTGAAAAGGAGTAGCTATGAAATGGCTCGCTGCGGGAATATGTGTGGCAACCCTGTTTAGCATCGTCGCTAACACCAACGCGCAAACAACCAAAACTATCGCCATGCGAGACGCCTGTGATCCAGACAGCTTCAACGCAGCCCTCGGGCCTGGACACTGCATAGCCGGTCACCACGGGAATACGCTGTTCAGCGATTTTCTCGGTGAACTGCAGAGCGACCAAAACGCTGGGGCCTGGCGGTTTAATCCGATGCTGAATGCAACGGAGGGACGGTTTAAGTTGGTCCGCGTGGATCTGAACCCAGGAGACCAAACCACTATCCAGAACTTCGGTGGTGAAACTCATACCTTCACGCGAGTACAGAACTTTGCTGGCGGCTTCAAGGCCCGCCTGAACGGCCTGACGGGCAACCCCGACCCAGCTCCAGAGTGTGCTCAAGTGCTCCCGGACGGGACCCTCGCGCCTCAACCAGAGAGTGATACGAATCAGTTTGTGGAAGCGGGCAATACGGAACCTGGACCAACGGCAGGCACCGCCGCGCTGCCATTAGGAGAGTCCCGTTGGGAATGCTGTGTCCACCCATGGATGCGGATGGTCGTAGTGGTGCACGAGAAAGACAACTGATTCACAACCGGGGAAGGTATACGGCGCAAAAAAAGCTGGCCACTTCTGGATCAATCCAGGTCAGAGGTGGCCGATTTTTCCGTCTGTCCTCAATGAAAACCCGGTGGAGATCTTCTTGGTCCGTAAGTCCGCGGTGGAAGCTACATATCTCAGGCAGCCCAAACGAAGCTCTCGACGACTGAGTCGCAACTCTCAAACCTTGGAGGTATCCGATTCCCCAACGATCTGGTCGTGGAGTTGACCGCATAGGCGAAACTGCTGCAATCGCCTTCCAGAGTTCGGAGATCGGAGGCTGGCCCTCCCTCCACAGCGTGGCGCCAAACGTCGCTTCGGACAACCAAGATTCAGGCCGTAAACTGCTGGAAAATAGACTCAGAGCCGCCTGGCATAAGTAGAAAAGTTCGAAAATCGTTCTCT
>DATEHP010000350.1:0-25284 GCA_035279505.1 Candidatus Sulfotelmatobacter sp. | reverse complement strand
GATGTTCCCGAGCGTGCTGATTGCCGGGACTAACGGCAAGGGCTCGACCGCCGCAACGCTGGCTTCGATCCTGCGAGCGTCGGGACTGAAAACGGCGCTCTATACTTCTCCCCATCTGGTTCGGATCAACGAACGCATTCGGATCAGCGGAGTGGAAATTACAGACGATGATTTTGCCCGGCTGCACGGAGAGGTGGATCGCGTGGCCGAGCGCCTGGTGGAAGCCGGAGAGTTACCCTGGCATCCCAGCTTCTTCGAGATGATGACTGCGATTGCGTTTTCGCAGTTTGCCCGCGAGCGGGTGGATGTCGCAGTGCTCGAAGTTGGGATGGGCGGGCGGCTTGATGCGACGAACGTGGTCGAGCCTCTTGTAAGTGTGATTGCTGATATTTCGCTCGATCATCAGAAGTTTCTGGGGAATACGGTGGGCGAGATTGCGCGGGAGAAAGTAGGCATTATTCGGCCCGGCGGAGTCGTCGTGACTCTGCCACAACAGCCGGAGGCGAATGATGTTATCGGCAACACGATTCTCGAACTGGATGCGGTGGGGGTGAGTGCGGTCCAGTATGTGCCGCCGGTTTCGCCGGGGAGTACCGAGTCCCGAGTCGCCTTTACCGAGAGCAACTCTTTGCGGTCACGTTATCCGCTCCGGGTGATGGGGAAGCAGATTCTTATCGAATCGCCGCTGGTTGGGCGGCATCAATTACGAAACGTGGCTTTGGCGATTGCTGCGGCCGAAGAGCTGAGCAAGAAGGGTCTGGCCGGGATTACTCCCGACTCTATTGAGCGAGGAATCCGCGAGACACTCTGGCCCGGGCGGTTTCAAGTTCTTCCCGCAGGAGCTGGTTGGCCGGAGATTGTGCTGGACGTGGCGCATAATCCGGCGGGAGCGTGGGCGTTGCGCTCGGCCCTTTCGGAGCGTTATGACGACCGTCCGCTGATTTTTGTTTTCGGGGCGATGCGCGACAAGGCAATCTCGGAGATGACGGAAATTTTGTTTCCGCTGTCCCTACGGGTGATTGCCACGCGGCCTGACAATCCTCGGGCGGCGCCGCCCGAGGAGATCCAGCAAGCAGGGAATCGTACGGGCGCGGAGATTGAGATCGTGCCGGAAGTCAGGGCGGCCTTGGAACACGCCCGCGCCTGCGCAGCGGGTAAGGCGGTGGTGGTAGTGACGGGCTCGATTTATCTGGTGGGAGAGGCGATCGGCCTCCTCGAGACCAGCGCGTGAAGACGAGTCGAAAATTCCTCTTAGAATGGAAGTGTGAGCGAAGTGAATTCATCGGTCGATCAGGTCGGAAGCGAGCAGGTGGAACGTGACGGGCCACGGGAGATGACAATTGCTCGTCCGCGACAGAGTCCACACGCGATCCCGGGGCGCAACTACGGCTGGCTGAGCCGGCTGCGGTCGTACCTGATCATCGATCCCTTGATTTGGCTCTACACGCTGGTCCTGGGAGTGCTTGCGCTACCGGGTGGATTATTCGACCGCAGTGGGCGCAGGCTGCACTGGTTCTCGTACTTCTGGTCGTGGCTGATCATGAAGACGATCTTTTCGCCGGTCACGGTTACCGGGCTGGACAAGATCGATACATCCAAGCCTCACGTGTATGCGGCCAATCACGCTTCGGCGCTCGACATCCCGGTGCTCTACGTCAATCTGCCGTTTCAGTTTCGCATTGCCTTCAAGAAAGAGCTGCTGTCGTATCCGGTGGTGGGCAGGCAACTGAAGCGTTCCGGGCAAGTCTGCATTGACCAGCAGAATCCTTCCCATTCGATCAGCAGCATTCGAGCCGCGTTGAAGGGCCTGAAAGCAGGTCTTCCTCTGGTAATTTTTCCTGAGGGAGGACGCACGCCCGACGGCGAGATCAAACCATTTCTGCCGGGAGCTTTTTTTCTGGCGATCAAGGCGCAGGTCGACATTGTGCCGGTCGCACTGGTGGGGACCTACGAATTGCTGCCCATGGACACCTATCACATCAAATGCCGCCCGCTGGAGATGCGTGTGGGCGAGCCTATCTCGACCACCGGGCTGACGATGCGGGATATGGAAACGTTGTCGGCGAAAGTGCAGAAGGCACTCGAGGATCTCTACTATCGCTCCTGAGCCAAGTCGAGCTCAGGCGGCTGCGGAAGAACTCCCTTCGGCGTCCACAATTTCCCGCAGCGGCTAAAGCCGCGCGCTCTCAAAACCTGTAGGGAATTCGAGTTTTTCCGCGCTTTTAGGCGGCCTTTTTGTTTTCATCACAAAGTTGCTGGTAATGCTCGCGGCCGCGACGGTAGCCCCGAGTGAAGGGTTCTTCCACTTGTTTTCCTGGATATAGGCGCTGGACGTCTTCCAACGCTGCATTCATCTCGCCCGAAATCTGATCAAACTCCATGCAGCGGGTGCGGGCGTGCATGGCTGCCTGGAAGCCGAGACGGAAAACTTCCTCGTCTTCAGTGAAACTTCTGCCTGATTTTGCGTAGCGAGTCTCTTCGGAACTGCGCAACCCGGTCCACCATTGTTCGCGGGCAGCATCTACCGATTCAGCTCCTGCCTGTTTCAAGATGTCGCGAGCCGAAGCCGCAGCGGGCTCGTCATCGACGAGCGCGATTACGATGCTCCGGCCTTTCCGCAGCGCGTCTTCATAGAGGAAGATTTCGTCTTCGGGAAGACCTTCGTAGGAGGATTCCTCGATCTTTCCGCCGGCTACGGCGCCGACGGTGGCTCCGGCGGCGCCCAAGATGGCCGCACCCAGCAATCCGAGAGCGGTGATCGGGCCGACACCGGGGACCAGCGCCATCAGGACCGAACCTCCCGTGATCCCGACGCCGCCGCCAAGCAACGCACCCACAGCGGTACCCATGCCAGGTTGCTCGGAAGCGTCGGTGGGGACAGTTTGAATTTCCTTATTCATATGATCCTGGCTTCCGGGGGTTAGAACGGTGATCTTATGTGCGGGAATACCGGCTTGCTTCAGTTGCTCGTAGGCGTGTTCAGCGTCTGCGCGAGTGTTGAATACTCCGGTGACCGATTCCATCGTTCTGCTCCTTGATGACAAGAAATCGGGAGTTGGATGCCGGATACTCTACTACTGGCCGCCTGAAAATTCGAGGATTCGATATTCTTTGTTGCGTAACCTTTTCCCTCGCGCCACAGATTAACCTTGTGTAAGGCCGAACCGCGGAGAACTTATTGAAGGCTCTGAAGAAAGAAGCGGACGAGCGGCTTCTGATCGAAGCGGCGCAGCGGGATCCCGCTCGCTTTGCGGACCTGTACGAGCTCAATTTTGAGCGCGTCTATGCATACTGCGTGAAACGAATACAGAACCGCACCGAATCGGAAGACCTTACCGCAGAAGTATTTCACCAGGCGCTGGCAAATTTAAAACGATTCGAATGGAGAGGAATTCCGTTTGCAGCGTGGCTGTTCCGGATTGCGGCGAATTTGATTTCCGACCGCTGGCAGAGATCGGGCCGAGAGGTGGCGGATGACCAGGTGATGGAATCGGCACAGGTCAGTCCGAAGGAGATTGAGGAAGTGGAGCGGCGGGCCACGCTGTTCCGGCTGGTGGAGACTCTTCCGGCCGAACAGAAGCGAGTAGTGGTCCTGAGGTTCGTAGAGCAGAAGAGCATCAAGGAAGTTGCGAGTGCGATTCGCAAGACCGAGGGGGCAGTGAAGCAGTTGCAGTTTCGCGCGCTGAGTACGTTGAAGGCGCGCATGGAGGGTGCCGATGCCTAAGCGCTCTCTGCATCCGGGAAGCGGCGACCAGAAGAAGATCGAACAGCTCAATCAGGCTGTCGAGAAGATGCTGGCGCGGAATGACGGACGGGTCACGAAGGCGGGGGCGGAGATCGAGCCACTGGTGCGCATCGCGGCGGACTTGCGCAATCTGCCGAGTGCGAATTTCAAGGCACGATTGAAATCTGAATTAGGAGGCAAGAAACGTATGTCCACCGTTGCCGAGCCCGTAGCAGCCGTCCGTGTGAGTGCATCACCAAGGTTAGCGTTCCGAGATCCTGCCAAGGCGATCGAGTTCTACCAGCGTGCTTTGGGGGCCAAAGAGGCATTCCGTTTCCAAGTTGGGGACAGCATTGCGCACGCCGAACTCAAGATCGGCGATTCCAGCATCAATATAGCCGGCGAATGGCCTGAGGGAGGCCGCTTCAGCGCGGAGACGCTGGGATATTCGCCAATTTCGATTTCTATCCAGGTCCCTGACGTGGATGCATTCGCGGAGCATGCTGTGGCGGAAGGCATGAAGCTCGTGCGTGAACCCAAGAACCAATTCTATGGACACCGCGACGCTACGCTAGAGGATCCCTTTGGCTACACCTGGGCTGTCTTTACCGTGAAAGAGGAGATGTCGGCGGAAGAGATGCACCGGCGGATGAAAGGTATGAGCGAGGGCCCCGAAGGCGGAAGGACTTCCGAACCAGAAAAGGGCGTAGACCCGATTCCGCGGGGATTCCGGATGGTGACGCCGTATCTGGTCGCTGAGGATGGCTTGGCGCTGCTGGAATTTACCAAGAAGGCGTTCGGTGCCGAAGAACTCATGCGAGCGGTGATGCCCAGCGGAGTGCATGCCGAGGTCCGCATGGGCGATACGACGCTGATGATGGGCGGAGGCCTTGCCGGCAAGAAATTTCCGGGCACGCTCCAGCCCAATGCCTTGCATATGTATGTGAAAGATGTGGATGCGGTAACCCAGAGAGCCGTTGCGGCGGGAGCGACACTCGTCGATGAGCCGCGCGATCAGGAGTACGGCGAGCGTTCCAGCACCGTGAAGGATGCTGCCGGCAATTTCTGGTACATCGCAACCGCCAAGGGCGAGAGGCATGTTCCCAAGGGATTGTTCAGCGTGAATCCGTACCTGCACCCGCGGCGGGCAGAACCCTTGATCGGCTTCCTCAAGCGCGCCTTTGAGGCGGAGGAAGTGGCGAAGTATGCCTCTCCCGATGGTGTTGTGCATCACGCCGTTGTGAAAGTCGGGGATTCCGTTCTGGAGATGGGCGAGGCCCACGGGAAGTACGAGCCGATGGAAGCCATGTTCTACCTATATGTGCCAAATATGGAGGCGGTCTACAGGCAGGCGCTGGCGGCGGGTGCAACATCGTTCCAGGAGCCGACCGATCAGCCTTACGGTGATCGCAATGCCGGTGTGAAGGACGCTTTCGGCAATAAGTGGTACATCGCCACGCACGTCAAGGACGTGCGTTAAAAACAAAAAAAGGGAGGGCCGAATGGCCCTCCCGTAATACCGCTGTGAAAGTTACTGTCTAGCTGGCCTTCCGGCGCAGAGCTGCGGATTCCTCATCTTCGTTGTCCGTTGAGTTGTCGACGTCGTCCTCTGCGCGACGGGGTTTGGGCTTCACCGCGTCCTTCGCCTTCCCCCAGGTGTTCTGGACCTTGCCTTCCGCTTGTTTCATCGTTCCTTTTGCCTGAGCGTCGGTGTCTCCGGTCCATTCGCCAACCTGACGTTCGACGCGACCGGCGATGTCTTTCGCCTTCCCTTTGACACGATCTTCATTCATGATTCCCTCCGATTAATGTAAGGGCAGGTTCACCCTTGGTTTCGGACCCGACTATCCGTCACACTACCGGACTTCTACCCTGAATCACGCGGATCAGGGCAACAATGATGGCCACTACGAGCAAGATGTGAATGAACCCTCCCAGCGTGTAGGAGCTGACCATTCCCAACAACCAAAGGATCAGAAGCAATACTGCAATTGTCCAAAGCATCGATCTGGCCCTCCGAATAGGCGAGTCACTACTATCCGAGGCAGATTAATGGGAGGCGGGAGTGGGGGCTATCCGGGAAATGGAGTAAGCAGGCAGTTGCGTTCCCCTAATGATTAGCGAGGCGCCCGCGCGTTTGACCCTCTGGAATCTACTCCCATAAACTGAAGGATTCAGGATCACTACAGGTTTCCCTTTATGGCAGACAGCATTCATGTGAAGCTTCCGGACGGAAGCGATAAAGAAGTTCCCAAAGGCACGACTGCGCTCGATATCGCGAAGTCGATCAGCCCGCGTCTGGCGGATGCGGCGTTGGTCGCCAAGACCAATGGCAATCTGATCGACCTGACCCGTCCGTTGGAAAAGGACACCGATCTGCGCGTTTTGACCGACAAGGATCCTGAGGCGCTGGAGGTTTATCGACATTCCTCGGCGCATCTGCTCGCTGCGGCGGTGCTGGAGCTATTTCCGGAGACGAAACTCGGGCATGGTCCGGCGACCGATGTTGGGTTCTTCTACGACTTTTACCGCCCCACTCCATTTACGCCTGAAGATCTCCCGAAGATCGAGAAGAAGATGCAGGAACTCGTGCAGGAGAACATCCCGTATGCACGCGAGTTTTTGCCACGCGACCAGGGACTGGCGGAGTTCAAGAAAGAAGGCGACTTCATGAAGTGCCATTTCATCGAGCAATTCACCAAGCCCGATGAAAAGATCTCGATCTACCGCACCGGAAAATTTATTGATTTTTGCCGTGGACCGCACATCCCATCGACCGGGAAGATCAAGGCGTTCAAGCTGCTCAACATCGCAGGCGCTTACTGGCTGGCAGATGAGAAGAATCCGCAACTGCAACGGATTTACGGGACTGCATTCTTCTCGAAGAAGGAGCTCGAAGATTACCTGAAGCATGTCGAAGAGACGAAGAAGCGTGACCATCGCGTTCTGGGCAAGCAACTCGATTTGTTCTCGATTCAGGAACTGGCTGGGCCGGGGCTGATCTTCTGGCATCCCAAGGGCGGGATCATCCGCAAAGAGATGGAAGACTGGATGCGCGAGCAGTACATCAAGCGCGGATATTCGCTGGTGTACACGCCGCATGTGGCGCGGAGGCAGCTGTTCTACACCTCGGGGCACGAGGGCTATTACTCCCAGAACATGTTCGATGCGATGGAGTTGGATGACGCCGAATACCGTCTGAAGCCGATGAATTGCCCCGGGCACATTCTGGTTTATAAAGATTCGCTGAAGTCGTATCGGGATCTGCCCGTACGGTTGGGAGAGCTTGGCACGGTGTATCGCTACGAGCGCTCGGGCGTGATGCATGGGTTGCTGCGCGTACGCGGATTCACGCAGGATGACTCACATATCTTTTGCACGCCAGAACAAGTTGAAGGCGAGATCCGAGGCTGCCTGGAATTCGCGCTCGATGTGCTAAAGGATTTCGGCTTCGACAAGTTCCAGACTGAGCTTTCGACCTGGAATCCTGACGACCGCAAGAATTTCGTGGGCAGCGAAGAGCAGTGGAATCACGCCACGCAATCGCTCGAAAAAGTGCTGAAGGCGCGTGGGATTGACTACAAGACCATTCCCGGAGAGGCGGCGTTTTACGGGCCGAAGATCGATATCAAGCTGGTGGATGCGCTCGGCCGCTTGTGGCAGCTTTCGACCGTGCAGGTCGACTTCAACCTGCCGCAGCGGTTCGGATTGGAGTATGTCGCGGAGGACGGAACGCGCAAGCAGCCGGTGATGGTGCATCGCGCGCTATTTGGGTCCGTCGAGAGATTCTTCGGCGTTCTCATCGAACACTACGCCGGAGCGTTTCCGGTATGGCTGTCGCCAGTGCAGGCGGTGATGATTCCGATCAGCGAGCGCCACGCGGAGTACGCGAACAAAGTGGCGGCGCAGTTGAAGGCGATCGGCGTGCGCGTGGAAGTTGACGCGCGGAACGAGAAGATGAACGCCAAAATCCGCGAGCACGCGATGCAAAAAGTGCCGTTCTTACTCGTGGTCGGAGATAAGGAAGCTGAGGCGGGGAAGGTGAATGTTCGCACCCGCGGGAAAGAGAAGACCGAGGATATGCTGGCGACGGAGTTTGTGGAGAAGATTCGGAAGCTGATCGCGGAGAAGAGTTCAGGGCTGTAAGGTCTCCGTATGACCACCGACCAACTCAACGAATTGTTGTTGTCGTTGACAAGACTGCCGCGTGAGACGGAATGGGTTGAGTTCAAAGAAGACGATTCTGAGCCGCACGGCATTGGCGATTACATTTCTGCACTAGCAAACTCAGCTGCCCTTCATCAAAAGGACTGTGCTTATCTTGTGTGGGGCGTGGAAGATGGCTCACATAGAGTCGTAGGCACCTCTTTCAGGCCTCGTGATACAAAAATCGGAAATGAAGAGCTCGAGAATTGGCTGATCCGTGGTTTAACTCCGCAAGTTAATTTTCACATATACGAATTTGTTTATGAACAGAAGTCGATGGTTCTCTTTCAGATTTCACCGTGTAGGCATCAACCCGTCCGCTTTCGGGATGCTGAGTTCATCAGAGTGGGCAGCTATAAGAAAAGGCTCAAGGATCACCCAGAAATGGAGCGCGCCCTCTGGGCTCAACTGACAAAAGTCCCGTTTGAGAAAGAGGTCGCGGCGGCTGAGGTTCACGAGGACGAAGTTCTATCAAGAATCGATTATCCGGCATACTTCGAACTGAGTGCACAAGCACTTCCTCCCGACAAATCGAGCATTCTCCGTCGCCTCCAAGTTGAGAAGCTAATTCAGCATCGCCGCGGGATTCGGTGGGATATTACCGCTCTCGGGGCCATTTTGTTCGCCAAGAAGTTGGCCGATTTCGAGTCAGTGGCGCGCAAAGCCGTAAGGGTCATCGTTTACAAAGAGCGGGACCGAACTCATGGCATCAAGGAACAAGTTGGGACCCGTGGGTACGCAGCCGGTTTCCAAGGGCTAATCTCATATGTAAATGACCAGCTGCCCACGAACGAGGTGATAGGCGCTGCATTGCGCACTGAGGTGAAGGTATACCCGGAATTGGCCATTCGGGAGTTGGTGGCGAATGCATTGATCCATCAGGATTTAACAGTGAGAGGCGACGGACCAATGATTGAAATATTTTCCGATCGCATCGAGATTACGAACCCAGGAAAGCCGCTGATCGATACCCTCCGATTTATCGACGAACCCCCGCAATCGCGTAACGAAGCTCTGGCCGGATTTATGAGGCGGATGAATGTGTGCGAAGAACGAGGCAGCGGCATCGACAAGGTGGTGTTCCAAGTGGAGGTATTTCAACTTCCCGCTCCGGACTTCCGCGCAACTGAGAGCCATACAAAAGTCGTTTTGTTCGCACCTCGCAAGTTGCCAGGCATGGATCGGCAAGACAAGATCAGAGCATGCTACCAGCATGCCTGTCTCCAGCACGTTTCGAATCAAAGGATGACCAACGCTACTTTGAGGAAGAGGTTTTCGATCGAGGAGAAGAACTACGCCACCGCATCTCGAATAATTCAAGACACCATACAGGCAAACCTAATAAGAATACATGACCCCGAAAATGCCTCTAAGAAGTATGCGAGCTACGTGCCATTTTGGGCCTGACTTTCTTATGTGATGGTCATGTGATGAATCATCCTTTAAAAGAGAATGGGGCCCGTAAAGCCATGTGTTTTCAACGAGTGCCTGGGAGGATCTACGTAATTTCATAGTTGTCACCGCTCATATCACATGGATTTTCTTGCACAGATCGTGCTTTCCCACATCCGGCGGCATGAGCTATTGAGGGCCGGAGACCGCGTCGGCGTCGCCGTTTCGGGCGGGATTGACTCGGTTGCGCTGCTACGACTGCTGCTGGCATTGCGCGGTGAGTTGGGAATAGTGCCGTCCGTCGTTCATTTCAATCACAAGCTACGCGGGGCTGAGTCGAACACGGATGAGCAATTCGTTGCTGGTCTGGCGCGCGAGCACGGTCTGGAGCTTCTCTCCGACAGCGACGACGTGGCGGAATATGCGTCTCGAGAAGGCGTGAGTGTGGAGGCAGCAGCACGGGAGTTGCGGTATGGGTTCTTCCGCTATCTTCTCGGAGAAGGCAGCGGGAGCGACCCTCAGGGGCTAAAGCCCCATTCATTCTCAAGTGCCGATGGCGCGGCTGCAAGCCGCGCCCTTTCAAATCTCGACCAGCCTCAGACACGCGTCTTTTCAAAGCTCGAGAGGCCTGAGATGCGCGCTCTCTCAAGGCTCGACAAGATCGTCACCGGGCACACCCTTGATGACCAGGCAGAGACCGTTCTCCTGCGCCTCATTCGCGGGACGGGAGTCGCCGGACTGAGCGGGATTTATCCGAGGATTACGGTTGAGAACGATGACGGTGAAATTTCGGGTGAGATCGTGCGCCCGCTGCTAGCCACCCGGCGGTGCGAGCTGGAGCAGTATCTGAAAGAGATCGGCCAGCCCTGGCGCGAAGACTCGACCAATGCCGACCATGCGTTCACACGGAACCGTCTGCGGAAATTGGTGGTTCCACTGCTGGAGAAGGAATTCAATCCGGCAGTCGCCGAGAATCTGGCAGAGCTTGCAGAGATTGCCCGCGGGGAAGAGGAGTACTGGGATAACGAAGTTGCAGGCTGGATTGGAACCGCGGTGCACTGGCTCGAGCCGGACTGGGCACAGCCGGCCAGCCAGAAGACGGGATTGGTTCAGATTTCTCAGTCGGGCAGGCAGCCATCCTCCTTTTCTAATTTCTCTGCCGGTGCCGATCTGCAGTCAAAAATTGAAAATGCCGAATGGCTGGTGGCGAATGCCTCGGTCAGCCGTCCCTGGTTCCTGACCGAGACGACGGCTGTGCAGCGGCGAGTCGTGAAGGCTATCGGGGAGCACGCGGGGATTCCGCTGGAGTTCAAGCATGTGGAGGAGATCCTGCGCTTCGCAGCGGAGGAAGGGCATTCGGGTCGGGAACTCAGCTTGCCGCTCGGGTGGAAGCTCGTGCGCCACGCGGATGAGTTACTGTTTGTGACGCCGGATTTGCGTGAAGAGCAGTTACCGCGGGACTACGAGCATGAGCTGTCCGTGCCCGGAACCGCTGTTGTGCCTGAAATCGGGGCCGTTGTCGAAGCGCATCGCGTTCCGGCTGAGTCGGTGGCGGAGTATAATCCAGACCAACTTTTGGACACAGATTCCTTGCCCGGACCGTTAAGGGTGCGGAACTGGCGTGCGGGAGACCGGTTTTGGCCGGCACACACAAAATCCCCCAAGAAGGTTAAGGAATTGCTGCAGGAGCGTCACGTGGCGCAGCCGGAGCGCGGATTATGGCCGGTTGTTTTGAGCGGCGATGAAATTGTGTGGGTGCGGGGATTTGACACTCATGCGAAGTATGGGGCCAAGGCGGGACATGATGCAGTTCTGATCGCCGAAAGAACTGGGGCTACGGTCGAGGAGACATAGAAACCTCGTTAGCCGGAGAGGCGCAAGCTTCATGAATGCAACCAGAGTTGAGCCACCGCGGCAGGTTATTTCAGCCGACCAGATACAGAAGCGAGTGAAAGAGCTGGCCCGGCAGATCTCCGACGACTACAAAGGCCAGACCATCCAGATGCTGGCGGTGCTGGAGAATGCATTCATGTTCCAGGCCGATCTGGCGCGGGCTTTGGAGGTGCCGGTCGTCTGCCAATTCATCAAGCCAAAGTACACGCGACCGGAGGCAAGCTCGGGGAGCGATGTGATGGAGATCTTCTTCAGCCATGAGCCGGATATTCCGGGAAAGCACATTTTGCTGGTGGAGGGTCTGGTGCATTCCGGCGTGACCAGCGAGTTCCTGATGAACGATTTGCGGGCCCGGGGAGCGGCATCGGTGAAACTGGTGACGCTGCTCGATCGGCAGGCGGCGCGTCGGGTACCGCTGCAGCCCGACTATTTCGGGTTTCTGGTCGACGAGACTTTCCTGGTCGGATATGGCCTGGGGGCGGTGGAACAGACGAACCGAAATCTGCCCTACCTAGGGGCGGCGAAGGGCTAAGGATGAACCGCACGATCCGCACGATCTTGTTTTGGGGAATCGTCGCCATTGCCGCGGTGCTGCTTTGGCAAGTTGTTCGCTCTACGCCTCAGGATCGGATGGGATCTGAGATCAGCTATTCTCGTTTCATCTCCGAGGTGCAATCAGGAAACGTTGCCACCGTCACGATCAACGGTATGGAGATCCGTGGGCGATATCGTGAAGGAAACGGGATGTTTCACCTCAACGGCCCCAGTGATCCGCGCATCTTTCTCGAGACGCTTCAAAGCAAGAATGTCGAAATATTGTTCCGCGACACGCAGAGCAATTCCCTTCCGATGTCGTTGCTGGCCACATGGGCTCCCCTGATCTTGCTGGGTGGTTTGTGGTTCTATATGATTCGAGTACTCCAAAGAAGGAAACCGCCGCCGGGAGGAGTGGCGCCCGGGCCTGGTTGCTGAGGTTTTGAGGTCAGGGTAAATCCCACTGAACCAGTGACTTAAGTTACCCGCGATCGGACCTATGTTTTTACGCTGGAATATGTAGAATGGGTTAAGACTGGGAAATTAGCCGATCCGAAGTTGTACCCTCGGGCATCTAATGGCATTAGGCGACCCCCGCGGTGCGGACAGTGGTCGACATTTAGGAGTCTTCCAGGTGAATTCAACGGTAAAAACTGTGCTGTTCTGGCTGCTCATTGGGGTGTCTGCCCTGCTGCTTTGGGAGGTAGTCAAGAGTGCGCGGGACGGCCAGAAGGATCAGGAGCTATCCGTCACGCAGTTCATGGGTGACGTCGATCAGAACAATATTCGTGACCTTGAAGTCAACGGGATGGAAGTGCACGGCCACCACCGTGACGGATCGCAGTTCCACACTACAGCTCCGTCGAACTACTTCACTCCCGAGATGCTGAAGGGGCTGCAAGGCAAGGGTGTGGGGATCAAGTTTCGCGATGTCAACAGCGGAAGCCTTCCGCTGACCCTGCTGGGAACTTGGGCACCGCTGATCTTGCTGGGTGCGTTGTGGTTTTTCATGATCCGCCAGATGCAAACCGGCGGAAATAAGGCGTTATCGTTCGGAAAGAGCCGGGCGCGGCTGCTCTCGATGCAGCAGAAGAAGGTCACGTTTAAAGACGTGGCGGGTGTCGAAGAAGCAAAAGAAGAACTGCGGGAGATCATCGAGTTCCTGCGCGAGGCGCAGAAGTTCCAGAAACTGGGCGGACGGATTCCGAAAGGAGTGCTGCTGGTAGGGCCTCCGGGAACCGGAAAGACGCTGTTGGCGCGGGCTGTAGCGGGCGAGGCGAATGTTCCCTTCTTCTCGATCTCGGGCTCTGATTTCGTGGAAATGTTTGTTGGTGTGGGGGCCAGTCGGGTCCGCGATTTGTTTGAGCAGGGGAAGAAGAATGCGCCCTGCATTATCTTCATCGACGAAATCGACGCCGTCGGACGTCATCGTGGCGCAGGCCTCGGTGGCGGACACGACGAGCGTGAGCAGACTCTGAACCAGTTGCTGGTCGAGATGGACGGTTTCGAGTCGAATGAAGGCGTCATCCTGATGGCGGCGACGAACCGGCCTGATGTTCTCGATCCGGCGCTGCTGCGGCCAGGACGCTTTGACCGGCGCGTAGTTGTGAGCCGTCCAGATGTACGGGGACGCGAAGAGATCCTTCGGGTTCACACTCGCAAGATTCCTCTAGCCGAAGATGTGGATCTCTCCGTGCTGGCTCGGGGAACTCCGGGATTCTCTGGTGCGGACCTCGCCAATATGGTGAATGAAGCCGCGCTGGCGGCGGCGCGGCAGAACCGCAAGGCGGTTTTGCAGTACGACTTCGAAGTTGCCAAGGACAAGGTGCTGATGGGCGTGGAGCGAAAGTCGCTGCTGCTCACCGACGAGGAGAAGCGGAATACGGCCTATCACGAGGCTGGGCATGCTCTGGTGGCTGCGAAGATGCCGCACTCGGATCCACTGCACAAGGTAACCATCATTCCACGCGGCATGGCATTGGGCGTTACAATGCAGCTGCCCACCGATGATCGGCACAATTACTACAAGAACTATCTCGAAACGCAGATCGCAATCCTGATGGGCGGGCGCATCGCGGAAGAGATGTTCCTGAACGTGATGAGCACCGGCGCAGGCAACGACATTGAGCGTGCCACTGACATGGCGCGCAAGATGGTTTGCGAATGGGGCATGAGCGAGCTTGGTCCGCTGACTTTCGGCAAGAAAGAAGAGCAGATCTTCCTGGGCCGGGAAATCGCACAGCATCGCGATTACAGCGAAGACACGGCGATCAAGATCGATCAGGAAGTGCGCAAGCTGGTCAACAATGGCTACAGCACTGCCAAGCAGATCCTGTCGGACAATCGCGACACGCTCGAGAACGTGGCGCGGGCGCTGATTGAGCGCGAGGTTCTGGACGCAAACGAGATCAAGCTGTTGGTCGAAGGCAAGCAATTGCCGCCGATGCCCCCTCCGGCTTCGAAGCCGGATGATGGAGTGCAGCACGTGATCAAGCCGGACCTGCAGCCTGGTCGCGCAAAAGGTGGCGAGCGGCCAGCGACGGCGTAAGAATCGTTGGTTTTGAAATGTATGGGCGGCCTCTATGGCCGCCCATTTTATTGCCTCATGCCGGCAGTGAAGCGGCGGCTCCTGGCCTCAGGAATTCGGCCTGTTACTGAGTCGATTCGGCAGGCTTCCAGAGCAATTTTGGGGGTCGAATTGTGGTATAATCGTTCCATTCGTAACCGATCCTAAGTATTTTAGATTTCAATAACTTGAAGTTAGTTTGAGAGGCTTCAAGAGGGCGCGGATCGGAGCGAAATTTCCAGCCAAATTCCAGGGCGCTAGAAACAATAAATTCGGGACATTTTCGCGGAGCGGGATGGCCACCAAAGAGATTAATACTCCCATCACTGAGACCAAAACAAAAAACGGGAATGTGACTCCGATTAACGGGGGCCACACGAACAGCAACAGTGACTACACCGCTGATTCGATCAAAGTTCTTGGCGGTATGGAAGCTGTGCGCAAGCGTCCGGCGATGTACATCGGATCGACGGGCGAGCTGGGCCTGCACCATCTGGTGTATGAAGTCGTGGACAACTCCGTCGACGAAGCGCTGGCCGGTTTCGCCACGAAAATTGAAGTCACGATTCACATCGACAACTCCATCACGGTGACGGACGACGGCCGCGGCATTCCCGTGGATGACATGGAGATCGATGGCGAGAAAGTTTCCGCCGCACAAGTTGTCATGACCAAACTGCACGCCGGCGGAAAGTTTGATTCATCGACGTATAAAGTCTCCGGCGGATTGCACGGGGTAGGCGTGTCTTGCGTGAACGCGCTGAGCGAGGATCTGGAACTGGAAATCTGGCGAGACGGCGCTACCTGGCAGCAGACCTACTCCAAGGGCGATCCTACCAGCAAACTGAAGAAGACCGGCGTCGCCAAGGTGAAGACGGGGACGAAGGTCCATTTCCTGCCGGACAGAAGCATCTTCACCGCCACCGAATACAACTACGATACGCTGGCGCAGCGACTGCGCGAGTTGGCATTCCTGAACAAGGGATTGCTTATTACGCTCACTGACGAGCGCACCATCGATCCTAAGACCAGCGAGGCGAAGCGCACCGAGTTCAAGTACAACGGCGGCATTGCTGAATTCATCAAGCATCTTAACCGGGGCAAGCAGGTGCTGCACGACAAGCCGATTTACATGGAGGACGACCGCAACGGCGTCCACATGGAGATCGGTCTGCAGTACAACGATGCCTATTCGGAGACGATTTTCAGCTTCGCGAACAACATCAACACGGTTGACGGCGGAACACACCTTTCCGGCTTCCGCACCGCATTGACCCGTACGATTAACTACGCGGGCCAGCAGATGGGTTTGTTCAGGGACGTAAAAGAGAATCTGACGGGCGATGATGTGCGCGAAGGCCTGGTGGCGGTCATCAGCGTAAAGCTGTCGCAGCCGCAGTTTGAAGGCCAGACCAAGGGCAAGCTGAATTCCGATATCGCGGGCACCGTCACGCAGTTTGTGAACGAGCGGCTGGGAGCATTCTTCGAACAGAATTCCACGGTCGCGAAGAAGATCATCAACAAGGCGATCGATGCTTCACGGGCTCGCGAGGCCGCCCGCAAGGCTCGCGATCTAACGCGCCGCAAGGGAGCGCTTGATTCCGGAGGATTGCCGGGCAAACTGGCAGATTGCTCCGAGCGTGACCCGAACCGCTGCGAGTTGTTCCTGGTCGAGGGCGAGTCCGCAGGCGGGACCGCGAAGCAGGGGCGCGACCGGCGCTTCCAGGCGATTCTGCCGCTCAAGGGAAAAATTCTCAACGTCGAGAAAGCTCGTATCGATAAGGCTCTGGCCCATGAAGAGATCCGCGCCATGATTACGGCGCTGGGAATGGGCGTCGGGAACAATGATGTAGAGATCGAAAAGCTGCGCTACGGCAAAGTTATTTTGATGACAGACGCCGACGTGGACGGATCTCACATTCGAACCCTGTTGCTGACGTTTTTCTTCCGGCAGATGAAGCCGCTGATCGAACGGGGTAACATCTATATCGCGCAGCCGCCGTTGTTTTCGCTGAAGAAGGGCAAGTCGCAGCAATACATCAAGGACGAGCGTGAATTCATCAAAGTCATGGTGAAGCGCGCGGCTGACGGCCTCATCATCCGCTACGGAGACGGCGCGGCCAAGCTCGAAGGCAAGGACCTGGCGAAGTTCATGGCGGTGCTGGATGAGTATCTCGGATTCTTCGACAAGCTCGATAAACGCGTGCGTAATGAGAAAGTCACCGAGCTGATTCCGAAGCTCGATCTCGCCAAGCGCGCGGATTTCGAAGGAGACAAGAAAGCTCCGCCGAAGAAGATCGAGCGCCTGGAGAAAGAACTTACCAAGATGCTGAAGGAAGAAGGCTTCAAGAGCGTGGAGTCGCGCTTCGACGAAGAGCACAATCTGTGGGAAGTGCATTTCGTAAACAAGCATGGCGCCGAACACGTCATCAATTGGGAGCTGTCGTCCAGCGCGGAATGCCGTCAGCTGATCGCGAAATTCAAACAGATTGAGCCTTACATGGAGCCGCCCTTTGTCGTCGAGACGCTTACAAAGGCGGCGCCAGCGTCGAGCAACGGCGATGCTCTCGAGGACGAGACCTTGGCGACCGTAGAGGACAAGGCCGAGAAGAAGGCAGCGGCCAAGACTCCGAAGCGCAAGGAAGTCGAAGTTGTCAAAAAGACGAACGTCCGCGAGCTTCGTGACTACGTCATCAATGAGGGGCGCAAAGACTTCTCGATTCAGCGCTATAAAGGATTGGGTGAGATGACCGCGCCGCAGCTTTGGGAAACGACAATGGATCCGGAACGGCGTACTCTGCTATCGGTGAGGCTCGAAGACATTGCGGAGTGCGAGACAATCTTCACAACGCTGATGGGGGAAGACGTCGAGGCGCGACGCAAGTTCATCGAAGAGAATGCGCTGGATGTGAAGAACCTGGACATCTAACCTCCTTTGCCACGGATTCGCACGGATTAACGCGGATGAAAACACCTTGGGCGGCCTTATCGGCCGCCCTTTTCTTTACACTGACATCGAATCTGCGGACAGCTTACAATGCGCTGCATGAAATCCTGGTGCATCCTCCTGGCCATGACTCTGCTCTGTATTTCTGTCTTGGCTCAGTCCTCTGTCGCCCCCACACCTCCGATGGGCTGGAACAGTTGGGATTCCTACGGGACCACCGTGCGCGAGGAGCAGGTGAAAGCCAACGCTGACTGGATGGCCGAACATCTCGCTAAATATGGCTGGCAATACATCGTCGTTGATATTCAGTGGTACGAGCCCAATGCGCAGGGACATGACTACCAGCCTGGCGCACCACTCACGATGGATGACTACGGACGGCTGATGCCGGCCGTGAATCGATTTCCATCTTCCGCGGGTGGCGCCGGCTTCAAACCGCTCGCTGACTACGTTCACAGCAAAGGGCTGAAGTTCGGGATTCACATCATGCGCGGCGTTCCCCGGCAGGCGGTCGAGAAGAACCTTCCGATCAGAGGAACTCCCTATCATGCGGCCGAGGTCGCGGACAAAGACAACCCATGCCGCTGGAATCCGGACATGTGGGGCGTAGATACAACCAAGCCGGGGTCGCAGGCGTACTACGATTCGATCGCAGAGCTGTATGCATCGTGGGGAGTGGACTTCATCAAGGCCGATGATATGGGCAGCCATCTTTATCAGCCGGCTGAGATGAAGGCGCTGAGCACGGCAATTCGAAAGACCGGCCGCCCGATGGTATTGAGCATCTCGCCTGGCCCGGCGCCAATTTCGGAGGCGGAGTTCTTCGAGAAATATGCGCAGATGTGGCGCATCTCCGATGACTTCTGGGATAACTGGAAGCTCTTGCGTCAGCAATTCGACTTCACGCGCGACTGGGCAGAACTTGTCGGAAAGAACGACACTTGGCCCGATGCGGATATGCTTCCTCTGGGCAAATTGCGAGTTACGAGCAAGGAAGGTGGGGGCTCGCCGACCAAATTCACGCCGGATGAGCAGCAGACGGTAATGACTTTGTGGAGCATCTTTCGTTCGCCGTTGATCTTTGGCGGAGACTTGCCGAGCACAGACAGCGCCACCCAGGCGTTAATTACGAACCAAGAAGTGCTGGATGTCGATCAGCACAGCCGCGGTGGGCATCAGGCTTTAGAGCGCGGGAATATTCGAGCGTGGGTGGCGGACGGAGCAACGTCGGGCTCGCAGTACGTGGCAGTGTTTAATCTGGGAGAAATTCCGGTACATGCGAATATTGCGTGGGGCGATCTGAAGATCAGGGGCGCGGTGACAGCAGTGCGTGATTTATGGCTCCGGAAGTCAATCGATGTAGTTGACGCGGTTCACACTAGTTTGCCGCCGCATGCGAGCGCCCTGTACAGAGTCACGACGAAGAGCCGCTGAGTTCTTCCGCCGGCCGTACAGCAAACCTCAGGCGCTAAAGCGCAACAAATCACTGCATTCTTATGGCACGAGTGAACTCGTGCCCTCCCCCGTTCGTGGCCGCGGGAGCCGTCACGAGAGCCGGCCGGGGCAGCGTTACGGTCTACTTCAATCCTTCTACGAGATATAAATCCGCGAGCATGCGGTGGTAGCCGAAGACGCAGGTCTTTGCGTCCGGGGTCATGAGGATGGGGCCGATGTTCTCGACGCCGGCGGGGTCGTAGGGCATGAGTTCCTTCCAAAGGGTGCGTTGCCCGCTCTGCATATCGAGGTGATAGACCCTGGCCGGAAGTTCCCCCGGTTGGTAGATGTAGAGCGCGCGGCCATCGGTGCTGAAAGTAATGGGCTGCTCACCCGGGTTCAGTCCCAGTATCAGGCGCGGATCCCCTCCCGCCGCCGGGTACAGGTAGCCTTTCTTGTCGGGACCGATGCCAGCGATCTGCTGCGAGTCGGGCGAAACTGCGAACGAAGTGCCGTTCACGCCTTCGGGAGAAATCGGCTCGGACTTGCCGGTTCCCATGTCGTAGACATAGAAGCGCACGCCTTTGCCGGGCTCGTCGGCGGCAAACAGAATCCGTTTTCCATCGGGGAACCAGTGTGCCCAACTGTGATTGATGTTGTCTTTCGTCAGATCGCGGGGTTCGCCGGCGCGCGTGGGCAGCAGTTTGAATTGCGAGGGAGATTCCTGAGTTTGTGCGATGGCCCACTTGCCATCTGGCGATAACGAAACAGCACCACCTTCACCCAGCAGAACCGCGGGCGAGCCATCCGTTTTGCGAATGTATACCGCGTAGGTGAGGCCGCTGGATTTGGAGTAGTCCAGCGCGCCTCCACCGCCTTCTTCATCGAACAGCAGAGTCTTGCCATCCGCGGAAAGATCGGAAGGATAGGTGTAGTCGAGCCAGGAGAGTTCGTGCTGCTTCGGATCATTGGAGAACAGGCCAAGCAATTCGCGGCGCCAGTCAGCACGCACCAGCAATACGCGGCCATCTTTCGCGATGTCGAGCAGCATCAGCGCGCCGGGCAGTCGGGCAACGATACGCTCTTTGCCATCGAGCGAGGTGGCATACAAGGTGCGGTCGGTACCGGACTTGCTCGCGGTGAACCAAATTTCTTTTCCGTTCGGAGCCCAGGCAAGCCCCTGAATCGTGAACCACTGCGCGGAAAGCAGCTTCTTGTTGCCGGCCATATCGACGATCGCTAGGGAGCCGCTGTCGTCTCCCTGCAACGGATGGTCGGCGAAGGCGATGTAGTCTCCTTTGGGGGAGACTCGGGGATGGCCGACCCACCCGCCAGTCTGATAAAGAGGCTTGCCGATGGGGTATTCGAGGCGGTTGCGGCCGCCAACATCACGAACCACAGCCTGGGTGTTGCCGTCGGGCGACCAATCAGCCCATTGCACCTGCTCGAGCACCTCGCGGGGAGCTCCTCCGGAGAGGGGAGCGCGGGCGAGCGTTCCCATGCTGACCCAGGCGCCAACCGCTTTGCTGTTCAGCAAGACCGCCATTTCAGCGGTGGCTGAGACCGACATCAACTGTGTATGGCTCAGGCCCATGGAGCGCGATTCCGGCGCTTCTGGACGGGCCGTGAAAACGTCCGTTGGGTTTCCCTGCCACGCCGCGCTGTAGAGGATGGTTTGTCCGTCGGGAGCAAACCGCGCCGAACGGATGCTGCCACGGCGGAATGTGAGCTGCCGATAAAGCGGCGGCTGGAGCGGTGGCGGGGTGAAAAACAATTTGCCGGCATACAGTCCGAGCGCGGCGGCGACGATCAATGCGAGGATAAATGCCAGAGCGCGCGGTGATTTTTTGGCTGCCTGTGGCGGCGCAGCCACGACGGTCGTGCCGGAGGATCCCCCTGCGGGCTCGGGTTCAGTGGCCACGGCGGAGCGGGAAGAATCGATTGTGCGCTTCAGACGTTTCAGATCCGCGCGCAACTCGGCTGCGGTCTGGCACCGCATGTCATGATCTTTTTCCAGTGCCTTGGTGATAATTTCCTCGAGCTTTGGCGGCAAGTCGCGATTCAGCTTGACTGGGGCCGTCGGCGTGCGATTGAGAATGGCCTCGGTCACAACGGCAGAAGTCTCGCCGCGGAACGGCAGAACGCCCGTTGCCATTTCGTAGAGAACCACTCCGAAGGAAAACAGGTCCGTGCGACCGTCGAGTTCCTTGCCACGCAACTGCTCTGGCGACATGTAGGCGACGGTACCAACAGCGGTTCCGGGATTGGTAAGCTCGAGGTTCGTAGCGTCGGCAATGGTTTGCGAGTCACCGCTCGTGGGCCGCGCTGCACGGGCTACTTTTGCCAACCCGAAATCGAGGATTTTCGCGTGTCCGCGGTCCGTGATGAAAATGTTGGCGGGCTTGATGTCGCGATGAACGATTCCCTTAGCATGGGCGGCGTCGAGGGCGTCGGCGACTTCAATGGACAGCGAAAGCATGCGGTCCAGTTCCATCGGCTTGCGATCGATGAGGTGCTTGAGCGTTTGGCCGCTCAAGCATTCCATGACGATGAACGCGTGGCTGTTGTGCTCGCCAATCTCGTGGATCGTGCAAATGTTGGGATGATTCAGCGCCGAAGCAGACCGGGCCTCACGGCGAAAGCGTTCCAGCGCCTGGGGATCTTGCGAGGCGTCATCCGGAAGAAATTTGAGAGCGACGAAACGGCCGAGCTGAGTGTCTTCGGCCTTGTAAACCACGCCCATTCCGCCGCCGCCGAGGAGTTCAAGAATCCGATAATGGGAGACGGTCTGGCCAATCATTTTGGGCGGTGGTGAGGCTCTGTGGGGCCACAGTTTAGGGGGGAACCGGGCGCCAGCCATCTTAAGAGGAAATCGGGGTCCCGTCAATGCGGCGCTTGCAGGCTGACTTGCGTTACCGAAGTTTCACAGATGAAGAAATCGTCCGCAAGGCGCATTGCGCTTATCGTTCTCTTGCCAGACGAGGTCAAATATGACGACTTTGGCGCAATCACTTGGAGAGATCAAGAAGCCGTGGAAATTGATTGCTATTGGAGCAGGGACCCTGTTGATTTGGATCTTCGTAGCCTCGGCATCGTTAAACCGAAAAGGGCAGGATATGCAGGCGATGCACTCACTACCAATGAGCGAGGTTTACACGCCGACGCCGGTAGCGGGCTGGCGGGCGGGTCCAATGGTGCAAGCGCAAGCTGACGCGGTGAACTCAGAGGTCGCGAAGGCCGGAGCAACTGCCTTTGTCGCGGAGAGAAAGATCATCCGTACGAGTTCGCTGGAAATGGTTGTGCAGCGTCCGGCGGATACCGCCGAAAAGATCACCTCGATCGCCGAGGGAATGGGTGGCTATCTGGAAACTGCCAGCGGTGGCGGGCAAAATGCAACCTCTGGGACACTCACGATTCGTGTGCCGGCGGAGCGACTGCAGGAAGCGCGGACCGAGATCCGAAAGCTGGGCCTGCGAGTGGAACGCGAGAACGTCGATGCGCAAGATGTGACGCGGCAGTATGTGGATCAGGACGCCCGGATCCGAAATCTCAGGGCCGAGGAAGCGCAGCTTCTGGCGATCCTGAAGCAGGCGACAACGGTGAAAGACATGATGGCTGTCAGCGTGACGCTGAGCGAAGTGCGAGGACAGATTGAACAACAGCAGGCCGAGTTCAATGCATTGTCACGGCAGATCGAGACGGCTGCGATTGCCATTTCGCTTCGAACGGATTCGGAGGCCCAGGTTTTCGGTTTGAACTGGCGGCCGGGGTACCAGTTGAAACTCGCATTGCATGACGGTCTGGAGAGTATTGCGACCTATGCGACGGCGATGACGACGATTTTGTTCTATCTGCCAGCAGCGCTGCTGTGGGCAGGAACGATCCTGGTTGGAATCTTCGTCGCCTGGCGACTCACGCGATGGATCGGGACGCGGTGGTTTGGATCGAAAACCACTACGGTTTCGGCGCAAGGTTAATGTGACTTTCGGAGGTGGCCGCCGGCAACTGGCTTGCGGCCTCGGGCTTTTCCCCGCGAAAAACTCGGGAGATTCCTCGGACGATGCGGCGCATGGGCAGTTCACCTTTTGCATCAGCTAAGAAGATTTCGCCCGTACGAGTCCCGCGGTAGAACCAGCGTTTCAGCAGGGCCAGATGTTCCGTCGTTTCCAGTGCTGACTTCGGGGGCCCGTCCGGAAATGCCTGCAGCGTCTCTTGGACGCGCGCTTCCATCGATTGTGATTTTGCGTGCTCCGAGGGCTGGATGGTGAATGGGATGGGGCCCGAGATGCGACCGCACGTGACTTGGAAAAATGCAACTGATCCGGAAAGATGACTTGGCTGGATCATCAACGCTGACAGTTGGTCGAGACGCTGCACTATCTCTGGAAGCTGGCTGACGACGGGTTTAAGCTTCTCGACTCTTGCGTGAATTGCCGCCGCTTCTTCAAAGGCCAGACTAGCCGAAGCAGCTTCGCGCTCATCGGAGAACTGGCGCAGAAGGGAGTCTCCTCGAGAGTCGAAATACGTCTGCACCCGGGTTACTTCGACGTCGTAATCCTTATCGGTGCAGCCCTTGAAGCAGGGAGCGAGGCACATCTTCATCTCGGAATAAATGCAGCCCGGGAATGTGGGGTCGGGATGCAGATCGTCGACGCAGCGGCGCATTTTGAAGAAATCGAGGGAATCGTTCATGAACTTTTCGGCGGCGACGCGGGAAACGAATGGTCCGTAGTAGAGAGAGCGGCCAGCGAGTCGCCCCAGCCGGGTGGTGATGGAGGCGCGCGGGTATTCGTTTTCCAGATGAAGCTTCACGAACGGTGCGAATCGGAAACGCATGCGCTGCGGGTAGGTTTTCGGAAAAGTTTCGCGCAAGACACAGTAGAGCAGGAATCCGGATTCAAAGTCCGAGCCAGTCGCCGTGAATTCGATTGAGCGGACCCGGTCGCGCAGGTTCAGCTTCTTCGTGCGTTCTTCGACTGGACCTAGCAGGCGTTGCAAGCGACGACGCAGGTTGGCGGTCTTGCTGACGTAGGGTTCGGCTTGAGCATCCTCGCCACGCAAGAGAAATACCGCGGGTGCGGCTGGCACGGCGGCAAAGACTTCGTTATCCCGCTCAGGGCTAAATTCGAGGCGCTCAGCTAGCACCATTACATTCTAGTTCTGATCCAATATTCACGGTTCCGACGGATTGAACCATCCGGCGAGAGACGGGACACGGCTACATCCATTCAAGCTTTTCGATGGAGTATTCGGGCTCCAGTTCCTTAATAAGCTTCTTCCGGATCGCCAACGCGTTCTTTGCAACATGAAACACGTCGCCGCACTTTTTACAAGAAATGGGCACCCTAAGTGATGAATTTACCGGTCGGCGAAATGCTCCGACTCGCCTGTAAACATTCTCTTTGCCACAGCTTGGGCAGTCGGCACATGCGACGGAAATAGCGCTTGCGCTTCGCATGCTTTGACGGAAATCGTGCCCTTCCATCTCGATCAGCCGGCACATTTCGTGGAGCCGCGAACGCATTCTTTCACCGATTCGGTCGCCCAGCGTGTCCTTTCTCGCGGCGGCACGGGCCGTCTCGAATGACTCCGTTACTATCCCGTCTGGATCGACAGCACCCGTCGCCGGCTCATCAGCAAAATTTGTCGTGATGATCGTGGTGCGGTTTTCGTTATACCGCGTGTTCAAGATCAGCCTAATGGTGTCCCATCTCCATGCAGTGGGTCTCACCGAGCCGAGATCATCGAGGACCAAAACCTCTGCGTCGAAAAGCGGGCGTAGAAGGCCAAGCTCGGTAGTGTCGACTGAAGGGTTATATGAGTCTTGAATTTGTTTCAGGAGTTCTGCGTAGTCGTAGAAAACGCATTCGATCCCTTTTTCACTGATGAGAGCTTTCGCAATTCCGACCGCAAGGTGTGTCTTTCCCAAACCTGAGCTGCCGACGAACAAAAGCCCTATTCTCTCTATCGGGTACTCTTCAACAAACCTACAGGCAGCCATCCGGGCGGGCGCCAAAGAGCGGTGAGGCCCGTCAAACTCAAAGTTCGAAAGTTCACAGTGTTCGTACCGTCTAGGTATACGGGCGGCTACGAGAGCCGACTCTGCGTGGGCACGCAGTCGGCAGTCGCATCGCGTGACGCGGCGGTCGTTGATGCTGTGACTCGTGGTAGCTGTTTTCCATCCAGTGCCGCTACAAATGGGACAAACTTCTGCCGGGGCCTTAATCACTCTGACAACTCCTAATCATACGGATGCGAGGCCGGACGCGTTCACAATGCAACGGACGAAGGCATCTACCCCCTACACAATCTTCTGATTTGACTTTGCACCGGGGGCTGCGTTTGTGCAAGCCTCAATCCGGGATCCGCTGTGTACATCCTGTGAACGAAGGGGAGCACCTGTGGAGGGCGGAGGAAATCGCAGCCCCTAGGTCCGAAAAGCCGCCCCTCTAGGGCCAATTCGGGCCTGAGAGGTGCGAAACAGGCTTCCGGCGCGGATTTTCACAGTTGACATTCGCCGCAGAGGGAGGAGAATACCAAACGATCAGGTTTCCCAACTCAGCCCTCGCCACTTTGACCTCCCGGTTT
>DATEHP010000349.1:0-40556 GCA_035279505.1 Candidatus Sulfotelmatobacter sp. | reverse complement strand
GTTTGGCGATTTAGCGCGCCAATACAGAGTCACCAATTTTCCTCCTGAGAACTGACGTACTTCTAAATCTGCTGAGTGGGCAAGGCTGCTCGCTGTGCCATACAAAACGAAGTAGACGATCTACCTCCCTTGGGAGTAGAGTGTCTACATCTATGAGCGAGAAAGACTAGTATAAAAACCGGATTGAGCTGCTGCAGGGAACACTCGACATGCTCATTCTGCAGACGCTGCAATGGGGACCGCAGCATGGATATGGCATTGTCCAGGCTTTGCGTTTGCGATCCGGAGATGTACTTCAGGTGGAGACCGGATCACTGTATCCGGCTCTGCATCGATTAGAGCGTCAAGGCTGGGTGCAGTCTGAATGGAAGCAGTCAGAGAGCAAGCAAAAAGCCCGATACTACCGAATCACGGCCAAGGGGAAAAAGCAGTTGGCCTCGGATCTGGACCGATGGGAGCAGATTGTGGAAGCGATTGGGTCGGTAATGTACCTCAAGCCGAAGGAGAGTGCGTCATGAAGTGGTTTCCCAACTTCAACTTTCAGAGGCGCAATCGCGAATTGAAGGAAGAGATCGAGGCTCACCTGCAGATGGCAATTGCAGATCGAGTGGCGCGAGGCGAGACGGAAGAGACGGCGCGACAAGCGGCAGCCCGCGAGTTTGGAAACATTCTTCTGGTGCAGGATGTGACGCGCCAGATGTGGGGCGGGAGCTGGTTTGAACAAATAGGCCGGGACGTCCGTTACGCGTTACGGCAACTGCGCAAGAGCCCCGGCTTTACGATCACTGCGACGGCGATGCTGGCAGTAGCTATCTGCGCCAACAGCACCGTATTCAGTTGGATCGACGGCACAATGTTGCGTCCGATTCCCGGGGCGCGAGACACGGGCGATCTTGTCAGCCTGCAGCGGGGAGAACGTAACTTCTCTCCGACTCCACCCTTCTCGTATCTCGACTATCGCGATCTGCGCGAGCAGAACCGCACCTTCACCGGGATACTTGCATATCATCACGATTGGATCACGCTGACCGGCGGTGCACAGCCGGAGCGTGCTTATATTGCGAACGTGTCGGCGAATTACTTCGATGTGCTCGGCATCAAGCCGATGCTGGGGCGTTTCTTTCTGGCTGAAGAAGAGTCGCGTCCTGCCGTTCCTAACGTGGTCCTGGGTTATTCGCTCTGGAAGACGCGTTATGCCGCGGACCCGGCAATTGTGGGCAAGTCGATCGATATTGCCCGGCATCCTGTGACGGTGATCGGTGTGGCGCCGGAGGGTTTTATAGGAGCAATGCCCGGGCTCCGTGATGATCTCTGGGTAACGCTCGATCCGCTCGGGACGGATGTGTGGCGGATGACGCATCGCAGTGGTGGTGCGGTCTGGCTGAACGTGATAGGAAGATTGCGGCCCGGCGTGAGCCGTGGCCAGGCAGCCCAGGATCTCGACACCCTGATGCACCACATTGTGACGGCATATCCGGACGATCATCTGGGCGAGAACCGGATCACGCTGGATCCCATGTGGCGCTCGCCATTCGGCGCCAATGGATACATGGCGGCGACACTGCCCTTTCTGCTGGCCTTCGCCGCCGTGGTCCTGTTGCTGACCTGCGCGAACGTGGCTACGCTCACGCTGGTGCGGTTTGCATCCAGGCGGCGTGAACTCGCGATCCGGCAGTCGCTCGGGGCGAATCGAATTCAACTGGTGCGGCAGATGGTGCTGGAGGGCGTGGTGCTTTCCATCGTCGCAGGAGCCGTGGCCCTCGTGTTGACATCGTGGACATCGAAGACATTCGCATGGTTCTTTCCGGCGAACTCGAATCCCGTCATAGTCAACGGGAGCATGGACCATAAGGTGGTGATCGGGATTGCGGCGTTTTCCCTATTGGCCGGCATGCTATGCGGCGCACTCCCGGCCTGGCGTTCCTCTCACGCCCCGGCCATTGAGGTACTCAAGGCAGAGTCTGCAAGCATCTCCGGCGGCTCACGCAACCGGAAATTGCTCAGCGGGCTGGTAGTGGCGCAAATCGCGCTTTCACTTCCTCTGCTGATCTGCTCGGGGCTATTTCTGCGAACGCTGCGGAATCTCGCCAGCGCGAATCCAGGATTTGAGCAGGATCACATTCTCACTGCGTCCGTGGGGCTGAATATCGTCGGCTACGGCGACGACGAGGTACAGCTGATCCGTCACAAGATACTTGATCGCGTGTCGGCATTGCCCGGCGTGAAGGTTGCGACTCTTTCGGACTGGATTCCGATGACTCTGGGCCACAAGGGGGAAGATGCGTATCCGGAAGGGTATGTGCCACACCCCCATGAATCTTTGCAGGTGTACCACGCCGAAGTGGCCCCGCGGTATTTCGAATCCCTCCATATACCCGTTCTGGAAGGACGCGAGTTTACACCGGACGACGATGAAAAGGCCCCGAGGGTACTCATCGTGGATCAGACTGCGGCGAGGCGCTACTGGCCAGGACAGGATCCGCTGGGAAAGAACCTCAGGATATGGGGCAGCCTTTTCACGGTTGTCGGCGTCGCGAGAAATTCGACACATATGTTCGTGAATGAGTCACCGGAGCCTATGGTGTATATGAGCTTTTTCCAGGTGGGGTACGAGACTATCGTGCAGGTGAAGACCGAGGGAAATCCGGTCGACCTTGCGCCAGCGGTGGAGAACGCCATCCACGAAATCGATACACGGTTACCGGTTTTCGATGTGCGTCCCATGCGAGAGAGTACCCAGATGGCGAGCAGTTTCGCGGTCATAGAGAGCACCCTGGCGGGAATGTTTGCGCTGATTGGGCTGGTTCTTGCGATAACCGGAATCTACGGAGTCGTGGCCTATCGAACCCAAATGCGCACCCACGAGATCGGAGTGCGAATGGCTCTGGGCGCTTCGCGCGTTGATGTGCTGAGACTCGTGCTGTGGCAGGGACTATGGCTCACAGGCATCGGGCTGGCGCTAGGACTGGCGTTTGCGTTGGGAATGACACGTGTCATCGCCCGGCTGTTGTACGGAATCGGCGCCAATGATCCAGTCACCATGGCTTCCGTCATCACGCTCCTGGGAGCGCTGTCTTTGGTAGCATGCTACCTTCCCGCACATCGAGCGATCCGCCGGAACCCCGTGAGCGCGATTCGCGAGCTGTAAGCCACAGTTTGAACTCGACCCGAATTGCGCGAATTCAGCGTGTGCACGGTGTTCCACTTAGTTGGCAAGGAAAATAACGCAATTCCACTGGGTCACCAACAATCTCCGCAAGTTGGATCTTCGTTGTGCGTTGACGTGAATAGGGCAAATCACTCATTGAAGCGAACTCGGACTCCCACGACAGCTCTCGATAGACGGGCTTGTAGGAAGTTACGGGAGAGTTATCGGCAACCGCTCAGTTATTCAATGGCAATGTCCGAATCGCCCATACTCACCAACCAATTCATGGGAGAGCGATTAGCTAATGCCCGGTTGCTACCTCGCCAGCAGGTCGCTTCTCACCTCGACCCGTCCCACAGGTCGCCTGAGTCATCGGTCCTGCACAAAAAAAGAACGCAATCTGCAGGTTGAAAAACCATGCGCAACGTTCTTTAATGTGGGCACACGCTGCTCATGATGCCACTGGGGGAAACGGGCATGTACGCACTTGCACAAGATCTCCGCCTTTCCTATCGCCAACTCCGGAAAACTCCCGGCTTCACCTTCGTCATCGTTCTGATCCTCGCTCTCGGGATTGGTAGCACTGTCGCCATCTTCTCCCTTGTTCAAGGCATACTCCTGCGTCCGCTACCATTTAACCGCCCTGATCGCCTCGTGGTGTTAGGAGATCATCTCGGAGATAGCACGAGCACTTCCATTACGGCTCGCGAGATCAGAACCTACGCGAGTGCCACGGAAGCTTTCGCGGACACTGGCGGCTATATCGACGCAAGCTATGAGCTTTCCGGTGGCGCGACTCCAGAACAAGTTAACGCCGCTCGCTTCACTGCTGGTGTTTTCTCTACCCTCGGCGTCTCTCCCATCCTCGGCCGCACTTTTAAGCAACAGGAAGAGGACGGCTACGAGCCGGTGGTAGTTATCAGTTATCGCCTGTGGCTGAGCCGCTATAACCGCGACCCTCATGTGCTCGGTACTTCCATCGCCCTCGACCGCAGGACGTATTCGATCATCGGCGTAATGCCCCGCAGTTTTGAGTTTCCCCCAACGGCAGGACAACTCGACCAGGCCCAGCTTTGGGTGCCCATGAGCCTGACAGCCGACGAACTTTCGGAGCAGCATGCCGGGTTCTGGGGATACCATTTGATCGCTCGCCTGAAAGATGGCGTTAGTCTTTCGCAGGCTGCACAAGATGCTAGCCGTGTTGCTCGGCAGATCATGCGCGATCTTCCCATCGCTCAATCAAGGATTCACATCCGAGGCGACGTCATTCCGTTGCTCGAATATGAGGTCTCAGAGGTTCGGCCGTTGCTCAGAACGTTGTTCCTGGCGGTCTCCGTTGTCCTGCTCATTGCTTGCGCAAATGTGGCCGGACTTCTATTGGTTCGGGCCATCCGACGGCGTAGCGAGTATGCTGTTCGGCTGGCACTAGGCGCGAGTTCCGGCATGATCGTCCGCCAGTCGGTATTCGAAGGCCTGCTGCTCGGCGCAATGGGCGCCCTGGCGGGTTTGGCATTGGCGGCAACCGCCATCCGCATCACCTTGCACGTCCTGCCTGATTCCATGCCGCGCATTGACTCGATTGCAGTGGACGCGACGGTCGCCACCTTCGGCCTTTTGCTCGCCCTGACAACGGGCGCTCTCTGCAGCCTTGCACCCGCCTTTGCTGCCCTTAGAACCGACCTGATAGAGAACCTAAAAGAAGGAATCCGAACCACTGGCAGCTCTAGTCATACCTGGTTGCGTTCAGGCCTCGTAGTCTCCGAAATCGCAGTGGCGCTGATGCTCCTCATTGCATCCGGCGCCCTTCTGCGCAGCTTCCAGAAGATGCGCCTTGTGGACCCAGGGTTCCGTCCCGACCACGTCCTCGTCGCCGGCTATCAGCTGCCCCTCAACCAATATTCGACCACCGCTTCTGTGGACGGGTTCAGTCGCGAGGTTATTTCCCGGCTGTCGAACAAACCAGGAATCCTCGCCGTCGGCATGACTAACGCCGCGCCTGCAACCGGCTCATATCCAAAAACTGGATACACCGTTGAGGGTCAGCCCGCTGGCAGTTGGAAACTAGAATTCGCCGTACTTGGAGTTATTTCCGGCGAGTACTTTCGAGCCATGCAAATCCCGCTGCTTGATGGACGTTACTTCACCATAGACGACCGCTCCAATTCACCTCTCGTCGTGATCGTGAATGAATCTATGGCGAAACATTGCTGGCCAGGTCAGCGGGCTATTGGCAAGCGCATCCACCTCGGCGGTCCGCCAATGAAATTGCCCTGGGCAACCGTCGTTGGCGTTGTCCGCGATACTAAAATGGGTTCGCGCGATGAGCCTAGCGAGTCTCAGTGGTATACGCCCTTCGAGCAGCCCGATACCTTGTATGGCTCCGATCGCAGTGGGAACCTCACGGATCCCGCCGGGGGATACATTACCATCCGCTCCGCGCTTCCTCCCGATCAGTTGGTTCATACTCTGCGGTCGACCGTTGCGGGAATTGATCCTCTTCTCGCACTTCAACAAGTGGAGCCTATGAGTGAAGCGATATCGAACATCGAGGCGCCACGGCGATTCAATACAGGTGTGATCTCTGCCTTTGCAATGGGTGCTCTCCTGCTTGCTCTCAGCGGGATTTATGCGGTAGTCGCTTTTTCTGTTTCCCTTCGCATGCACGAGATCGCTGTACGTATGGCGCTTGGTGCCCAGCGCACGGGGATTGCACGGCTAATCCTGATTTCGGCCTCTAAGCTGGCGCTGCTCGGATGCAGTCTTGGTTTGCTGGGCTCCCTGGGGGTGTCGCGAATTATTCAGTCGTTGCTCTTCGAAGTCAGCGCAACTGACCCGATAATCTACCTGGCGGGTGCCCTGATTATGATGATCACGACCCTTCTGGCATCGGCGCTTCCTGCAACGCGCGCTGCTTCTGTGGACCCAGTGGTCTCTCTTCGTTCGATTTAGACGTTCAAGCAGCAATACCCTTCGTGCCCCACCTGCGAGAGGTCAACTGGATGCAGGTGTCCTCTAGCGCTGCCTCGAAGCCCCGAACGAATTGTCGTCAACCATCGGTTGACCCCGCTCCCAGAGGCTGTCCCATCCCGGGCCAGGGCCTGTACTGATAGAATCGAAAACGATGGCTGGCTCCTCCCAACTGATTCAGATTGAGGTGTCTCCCCCGCCGCGCGTCCCGAAGCCTGCATGGCTACGTGCGAAAGCTCCCGTGGGAGATAACTTCCACAATCTGAAGAAACTCGCCCGTGGGCTCGGCTTGCACACTGTCTGCGAATCGGCTCAGTGCCCGAATATCGGCGAATGCTGGAACCACAAGACCGCGACGTTCATGCTTCTGGGTGACATCTGCACCCGCCGCTGCGGATTTTGCGCGGTGCCGAAGGGTCGCCCCGAGCCCATCGATTGGGAAGAACCTCGGCGAGTCGCCGAGGCAGTCGCCACCCTTGGTTTGAAACACGCGGTTGTCACCAGCGTGAACCGCGATGACGACAACATTGGCAGCGCCCGGGTATTCGCCGAGACCATCCTCGCGATCCGCGAACTCACAGCAGACTGCAGGATTGAAGTCCTGATCCCCGATTTTCAGGGACTGGAAGAATCGCTGCGCATCGTGCTCGACGCCAAGCCTGACGTCCTGAACCACAACACCGAAACCGTGCCGCGGCTTTATCGCGCCGTCCGGTCCGGTGCGCGCTATGAACGCACCTTAACCCTGCTGGAAAATGCCAAGAAATTCTCGCCCGGCATGGTCACCAAGAGCGGCGTGATGGTCGGCCTCGGCGAGTCGAGCGATGAACTGGTGGAAGTATTCCGTGATCTTGGGACGCGTGGTGTCGATATCCTTACAGTAGGGCAGTACCTGCGCCCTTCGAAAGACCATCTCCCGATCGCACGCTTCTACACCCCTGACGAGTTTGTTTACTTGCGGAACGAGGCTCTGCGCTTCGGATTCCGCCATGTTGAGTCCGGACCCATGGTACGTTCCAGCTACCACGCGCACGAGCAAGCGGACGCTACTGCGTCGCCGCGGGCGGTGTCGTAAGTTGCGGTGGACGGGCTTTCCCGCCCACGTTTTTTCCCGTAGCATCCCGGCCTTCACGGTTAGTATTTCCATCGAGCAACTCGGCTATGGAGTAGTGTCCGCATGTTGACCGCTCTCCTCCTGGTGATTCTGGGGTTCGTCGCCGGCTTGCTCGGTGCGCTGACTGGCATCGGCGGTGGCGTTCTGCTCACGCCGATCCTGGCCCTTCACTTTGGCATCCCGATCCGTGAAGCCATCGGCGCGAGTCTAGTCGCGGTCATCACAACTTCAGCGGCGAGTTCTTCCGTTCACCTGCAGCGGCACACTACAGACATCCGACTGGGAATGACGCTCGAACTGGCGACCGCCTTGGGCGCCGCGGTCATGGCATACCTCGTGGGCTATTTCAATCGCGGCGCCTTGGAAGGACTTTTCGCCGCATTCTTGCTCTATAGCTCGATCATGATTTTGAGGAAGCGCGGCAACGCCAGTCCAGACGAAGAAACCACTCCCCCGCTGAATGGCGATGCCGTCATTCCTCCGTACGAGCCCCAACGCTATCCGCTCGGACTCGGCGCCTCTCTGATTGCTGGCGCCCTCTCAGGCCTGTTGGGAATTGGCGGCGGGCCAATCAAGGTTCCCGTCATGTTCGTCTTCATGAACGTGCCGCTCATGGTGGCGACGGCCACCTCCAACTTCATGATCGGCGTGACCGCGGCCGCGAGCGCCATCGTTTACTACCGCCGTGGCGATATTCAGCCGCAAATCGCCGCGCCTCTTGCAGTCGGAGTCTTCCTGGGATCTCTTCTCGGCGCCCGTCTGGCTCCCCGCATCCACACCAGGATCGTTATGTACCTGCTGGTGGCCGTGATGCTGTACCTTGCCGGACACTTAGTCTTCCATCTTCTGCGAGGGGGACTGTGAGCGAGCAACGCGAACCCTCATTCGACCGGATCGTGGCGCTTGTGTTGCGCGTTGGCGCCTTCAGTTGCTTCTTCGTTATGCTGACCGGACTGATCGCCGGATTCTTCATGAGGCAGTTTGTCCCGCTCGAAATTGAACGCGCTGGCGTGCTGCTGATGCTGGCCACACCAGTCGTGCGCGTGATCGTTGCCTGCTTCCTCTTCTTCCAGGAAAAGGACTACAAGTACGGCTACATCTCTCTGGGAGTGCTGGTTATTTTAATGCTGGGAGCGGTGTTCGGAATTGGCGAGCACTGATCGCGTTTGCCAATTAGAACACGTGCAGCTTGATGCTGAGATACTTCTTGGGGTTTTCCCGGATCGCCTTCATCAAATTCTGGGTCTCAGTCAACATATCGTTCGCCTTGTTATAAAGCGTGTCATCTTTAAAGAACTTGCCGGCGCTACCCTGGCCGGCTTCCAACTGCGTCGTCAGCTCCGACAATTTCGTGAGCGTGATGTCTAGCTTCTTGGCCAGTTCCTCATCCTTGGCGAGCTTCCCAATCGTTCCTTTGCCGCCGTTGATATCCTCGGTGATCTTTTTCAGATTAGCGATCGTGTCGTTCGCATTGTTGTAAAGCGAGGGGTCTTTCAGGATCTTCCCGGCCGTTCCTTTGCCTTGCTGCATGTCGTCGATGACGCCGTTCAACTTGTCGAGGGTGTTCATGAATTTTTCGTAAGCATCATTACGGCTGATCAGCCGCCCAAGGCTACCTTCACCATTTCCAACCTGCTCGACGATCTTCTGAAAATCCCCCACCGTCAGGGAAAAGCGGTTGTAAAGCGTCGGGTCGTAGATCAATTTTCCCAGAGATCCCTTGCCGCTTTCCGCGAAGGCCAGGATGCGGTCGGCGCGCTTCAGCAGCGCGTCCATATTCTGCAGCGTACTCTGGCTGGCGCGTACAACCTGATTGAAGTCGGGATGAACCTGCGTCGGTAGTGTGTCTCCGTCCTGCAGGAATCCTCCGATCGCCTGCGAGCTATCGATATCCAGAAAGGTTTCGCCAAGCACCCCAGCCGTTTCGAGAGAGACCACCGAGTCCCGCCGCAGCGCGTCATGGTATTTGGTACTGATCTTCATCGTCACTTCGACCGGGGTGAGCTGTTTATCTTTGGAGGTCACGATGCTGACTTTGGTGGCGTTTCCGATATCAACCCCGTTCAATCGCACTGGAGCCCCAAGGCGCAAGCCCTCTGCATTGTCGAAGTAGGATTTGACCGTGATCCTCGGGGTGAACAGGCCAGAGGTCCCAGACATCAGGAACAACAGAAATCCGAGCGTCAGGCTGGCGATGATGACCGTGATCCCAACGCGCAGTTCCGACCACTTGAGCTGCTTCTGGCTAGGCAAAAGACTCCCTCATAACGCCAGCGGGCTGGGATGCGAAGGCTGTCGCAACGGCTCAGATTGTGCGCTTTCCTCGAACACGCCCACCGCAGCATGATAACAAAATCATCGCACCGTTCAGGCTGCTTTTGCCTGAAGCGCTGGCACGAGGAATAGACCAAGTACATAGGCAATTGCTCCGCAGGCCAAGGTCACGGTGAGCCCAAACTGGATGGCGATAACCATCGCCGACACCGAACCCAGGACGCTGGCGGCGGCATTCATCGCCCATGCCCATTCCACCGCGTTCTCGGCCTGCCCGGTTTCTGTCGGAAACTCAGGCGCAGGAAATGCGGCAAGAGCACGCAACCCGGTAGGAAATGGCATCCCCATTAAGAATCCCAGAGGGACCAGGAAAACTGCGCTGACCAGCAACCGATATCCAAAGTCCAAGCCAACCCACCCAGCCAGCCTGCCCGGGAGAAAGAACACATAGAGCGTCAGTATCGCCAGTACGGCGAGGAGAGGGATCCATCCCATCTGCGACCGCGGCAGCCAGCGTCGCGAGAACAGGCTTCCCGCGCCGCTTGAAATCATCAGCAGAAAAATCACCACGGTTAATGCATAGGTCGGATGTCCCAGGAACAATACAAAGCGCTGAATGAAAGCGATCTCAACGAGGATGTATCCAAGGCCAACAGCAATGAAGTAGAGCAACGGAAGCGGCGACTGGCGGACGCGGCCACCGCGCAGCACCAGTGGCAGAACCAGAAATGCCAAAACCGCGGCCACCGAGATGATGAGCACCAGAAGCAGAATCAGGACACCGAGATTGACCTTCCAGTCGATCCCATGCCGCAGGCTTCGGTCGCTGAGGATCTGTCCAACCTTCAGCGTGAAGAAAAAGAACGGCGCATTGTCGCTGACCGGCGAAACGTTATATGCATACCGTCTGGCAAACGCTTGAGGATCGTTACTGGCGATCAACTCGGAAAACGGGTTCTGCCCAGGATTCGTCGGCAGATAAAGAGGGTCGAGTTCCGCATAACGATCGCAGTGCCCCACCACCGCGTCTTCTTCCGCCGAGGTAAAGGGCGTCTTCTTCGCCAGCACCACGACAGGAATGCCATCCTCGTCCAGCGATCCTTGCGACGCCACGATGAAATTGCGAGCCGGATTCTCCACTCCCAGGTGGTGCAACGCTTCCATGGCGACGGCCACCACGCGCAACGCTTCACGCGGCTGCTGGAATTCCCACCGGGTGATCGCGATCATCCCGTCCGGTTTCAGGTGGTTAAAATATTCCCGGAACGCCTCTTCCGTATACAGATTGTTCTCGCTCAGAGCGAACGCTCCGGCCGCCGTGGACGCCCAGGTGTCGACCAGCGTCATCTGTACAACATCAAAACGCTCGGGGCTCGCCCGTAAAAACGAGCGCCCGTCGGTGACCTGTATATGGACATCAGGCCGGTCATATAGATGCTTCGCATAGTCTGCGTAGCGACCGCGCATGATGGTCGTGGCGATGATGGGGTTGATCTCGATCCCAGTCACGCTTGTGCTTCCATTCGCCACGGCACGTAGCACATCAACGCCACCGCCCGGACCGATAATCGCAAAGTCGCCATGCGGCCGCAGAACATTGGCCAGAGCAGGCGGGGCCGCCATCAGATTCTTCTCCCAGTCCGTATCGTGCCATTGTTGCACGTCCGCGTTCATGATGTAGGTGGAAGCGTCGGCATCAATGACGATAGCTTTGGCTTGCCCCTGGCGATCCACTTCCACGCGTGACAACGCATTCCAGCGAGCGAACTCAACCCACGCCGGATCGCGATACATCCCTTTGGCGTACACCACGTCGATCAGACGGCCTGAATAATTCGCAGCCGTAATCGCTACCAAAGCCAGTCCCAGCAAGCTCGCATTTCTCCGCGACGTACGAGACTCAGCCCAGATGCTCGCGGCCGCGGTCAACGCGATTCCAGCGACCAGAATCGCGTTTGGACCACCGAGCCAGTTCAACAGCGGAACGATTGCCAGGCACGCCAGCGCTCCCCCGCAGAGATCCGCAGCGTAGAGCCTTGGAATGCGCGTAGTCTCCCGCGCGAAGACGACTGAGAAAAGCAGGCCTGTAAGAAAAAAGGGCACAGCCGCGGCCAGGTAGAGCACGGTCAAATGTAGAAAATTTTTTCCCGAAACATTGAGTGCAACGGGCACGTGCAGGACGATTTCGAGCACCACAACAATCAGCACGGCATTCACCATACAAAGTCGTGATGCCAGCGTGCGCGTTGCAACCCATGCCAACCGGTTCTTCAGCAGATACGCAAACACTCCTCCGGCCCCTAGTCCCAGAAGCGCGATCGAAATCGCAAGAAACGCAAAATGGTAAAAGAGGACAACGGAGAAAAGCCGGGTAAGTGCCAGTTCAAGCAGCAGGGCCGCGAAGCTCGTCAGCGCAAGCCCCGCCAGCAGCGTTCTTTCGGGGATTTCGGTTTTCGTCGCGACAGGGATCGGAGTAGTAAGAACAGCCATAATTTGGATTCGGGCGACAAGTCTAGCAGATGGCGGCTGACGGTTTCACGGCAGCCAGCGAGGGTTAGGCGCGATGAATCGCTTTTCATTGATAACGTGTTTGTCCGACAGAACAATTACGCCCACAGTTGCCGAGGGGAGTTGGCAACTATGGGCGGTTGAGAGCGTGGCCGCCGTTTGGAGTCGGCGCTTACTCGTCGTTGCTGTCGAACATGTCCGACATGACATTCGTGCTTTGATCGCAGGCATGATTCAAGCAGGGTAGTCCCAACCCGGCTTCCAACGACTTGAGCAAGGAAAAGTGAGTGTAGAAACGATTACTGGAACGCCCACCCTGCCCATGGTTGGTTTCCACCACCGTCAGGACTTGGTTATTGTTCGGGGCTAAGCTGTAATCGTTCTCGTCGTACACCACAACGATGGCGTTGCGCCCCCGATGCCAAACCCGGGATGCATGGATAGCATGAATGAGGTTGCGCAGTTCCAGGTCTCCAACATAGATCAGCGCGGGGTTCAGTCCTGCCTGCGTGCCGTCGGTTTGGAAGTCAAAGTCGCACTGCGAGCCACCATTGCCCCGCCCGTGTTGATCATTGCACTGGTTCGGCACAATGAAGGAAAACGCCGGCACCTTGCCGGCAGAGAGGTCTTCGTACAAACCTCCTTTCCCCTGGAATCCGACGATGTTCTTCGCGCCCGCTTTCAGACCGTCTTGCACACTGCGGAAGTACACAAATGGGTTGTGCTTCGCGGCGTAAAGCTTCAAAAAGTCGCCTGCAATGTTGCCCGGGACAGTTAGGTCGGTGAAGTAGCCGTCACTATAGGTGGCATAGTCGGCGCCACTCGGAGGCAGGTTCTCCTGATAGCTCTTCCACGTCATGCCCTGATCCGCGAGTTGGTCCGCGATCGTTTTGCCCACCGTGTTTGGGGCCGCATCCAGGCCCAACTTACCGTCTATGTCGATCTCAGAACAGGGAGCGGTACACTCGTTCCCGGAGTTATCGATAGCTGGCGTGGCGGCGTCGGTGCCGGTGCCGAAAATCGGGCAAACCGGCCCGCTGTTAGGGGTGTCGAAGTTCGTAGCCGGTGGGTTCGTAAGTAGGTTCGGTGTGCACGCAGAATTGTGCCAATCGGGACCGTTATCGCTGCGAACGCCGAAGTTCGAACCGCCGACGATTTCCAGGTAGTTGGTTGAACTCGGGTGTCCGATTGCGAAGTAGTTCCTCGCTGCGTTGGCCGAGTTCATGTAGCTGTTGGCGAACGGGGCGTTCGGATTGCCGACGATCTGGCCGTAGGCGTGATTTTCCATCAGGATCACGAAAACGTGGTCAAGATGGCGAATGCCCTTCGGCACCGGTCCTTCCGCGGAAAACATGGTTCCCGCCAACGCGCCCACGCAAAGAAGCAGAGTCGCTGCTCTTTTTTTCATTGTAGTTTTACCCTCTTTGAGGAGAGAAGAGTGCCATCCCGCACGGGGCGGCCTAGTGCGCGACGGTAACGGCGGCATATTAACGCGGCGTTAATGCGAGATGAAAATTCGGAGAATGTACGGATAGTGTGGGGACAGTAGTGTGGGGACAGTAGTGTGGGGACAGCCGTGGCTGTACTTCGAGCGCAGCTCGAACTCGACTACTTCGGATACCACTCCAGCAGCCGTACTTCAATCCCGGTTCCTTCCAGTGCCTTTTTAAAAACGGTTAAATCAGATCCGCGGTAGTGATACGGGATCACGATTTTCGGATGGAAAGCTTTGACCGCCTCGGCCGCTTCTTCGGGTGGCATGGTATACGGAAGATTCATGCAGACGAACGCCACGTCGATATTCTTGAGCGCGCGCATTTCCGGCACGCCTTCGGTGTCGCCGGAAAAGTAGAAGCGCTTCCCGCCATAAGTAAGAACGTAGCCGTTGCCGCGTCCCTTGTCGTGAAAAAGCTTCCCCGGAGCGGGGCCGCGCTTCAGGTTGTAGGCGGGAATCGCCTCGATCGTCCAGCCTTGCCACGTTTTGGTCTCACCATTGGCAATAGGCTTCGCCGGAGTGACCGTCTGCACCACCGCTGGCGCGGCGAATATCTCGGTGTCGGACTTACTCGCCTCCTTGATCGCATCGGGATCCATGTGGTCCCCATGAATGTCGGTGATAAGAATGAGATCGGCCTTCGGCAGCCCGGAGAACTTCACGGGCTTCGCAGGATCCAGATAAATGATCTTGCCTCCCGCTTCGATCAACGTGCTGGCATGGTTCAGCGGAGTGATCTTGACGGGGCCAGTAGAAGTTAGAAAAACATTCGGTTCGCCGCCGGCACGCGCCAGCGCAACCATTCCAACCACGAATACAACAGCGGAGCAGAGTGCCAGGATGACTTTCATCGGAACCTCGGGTCCAGCGGAAATTGCTCTCAACACTATACCGAACCCGTATTCCAGCCGCCCGATTCCCATTGGCTACTTCTGGTCAGTCAGAATTCCGTCATGGAAGAAAAATATTTTCTTCTCGCCCGAAGGCAGCGTCACGGTAGTCCGGATAACGTCTGCACCCTTGGATTCGTACTCATAACGGTACACCTCGCCGTCAGCGAGTGTTTGTTCAGACACTCTTCCATTCACGAATTTGTTTCTCACCAGCACGTTCCAGTTCCCATCGAGCAACGCCGTAAGTAAGTATGGATCGTTGTCGCCGCCCATCAGCCGTTCATACTCGAATCGATACAAAAGGTTAGTTCCATCGCTCACGCTGCGAAGATGCCCGGTTTGATCGTAAGAGTATTTACGAACGTGGCCTGCATCGTCCCACGCCTCGGCGATCCGGTCGCCGAGGTCGTACTTGAACCGAATCTTGTGGCCACTGGGTGAGATGAGCTCCTCCAGGTTGCGCGCCGCACCTCTCTTCAATTCGATCCGGTGGCCCTCGGAATCGACCATCTCAGTCGGAGCTCCTTGAGCAAAATTCTTTGCATGGTAGGCCTCGGGAAAATAGATCTTGCGGCCGTCGAGAAACGTCATCGTCCAGCCATTTCCGTTCCATGCAATCTGCGCCCCGAAGAACTCGGAAGAGGAGCGATCGTGACGGAAAACAGCATCCGCGTATCCAGTACCCTTCGAGATCCGGGGCATATACACCTTGTAGCCGTCCTCGAGATTCAGGTCCATGTACGTATACGGGAATCGCGTTCCCGTCGGGCAGATGTCATAAGGATGATTCGTTCCAACCCCGAACGCTCGCCTCCCGGAATTCCAGGCAAAATACGTTCGCGTCAGGCACAGAGGCATGATGTCCGGAACGAACAAGTCCGTCTGCAACAACTTAAAATTACCGTTTCGCAGATTGACCACGAACTCGTTCACCGGGCTTTCATGCCGAAGGCTCGGCTTAACCATCACAATCTCAGTCTTGAACTTGAGCGGCGTGGATCCCGCAACCGGGGCAATGATCAACCAGGGCTGAGAGCCATCCCAGGCAGGAGGTGTGTTGGAAAACGGCAACAACTCGATCTTTACCGGCCGTGAAGGCCACCACCACAAAGCCGCCGCCACGCCAACCAGGATGACTGCGACCGCCCACTTCCAACCTGATCGGAATCGGGGATTCGGTCCGCGTTCCATGTCTGGAGAAGGTGCTATCGAACGCTCGAGGCCGTCTGCGAGGACAGACGGGACTCAAAGAATTCCTCCACCCGCCCGAGAACTTCAGGAGCACTCTTTGATTCGTAGATGGCTTTGCGAAGCCCCGCGCCACCCGGCACCCCGTGCGTGAACCATGAGGCAAACTGCTTCATCTTGCCGACCGCATCAGGAAGTTCCTCCTCGATCAGCATCTGAAAATAAGTGCGGATCATCTCGTACCGGTCCACCTCAGAAGGCGTTGTGTAGCCCCGGACGCCTTCGTCCGGGGCGGCCGAAGGCCGTGATAACTGCTGATCTGCGAAAAGGCTGTCCACGGCGGCCGTCGAGCTTCGCTCGACCGGACAGCCGAGGGCGGCTGTCCCCACAAAATCATCCCTCATCCCTGCGCAATACTGTTCAATCTGCCGGAAGATCCACGGATTCGACGGCGCCATCCGCCCAATCATGACCGCATCGCAGCCGGTTTGCGTGACCATCGCGCAGGCATCTTCCGGCGTTCGAATGTCGCCGTTGCCAATGACTGGAATCTTTACCGCATCTTTAATCGCGGCGATCCATTCCCAGCGGGCGTTGCCGCTATAACCCATCTCGCGGGTGCGGGCATGAAGCGCAACGGCCGCAAGCCCGCAATTTGCGGCCATGCGTGCCAGTTCAACGCAGACGATTTCTTCGTCATTCCACCCGGCGCGGAACTTCACAGTGAAGGGAATCTTCACGGCGGCGCGCACGGCTTCGAAAATCCTGCCAATCGCCGGCAAGTCGCGCAGCAGCCCCGAGCCTCCATTGCACTTCACAACTTTCTTCGCCGGGCACCCAAGGTTCAGGTCGACCAGATCGAAGCCCAGACCCTCCACCATTCGCGCCGCCTCGGCCATCACCGTGGGATCGCTGCCGAACAGTTGCGCCGAGATCGGGTGCTCATCTTCGTAGAAGTGGAGATAACGCTTGGCCTTCTGATCTTTCTTGCGCAGGACGCCGTCCGCCGACGTGAACTCCGTCATGATAAGGCCGCACCCGCCAAGGTTGCGGATGAACCGCCGAAACACGGTATCGGTGACTCCAGCCATGGGAGCCAGAACGGTCGCCGGTGAGATGGTCACGGTGCCAATCTGGAGCGTTTTCGGGACGGGCCTCAGTGGGTGCCCCACTTCTGGCCGATTTTGCCAGAAGTGGGGATTTGCGACCGCAGGAACCGCCCCATCATCGCCCGAATTGTCCCAGTATTTACGCATGGTTAGCTAACATCTCTCACCACTGGAGTCCATTCTAAGCGACGCCGCAATTCAAAAGCCCTCGCCGAAGCGAGGGCCTGATTTCGTTTTTGATCCGTGCAAATCCGTGGCAAAAAGTTACTTCTTCGCCGTCTCACCTGCCTTGGCATACTTGCGGCGGAAGCGCTCCACGCGGCCGGCGGTGTCCATCAGCTTCTGCTTGCCCGTGAAGAACGGATGACAGTTCGAGCAGATTTCTACGCCGATATCGCCCCTATGGGTCGACCGGGTCATAAAGGTATTGCCGCAGGCGCAGTGCACACGGACTTCGTTATAAGACGGGTGAATTGCTGCTTTCATGTCGCTTGGAACCTCGATTCAGATCATTAGATTCTACCGGATTTCCACAGGATTCAGCAAACCGAAGCTGTCAGATCTCAGCTTCATGCTCGCCGTCCGCCGCAAATCGATGACGGTCAATACTTTTCCTGCAATTTGGGCGGAGGATTCCGGCTCGAAGGCGGAACGATCCCGTTCAGCCGTAGATAAACCGCCATCTGCCCGTAGTGATCGGCGTCATGCCATACGCAGACTTCGGCGAGTCCGAGCCGGGTGTTCGGTCCAGCGTAGGGTCCCTCGATCGGATCGAACATGTTCTTGACGCTGATCGCATTCAGCGATTTCTTCAGTGCCGTAAACGAGTCGCGCAGATAAGTCAGCAACTCGGCCTTGGTGTGAGCCGGGCTGGGCCCGTTCTTGTCGCAACCCTCGGGCGGCTTCTCGCCGTCGAGTTCGGCGGCAAAAGCAAAATTGCTGCACGCGACATGCTTCACTTGTTCGCGGAAGGTACGCACCTCGGCCGGACCAAACTCCGGCTTCTCGTTCTTGAACATTCCCGGAGCGGGGCGGAAATCCCATTTGTCTTCCGGCATGGCTTCGGCGGCCGAGCGGACGTCGTACTCCTGAAATTCAAACGTCCGCATGATCGCCTTCGCGGGAGTTTCATCCCGGCTCAGTTCGGCAGCGGTGGGCTGGTGTTGCGGAGGCTGTTCCTGCGCCTTTGCGAGCGTGCCCAGAAGGGCGCAGCCCAAGGTCAATGTCGACACGAACCTTGTCATGGGGAAATCCTCTCCGGAAGTGTACCCCCGCTCTCAGAAACGGAACAGGTAGCTAACCTTGACGAAGAACTGGCGGCTGTCGTTGATGTAATTCCGCGGCGTATTAGTGACGAAGCCCGGAGATCCCGGCGCTGCGGGAATCACATTCAGATTCTGCAAGTCGCTGTTATAGCCGACATAAATCGCGGTGCCGGGATGCACCAGGTAGGTGATGAGAAAGTCGGCGTTGGCTCGGCGAGAGGTGGGCAAGTAAGTGTAAGGCGATCCCACTCCCGGAGTTCCCGCCAGCAGCGCGTTGTACTGCAAAATCACGCGAACCGAGAGCTGCGGAGTGAATTGCCAGTTCCACTTGCTCCGCAGGATGTGGTCGTTGAAGATTCCGCGTCCGGCGGTAGGAAACTGTGCCTGCGCCGCCAGAAACGCACCGTCTCCCGCGCGCAGGCGGTCGAATAGATACGTGTTCTCGATTTTCAGTGGCTGGAAAGGACGAATGATAAGAGAAGCCTGCGCGTTGTCTTCGCGAGCCACAAAGGGATGGTTATAAGCAGTGCCATTCTGCGACGCGGGCCGAGCCACAAAATTCACAGCATCGCCCCAGTAGTAGCTGCCGATAATCGTTGCCTTCTTGAAATATCCCGTCTGGAACGATGCTCCGCTGCTGCGCTCGTGATAATCCTGGTTGGGCAACGGGGTGGAATCACAGTATCCGTAAAAGCAGAAATCCTGCGGACGCAGGCGTTCGCGCGTCTCTTCATAGGGGTGCAGATAGATGACTGTCTGCCCGCGACCCTGGATCGCCAGATAGGGTGAGTAATCCGTATCCAGGCGCAGGCCAGTGTGGTCGAAGTCGTGGCGAGTGTTGAGCGTTGGACCCCAGTCGACGATCCAGCCGTGCTTCGGCCGAAAGCGATAGTCGATTTCCTGCTTGATTTCGCGAATATCCACGCGATTGATAAAGCCCGGCACGGACACGAAGCCGGGACTGATGTCGTTGTACTGTGCGTCGTAGGTAAGGTGAAGGCCGTCGCGGTGCAACTGAAGCCGCTCCGCCGGCCCAGCATAATAATTGTTATTGCCTTTGTTTCCCGAGCTGAACGGATAAGCATTCGCTTCACAGTTGTTCGACGAGTAAGCCGGACTGAAGAAGTTGCCGAGAATGTTGCTGGAGCTAGCGACAGCCTGTCCGTCCAGCGTCCAGTTGGGGCTGAACTTCACGCGCGAATCGACGCCCCCGACGCGATTGTATTCACCAGTAGCGGGACATTCCCAATCCGTGTAAAGGAGCCCTACGCTCGACTGCCGCGCGATATCGCGAGTCACTCTGGCAACGGTGAAATAAGAGCGTATGCCCGTCAAAGCGTTGTAGTCCGGCACCGCCAGACCCGGGCTCCGATCGTCGGCACTCATCACGCCAACAGAATAAGGCCCGTCTTTTCCCGTGAGCCGGATTCCGGCAGAAGGTGCGCCGATGTTGCGCGTGAAAAACAGGTTCATCGGCGAGCGAAAAAAATCCTCGTTCTCCAGAAAAAATGGACGCTTCTCGGGAAAATAGACGGCGTAACGCTGGTTTACGGTGATCTGCGGGTCTTCCGATTCGACCTGGCTGAAGTCGGGATGCGCGGTGGCATCGATGGTGAAATGGTCGCGGATCACGAACTTTGCGTCCATGCCCGGTGCGCCCTGGATTGTGGCCTTCTGAAAATAAGGATTCTGGAAGTCGCGCGTGTCGAGGGCGCGGAAACCGCGCATCAGCCCGTACGGAATCAGTTCTATGTCGCGGCCCGGAGAAATTCCTTCCAGACCGTAGAGTGTAGCGGCCTGGCCCAGGCGTCCTTCCACTTTGAAAGTGATGTGCGGCCAGAACGAATCCTCCGTTTTGCGCTGGATACCCCGGTAAAGAATGACACCCCACTCCTGCACCTTCGTCGCCGGGAACCGGAGGCTCTTGAAAGGAATCTCCATCCATACGACGAAGCCGCGGCCGGTGACTTTCCCTCTCGATTTCCACACGGTGTCGAACGATGTGTCGAAGTGGCTTTGCGTCTCTTCCTCACGCGACGCCTCAGTCCAGATCGCGTCCCATTGCACGCCGAGGGGCGTGGTTTGGAATGCATAGGCGCGGCGGCGGTCGTGAAAGGTGTCGAGGATGATCTCGACCTGGTCGTCATCGTAAATATCTTCGCGCCGCGACATGCGCGCACGCACCTTCTTGGGATCGTCGAAGCAGACGAAAACGACATACAGATTTTTCTGGTCATAACCCAGATAGGCTTCCGTTGGCTCCGATACCGCTTCGCCGTCGTGAGGATTGCGCTGCGTGAAACCGGTGACCTTCGCCATTTCCAGGGCCACGTTGCCCTGCGGCTGCATCGTCAGGAAATCATCGAGGGACGGCGCACGCGACAATCGGGGAATCGTGAAGGCCGGCGGCGCAATCTCAGGCTTGGGCGCAGGCTCCACCTGCGGATTGCGTATTGGCGGCTCGGGCAATTGCGAAGACGGCGATGGGACTTGCTGGGGTGGAGGAGTCGATTGTCCACTCGCCTGAAGGCCCGTCCCCCGGACAGGGAGCGCCCTGACAGGCGTTGTCGCCAGCAAAAGTACGAATAGTTGCAAGCCCTTTTGCCGCAGAAAACTGGGACCCTGATTCGAACGCACGCACCCTCACTGCTTTCCTCGCGGCCAACGAGGAGAATCCAGCAAGATACACCATAGTCGCCGATGACAAAACATCAAAAGAATGTTGTTCGTGTTGCCGAAAAGTAATCCTCACGACGCGCGCAGGACAGATAATCCGCCTGCTAGAAAAGGGAGGCCTGCCGCCGGTTGGGTGTAATACCAAAGTGGTCATACGCCAGCTGTGTGGCCACACGTCCCCGCGGTGTGCGGTTGAGGAAACCGATCTGCATCAGGAAAGGTTCATAGATTTCTTCGATCGCATCCGGTTCTTCAGCCAGGACAGCTGCCAGTGTGTTCACGCCGACGGGTCCCCCCTGATATTTTTCGATGATCGTCAGCAGCAGCCGCCGGTCTACTTCGTCAAAACCGTACTGATCGACTTCGAGCATTTCGAGAGCTGCCTTCGCGGTGGGTTCGTCGATCTTTCCCGCCCCGCGCACTTGCGCGTAATCTCGGACGCGGCGCAGCAGGCGGTTAGCGATTCGCGGCGTGCCACGGGAGCGGCTGGCAATCTCCTGGGCGCCGGCATTATCGATGGACACTCCCAGAATCTCGGACGAGCGCTCCACGATCACCTGCAAGTCTTCCGCGGTATAAAACTCAAGACGCAGCACGATTCCGAAGCGCGCGCGCAAGGGAGCCGAGATCAATCCCGCGCGGGTCGTGGCCCCCACGAAGGTGAATGGCTTCACTTCCAGCGTGTGCGTGCGCGCCGAAGGTCCTTGCCCGATGATGATGTCGAGCTTGTAGTCTTCCAGCGCCGAATACAGCAGCTCTTCCAGAACAGGCTGCAGCCGGTGGATTTCGTCGATGAACAGAACCTGTTTCTCCTGCAGGTTTGTGACGATTGCGGTCAGGTCGCCCTTGATTTGCAATAGAGGAGCCGCGGTGGGCTGGAAGTGCACGGCCAATTCATTCGCAATAATGTTCGCCAGCGTAGTCTTACCCAACCCCGGCGGACCATAGAGCAGCACGTGATCCATGGCCTCCCCGCGGGAGCGGGCCGCCTCGATTGCGACCGCCAGCTGTTCTTTGACCTTCTTCTGCCCAATGAATTCCATCAGCCGCTGTGGTCGAAGTTTAAGCTCAAACGACGAATCGTCATCCAGAGGTGCAGCCGAGACCATGCGTTCGCGGGTTAACTTGGGATTGTCTCCAGGAGTCGGCACGTTATGGCGATACTAAAGCTGGGAGGATTCGGTTGCAACCACCGATATGCAATCACAACCGGGTCGTTCGCATCCTCCGAAACAATTTCGTGCGAACCTGATTTGAAAGCGCACGGCTTAAAGCTGTGCCGCAAATGCTACGAGATGCGGTTTTAGAGTGGGCGCGAGAACCGCACTTTCAGTCCGCCCAGTAGGCCAAGAGGGCAGGTTTTGCCCCGTAGGGGCGTCTGAGAATAGCCCGGCGCTTCAGCTCCGGGTCAAGTGGAACTCTGAGCGCGTCCCGGAGGGACGCCTGAAATTTCTCACGCACGAACACTTGAGCCGTTGAGGCGCGCTCTCGACGATAAGAGCGAGGTTTCCAGCAGCGGTCAGCGAAATCATCCAGCGCCTTACAGCAACCGGTCCCCCCGGTAGATCAAGCGTCCCTCAATCATGCGAGCCTCAGCCGTGAGCTTGTGCGGCCTGACCGGGCCCGTACCGTCGATATGCAGCACTCCATGCCCGTGCGCCACCAGCCAGTCAGACACCAGCATCCGATGACAATGGAAATACACGCGTTCTGCGCACATGTATGCAGTAGGCGCCTCTTCTGCAAGCCCGATCAGTTCGTTCATAGCGCCCTCAAATTCACCCGTCAGCATGTAATCGGCGTAATTACGGAAGCTGTCATTGCGCAGCGCAATGTTCGGGGATTCCTCCAGAACCTTCTTCCGGTACCCGCCCAGAGCTTGCATCCACAAGTACCGGATACCCGCTCCCGGCAAACTCTCACCAAGAGAGTCGCGGTTGAATTGAGGATGTCGGCGCGACATCGGGAAGGCTCGAATGTCCACCAAGGTCCTGATCTGGTGCACGCGAAGTGCCTCGATCAACTCTGCGAGAGGGCGCGTGGAATGTCCGATCGTGTAAACAGTCGCCAAGTAAGTTTCGATGCAGGATTACGCGATGCGCTGCAAGGCGTTAGCGATGAGATGATCCTGCTCTGGAAAAACCGTCCGCAGGTCCAGCAGTACTCTGCCTTCTTCTACTCGCGCGATCACTGGAGGATCAGATTGGCGCAAACGATCAGATAGTTCATCCGCGCTCGCGCCGCTGCAACTCACAGCCAGCAGCCGCGTCGGCAACACCGATGACGGCGCAGCGCCGCCGCCAATCACCGATTCACCATCGACAATCTCAACCCTCACCTTGTTCGTTTGAACTCGGCTCGCGATAGATTCCGCTCGCGCCCCGATCTCTTCTTTGCTAAGGCTCATCATCCTCAATACTGGTATTTCGCCGTACTCACGCTTCACATAGGCCAGCAGAGTTGCCTCGATCGCCGCATAGGTCATCTTGTCCACACGCAAGGCTCTGAACAACGAGTTCGCTCGCATACGCGCAATCAACTCCGGCCGTCCGCTCAGAAGCCCCGCCTGCGGGCCACCCAGCAGTTTGTCCCCGCTATAGGTCACCACGTCGACGCCGCCACGAAGACTGTCAAGCACCGTCCCCTCTCTCTGAATGCCGAACTTCTCTAGATCCACCAGCGCCCCGCTCCCAAGATCTTCCATCAGCGGAATTCCGCGCCGTCGAGCCAGCGCCACCAACTCCTCGATCGAGGGCTGTTCGGTGAAACCAGAGATCTCGAAATTAGACCGATGGACCCGCAACAACAACCGCGTCCGCTCGTTGATAGCTCGTTCGTAATCTCCGATCCGGGTTCGATTGGTCGTGCCAACCTCGCGAAGAGTCGCCCCCGATTTCGCCATCACATCTGGAATGCGGAACGACCCGCCAATCTCGACCAGTTCTCCCCGAGAGACCACAACGTCCCCGCCCTCCGCCAGCGTATTCAGGGCAAGCAGGACGGCCGCCGCGTTATTGTTGACGACAACGGTTGAAACCGTTGATGACATACCCTCTCTGGTCGAGCCGGCATCCGCAAGCAATTTCCGGAACAGCCGGTCGACATGAACATCCCGCTTGCCGCGCTCGCCGGCTTTAATGTCAAACTCAAGATTCGAATACGAAAGCCCAGCTTCGCGAACATGAGCCAGCGCGTGCTCGGCCAGAGGAGCGCGGCCCAGGTTGGTATGTAGAATGACGCCCGTTGCGTTGATCACGGTGCGCAATGAGTAACTCAGAACGCTGCGCAGCTGAGCCTCGACCGCTCTGTTCAATCCCTCCAGGGCAAGACCTAAGCCAGCCCCATCCAGCAGGCCTGAGGAAATCTGCTCACGCAATCGCGCGATCACGGAACGAATTGCATCCGTGACGGCAGTCGCTCCGTGTTCCTCCAGCACTGCCGCAAACGCGGGTCGGTGTACGAGTTCGTCCACAGACGGCAACTCGCGAAACAATTCAGATTTCGCCGTGCTCTTCATCGCGAATGATCCACGCGCGTGGCGCCTCAATGCCACTCGTTAGAGAGTGTGCAAATAAGCCAACAGGTCCTGCATGTCTTGCGGGGCGCTCAGTTTCTGATTGAAGCCGGGCATCTCGCCGCGCCCGCTGCGAATGATGTCGGTAACGCGCTCATCGTTGGCCGGCAACCCACTCAATGGAAGATATTTGTGCTGGTAGATGCCTTTCAAACCGGGGCCCTTCTTGCCTCTCGTGGAATAAGGCTCGTGGCAGCGCCCACACTCGGCATCGTAAATTTGCCGCCCAGCCGATTGCTGCGTGTTCAATCCAAGTTCCGCATCGGATTTGCGTCGCTCCACATCGCAGGCGACCAGCGCCGCAAATGCCAGCACGGCGGTCCCCACGAAAAAGTGAGGTATTCGAGTCTTCACCGAAAAACCGTTCTTCTCTGATCGCATGATTTCTATCCCGTGGTGCGTACGCGGGTTCCCGAGCCGCTTTACAATAATAAAGTAAAGCTCTTAGGGCAATTGGGTCATGACGGTTGCAATTAAGCGAGTGTACGAACCTGCAGCACGCCGCGACGGGACGCGAGTTCTGGTCGATCGCCTGTGGCCACGCGGTTTGACCAAGGAAAAAGCCGCGGTGGATGAATGGCTGCGCAATCTCGCGCCTTCCAACGATTTGCGCCGCTGGTATCATGCCCGCCCCGATCATTGGGAAACCTTCCGCAAGAAATATCTGAAAGAGTTGGCCCAGCCTGCCTGCGAGGAGGGCCTGCGGACGCTATATGAGCTGGCGCACAAGAAGAAGCGTCTGACACTGCTGTTTGCCTCGAAGATGGAAACGCATAACAATGCGACAGTTCTCAAAGAACTGCTCGAGGGGAGGCGCAAGCCTCCTACCGGAACAGGTCCCGGCGCCTCCTACGCGATGCGCAAGCGCGAGGCCGCCATCCGCCGCAGATAGCACCAACGCGCCCTCTGCATGTCATTTAGAATCGTGCCGCATGAGACCGGTGTTTCACTGGAGCCTCGGCACCCGCGCGCTGGAACTCGGCAAGCGCACTCTGATCATGGGTGTCGTCAACGTCACTCCCGATTCCTTCTCCGACGGCGGCAAATTCCTTGAGCGCGACCGGGCCGTAGAACAAGCCGAACGCCTGCTCGAGCAAGGCGCCGACATCATCGATATCGGAGGCGAATCGACACGTCCAGGCGCGCGTGTGGACGCCGGCCCCCAGCACACTCGCGTAGGGTCGGACGCATTCGTCCGCCCCGCGAGCAAAGCGAGCGCCAGTGAGGCAGGCCCGCCCGCCGTGAGTGCAGAAGAAGAACTCAAGCGAGTGATCCCCGTCATCGCCGAACTGAAAAAGCGCCACCCGAAAGCCCTCATCTCGATCGACACCTACAAATCGCCCGTCGCCCGCGCCGCCGTAAATGCTGGCGCCGACATCGTCAATGATGTGAGCGGCCTGCGCTGGGACCCCCAGATGGCGAAGACCGTCGCGGATCTGAAGTGCGGCGCCGTGCTGATGCACATGCGCGGCCGCCCTGAAGAATGGCGCAATCTGCCTCCAGCCAGCGACGTTGTGCTGTTAGTCAAGAGGGAACTGAAGGAGTGGGCAGAGCGGGCGGTTCTCGCGGGAGTGCGCCGCGAGCGCATCGTGCTCGATCCCGGCTTCGGCTTCGGCAAGAGCTTCGACGAAAATTATCCCCTGATCGCGCGGTTCGAACAGCTGCAGGCAACCGGATTCCCGCTTCTGGTGGGAACGTCGCGAAAGTCGTTCATCGGAAGAACTGTAGGCGCCGGGAAAGACGTTCCCGCAGAGCAGCGCCTCTATGGAACCCTGGCCACTCAAACGGCCCTGATCCTCAAGGGCGCTCACATCATTCGCACTCACGACGTGAAGGCATCGCTGGAAGCCGCGCGTATCGCAGACGCAATCCTGCTGGCGCGGTGAGTGGATGGTTTTTCCTTTCACGAAAAATTCTGCCTGACTTCTAGCTCAAACGACTGGCCTAAAACGTCTTCCTCGAGTCCAGCAGAATGGTCACCGGCCCTTCGTTCACCAGTTCCACTTGCATCATTTCCTGGAAGCGTCCTGTCTCGCAGCGCAGGCCCGCCGCACGGATGCGTTCCACAAAGAGCTCATAGAGCCGTCGCGCGGCTTCGGGAGGAGCAGCATCATCGAACGATGGCCGCTTCCCGCGCCGAACGTCTCCGTACAGCGTGAACTGCGAAACCGCCAGCACGCTTCCGCCTGCATCCAGCACGCTGCGATTCATCTTGCCGTCCTGATCCTCGAAGATGCGCAGCCCCGCGATCTTCTCGGCCATGTAGTTCACATCCGAGTCGCCATCATCTTGCCCGACGCCCAGAAGCACTACAAGTCCCAACCCGATTTCACCCGCGATCCATCCGTTGACGGTAACCTTGGCACAGCTCACGCGTTGTACAACAGCACGCATACGCTTCGATTGTCTCGCGACTGAACTCGTGCGCGACCTCGCAACCCTGCCGATTGACCTCTGATAACGGCAACCGTTAGGATCAGAAGTGCAATCTCAACATAACAGAGGCTTTGTCGGAAAAGACATCGCCCTTCCTTTACACTAATTCAACCGGACAATTACACTACACGTTCGCCTGATTCGTACCGCAGTCAGCAGAGTGGGCCGGAAATTTTATGGTCGCGATGCCCCGAACGGGCAGAAAGCTGCGATTGCGCGACCAGACATCCGAAATTTAAATCTAATCGAGGCAAGCGAGGAGACATATGGCAGCCGTAGACGAGAAAGTAAAGCAGATCATTGTGGAGCAGTTGGGCGTGGATGAAGGTGAAGTCACGGCGAGCGCGTCATTCGTCGACGACCTCGGCGCCGATTCTCTCGATACCGTGGAATTGGTCATGGCGTTCGAAGAAGCCTTCGACATCGAAATTCCCGACGAGGACGCTGAAAAGATTCGCACCGTGCAGGATGCCGTTGACTATATCGGCAAGCACGCCAAGGCGGGAAAATAGTTGAACAACGGACGCAGGGTCGTAGTCACGGGCTTGGGGCTCGTCTGCGGCGTGGGCAATTCCACCGATGAAGTATGGAAGGCCCTGCTGGCGGGCAAGAGTGGCGTAGCCCGCATCGCCGGCTTCGATGCCAGCAACTTCGCCTGCCAGATCGCCGCCGAGGTCAAAAACTTCGACCCGCTAAAGTACATCGAGAAGAAGGAAGTCAAGAAGATGGGGCGCTTCATCCACTTTGCCCTCGCGGCAGCCGATGAAGCGATGCAAATGTCGGGCCTGAAGATCACTCCCGAGAATGACGAGCGGGTCGGGGTTCACATCGGATCAGGAATCGGCGGATTCGACATCATCGAGCGCGAGCACAGTAACTTGATTGAAGGCGGCCCTCGCCGGATCTCCCCGTTCTTCATTCCATCTGCCATCATCAATCTTGCCGCGGGACAGGTTTCGATGCGCTTCGGCGCCAAGGGCCCTAACGAGGCGACGGCCACGGCGTGCACCACGAGCGCACATTCCATTGGAGACTCCTTCCGCATCATTCAACACAATGACGCGGATGTGATGATCGCCGGCGGCGCGGAAGCTGCCATCACGCCGATGGGCGTCGGCGGATTCGCTGCCATGCGTGCGCTCTCAACCCGCAACGATGAGCCCGAAAAGGCCAGCCGTCCCTGGGACCAGGGCCGCGACGGATTCGTCATCGGCGAAGGCTCAGGCATCTTGATCCTCGAGGAGATGGAGCACGCCAAAAAACGCGGCGCTCCCATCCTGGCCGAGATCGCCGGGTATGGCATGTCCGGCGACGCCTATCACATTACTCAGCCCGCACCGGAGCACGAAGGCGGATTCCGCGTCATGCGCAATGCCGTGCGCGATGCCGGAGTCGCACCCACGGTCGTTGGCTACGTAAACGCGCACGGTACCTCTACGCCGATCGGCGACACCCTCGAAGCCCATGCCATCCGAAACTTTTTCGGCGATCACAAACTCGCTGTGAGTTCTACCAAGTCCATGACCGGACATCTCCTCGGCGGCGCTGGCGGTCTCGAAGCCGGCATCACCGTCCTCGCTCTCCGCGACCAAATCCTGCCGCCTACCGTGAACCTCGAGAATCCTGACCCCGACACCGCCGGCATGGATCTCGTCCCCAATCACGCTCGCAAAGCTGACCTGGAATACGCGATGTCGAACTCCTTCGGCTTCGGCGGCACCAATGGCGCTCTCCTCTTCCGCCGCTGGACCGAATAGCTCAGCAAATCCGGGTGCCCATCCTTGTCGCGTTTAGTGCGACAGGGTGGGGATTTTGACGCTCGAAACTCAAATCCTCACGCCCGTTGCCCCACGTGCAAACCCCAGAGTTGAAGTGGCTTTCCACCTCGTAATGTCCTTTCTCGCGCCGTTGCATTTTTAGTAATGACCCTTCTCTCGCCGCACGTTGTCCCTTTGGAACTTTGCAACCCGCCCAGACGGACGCACAATGACGATCGAAAGTAGAGTCTTCCCCGACTATGGATAGAGCTTTCGCCACAAGCCACTCACCCTCCCCCATCGTTCGCAAAACCGCTGCCCGCGCCGCATTGGTGGGCTTTAATGATTCAACCCATTCGCTCCTGGCAGAGTGCTTCCGGCAATTCGGAATCGAACCCGTCCCCGTGGTTTCTGAGGCACCCGAGCGCCTGCGCCGTGAGAAGTTCGAGGCCTGCGTGCTCCCTTTGGCAACCTGGACGGATTCCGAGACCGTTTTGGAAGCTACGCGAGGTTCCCGCTCCAATAGCCGCTGCGTGATTTACGGTGTCGGCGGCAGCGCCCTGGATACCATGCGGTACTCCCGATACGGCATCAACGCCATGTTCCAGGAGCCGCTCGAACGGCCCGCAATGCTGAAACTGGTGCGCGCCACCAGGCTCCTCGTTTTGCACGAATTCCGCCGCTACGTTCGCGTTCCGGTCATGACGGAAGTTTCCATCGTTGGTGACGGCCGCCGCGTCAGCGCCACCAGCATTGAGATCAGCTCCGGCGGCATGTCCATCAAGACCGCTGAGGATTTCTCGTCGGGAGTGAACGTCGAGATCTCCTTCGCGCTGATGACTCTGCCCCGTGTCAATGTTCGCGGCATTATCAGTTGGAACAAACCCAAGTCGCTCGGCGTCCGCTTTGATTCCAACGATGAGCGCCGCCTGAAGGTCAAGACGTGGATCGACTCGTATCTAGAGAACTAGCTAGGCGTGAGAGCCGGGTGTGCGGTATCGGGTCTTAGGTATCAGGTCTTAGGCTTACTTCCGACGTCGGACTCACGTCCTTGCTCTTCACCAAACACCTAAGACCCAAGACCGAATCCCAAGCGCCGTCCCGCTACAATAGCTGGGTGCCCGAAGTCCGCCCCCGAGAACAGAGAGCATCGGCTCAGCCCGATTCCGGCCCGCGCCGCTGGACACTTCGGCAGCGGATCGTTTTGAGCCTGATCGTTGCCGCAGGTTCTACGCTGATCCGGCTCATCGGATCGACTTTGCGGGTGTGTGTTTCGTACGAAGACGGTGCGCAGACAACGTTGGATCAGCGTCCTTTGATCGTTTCGTTCTGGCACTCCTGCATGATCCCTGCAACCTACGTTTGTCGCGACATGGGCGTCCGCGTGATGAGCAGCTTCAGCTACGACGGCGAATACATGGGCCGCATCATTATGAAGTTTGGATATGTGCCCGTTAAGGGGTCGAGCAGTCGCAATCCAGTCCGGGCGCTCCTGGGACTCCGCCGCGCCCTCCAAGAGGGCTGGACCGTGGCCTTCACCCTCGATGGCCCCCGAGGTCCGCGGCACAAGGTCAAGCCCGGTCCCGTGGCACTCGGCCGTTCCACCGGGCTGCCTCTAAGCGCTTTTCACACGGGGGTCGACAAAGCGTGGGTTCTCAACAGTTGGGACCGCATGATGATCCCCAAGCCTTTCTCGCGAGTCCTGGTCCGCTTTGGAAAATTGATACAGGTGCCGAGGGACGCAACCGACGAAGATCTCGCCCGCTATAGCGACGAGCTTCAGGCTACCCTTGATCGACTGTGCGAGTTTGCTGAGTCTAACGTCAGCAAGGTTGGAACGACTGACTTCCCGTTATGCCGAAGATAATCGCCACAGAACTCCTCTTGCGGAAGCATTCTCGACTTACTTGGGCTAGCCAAGTGTGTGATCGCTATAGGGTACGCCGCAAATAGCGCGCCGCGGCCAACACAGCAAGTGGAATTACAGTCGCGACAAAGACTGCCCTTGGCGCGTAATACGCAAGCCACAACTGAGGGTCGCCCAAAAAAGAACTTGCTGGGTCAGCAGGGAGATAAGCAATTTTCACCTGATCCCCGACGGATATCTCCTCAAACTTAGGGTTTCCGAAACCGGCTCCGCCAGCCCCGCAATACTTATTGGAGCCAACCATATAGGAGTAGTCGACAAAACGATGCTTTGTAGGCTGCTTAGCGATCACCGTAGCCATTGTGCGAATGCCTTCATGTGCGAACTTGTAGTATTGCGGCAGATTAGAAGCGCCTAAAATAACTGTCGCAATCACGATACACAACACCGCCCAAAAGCCCGGCCTTGCTCTTCCGTAGCGTGATTGTGGGAGGTGCGAATTCATATTTTGCTAGTTGCGCAGATTGCCGTACTACAGGAGCAAAGTATGAAGGGGATTCAAAATTTCAGATTGTAGACTTCAGATTGCAGATTGAAACCGTTGCGCTGAGATTAGCAAAGGCTGACCACTGACCCCCAGCCCCCGACCCCTGACGTCTCTCACTCCATCGTCGATCCCAGCTGCGTATACTGATACTTCTTCCCATCCCAGAACAGCACTGATGATGTGCTCTCGCCTTCCCCGGCCTCTTCCATGTAGATGCCGAGTACGGTCTTTTTTTTCATGACCAGACGTTTTACCGCCAGCGTTTTGAAGGGCATGTTGATCATCAAGAACTTGGCCTTGGGCTTTTCCGCGCGCCACCCGTCCTTTTCGTCGCCGTGGATGATGAGCAAGCTCACGCCCCGCCGCTCGGGTTGATCCGAAGCAAACGTCGACGTGACCTTCACATTTCCGTATCCGAGGAACGTGTGGTAAGGATCGGCAACAACAAAACTGTACTCGTCCTTGTCCGCCATCGGATTCTTGCACTTGGCGGCAACCACCAGATCTTCATTGCCGTCTCCGTCGAGATCGGCCACAAACTGCGCCGGCCCCGCCATCAACGAACACCCATCCCCAAACTGGTTGCGAATGAATTCGTCCGTGACGGCAGGCGAAAGTTGCTTAGCGTGTGCTGGAGGTTCGGCTTGCTTGTTCTGACCGAAGGCGGTCGCGACAAGTACCGCGAGGACTGGGAGCCAAAGTTTATGGAACGACATGGCTTTACTCTAGTCCGCTTTTCGACGCGCGGGTAGAGAGTAACTGGTAACGGAAGTAACAAGCGTCGCTCTCCGTCCAAACCCCCTTGCCATCCGAGCGCGTTCGTTGCGCGAAGGACCTATACAATCCGCCCCAGCGTCGCGACCGTCTATGTGCGGAAATGCTCCCACCCTCGTGGCTGCAGTTCATACCCCACGCCCTTCGCATTCCGCACAAAGATTCCGCGAGACCGTGTAATCACTCCGATTTGCGACATCACCACGCCCCCGATTTGCCTCGGAACCCGTTTCCCTGGCCGAGCCGTGAAAAGCAGTTCGTAATCTTCCCCTCCATGCAACCCCAGATCAAGGTCCACCTCGCGAGCGGGCTTCCCCACATACGCGCGCGGAATCAGCGATGAATCGATCTCGGCTCCCACACCACTTTCTTCGCAAATGTGCGCCAGGTCCGTCGAAAGCCCATCACTCGTATCGATCATTGCTGAAGCCAGGGTCCTCTCGCGAAGAACACGCCCAAGTTCGACGCGCGGTTCAGGATAAAAGTGCCGGACATAGTCGCGCGGCTTCACCTTCCCCCGTCCGCTCCTCATCCTCACAACGGCGGCGGCCGATCCCCCCAGTTCCCCACTCACATAAATCCGGTCGCCCGCCTTCGCGCCCGATCGAAGAATTGCCTTACCCTTCGGCACGGTTCCGACAACCATGATGTCGGCGAGAATCCCGTCGGGTGATTCCGCGGTATCGCCGCCCGCGACGGTGGCTCCATGTTTCTCCGCCAAACTGATCAGGCTGCGCGCGAAACGTCCGACCCACGATTGTGCCAAGTCGTGCGGCAAAGCCAGCGATAAAAAGACCGCGACTGGTTCTCCCCCCATCGCCGCGATGTCGCTCAAGCCACGCGCCAGGCAACGGTGCCCAACCGATTCCGGAGGATGCCAGTCGCGCCGAAAATGAATACCTTCCAGCGTGAAATCCGTGGTAACGAGTGAATCGCACCCAGGGAGCATGCGCAGCACGGCGCAATCGTCTCCGATTCCGGCAACGATGGCCGGATTCCGGCCACCATTTCGCCCGCGGATCGAAGGCCCCGCCATCTGGCGGATTTGTGCGATCAATGCTTTTTCGGGGAGCGGCACGACCACCCACTATACATACCCTTTTGTCATTCCGACCGAAGGGAGAAATCTGCTCCTGGCCGCCAGCACGGCACTGCACGGTCCGTCAGTGAGCCTGTGAATTTCGGACCATTCGTCACCTGTCCCATAGTGACCTCCGTCCTCCACGCCTTCGGTAACTGGGGATGACCTTGTGCCTCGTTGACAGGGGGAACCCAGTTTGTTACCGTTAACCAGTCATTCACGAAACCTTTGGCCGGAGCTTAAAGTTCTGCAAGGAGTTAGCATTTTGCAGACACAGTTGGACGTTCAGGTTCTGGTCGTTGTTCTGGTAGGAAGGGCGTGCGAGAGAGTTTCCATCCCTAACATGGAGACGCACCCCGAAAAGTCAGGTGATCCGAACAGGCGTTCTGATCGTTGAGATACTGAGCCTGAAGTTCCGGACCTGATGCTTCAAAACTTAGAGGAATCGATTTTGCAGAAACGGTTCTACATCCTTTTCGTGGCCCGCGGGGACGACGGGCAACTCCGCAAGATTTCCATTCCCGTCCATTACCTCTACGTTTTCGTCATCGGCGCCGCCATCGGATTTCTCAGCCTCACCGGAATTGCCAGCTCTTATACACGCATGCTGTTGAAAGTATCCCAGTTCAACCAGCTGCGGACCGAGAAAGATCAGCTCAAGAACAATTACTCTCGCCTGGAACAAGTCGCCAAAGAGCGCGACTTGCAGGTTGCATCGCTGGGCTCCATCGCCGGCGAAGTTTCCGCGCTCTACGGTCTGAAAGCTCAGCCGACTCTGGTCACTGCCACATCCGAGCAAATTCAAGCGGCAGAAGTGAATTCATCGCTCGATCAGTTGCACGCTCTTCGCACCTCCGCCTTGAGTGGCGCAACCATGGTTGGCCTGACGATGGGCTTGACCCGCAATGCCACCACCGCGGACTGGATCAAAGCCAATTCCGCTCCCAACCTCTGGCCGGTCGAAGGCCAGGTCACCGGCAGCTTCGGTGAACGCATCGATCCGTTCAACGGTGAGGGCGCATTCCATAGCGGAGTGGATATCGGCAGCAGCTATGGCCATCCCATCGTTGCTCCCGCCGACGGCGTCGTCACCGTGACCGACACCATGGGCGGCTATGGCAAGACCATCATGATCGATCACGGCAGCGGCATCAGTACACGCTATGGACACCTTTCCGGATTCGCTGTAACCACCGGGCAACACGTGCAGCGTGGTGACATCATCGGCTATGTCGGAGAAAGCGGCCGCTCCACCGGTCCGCACCTCCACTATGAAGTCCGCATCAACGATACTCCTGTCAATCCCTACAAATACCTCCGCATGACGGTCGCCCACACCGGCGGCTTCGCCGCAGGAAGCTAGAAGACAGTTCTCAGCTCTGCGAGTAAACCCCTCGAGAGATACAAAGATAATTGCGGTCCCGTTCACTCTCACTGACTTCGTCAGGAATATGCGCTCCGGCCTGACAGCGAAGCCCATTGGATTTTCACCGAGTTGGAACCTGAGAAGTGAGTACTGCTCTCACGGCAGTTGCAGTTCTAACGCATACAACTCATGCGAGCTCACGTCCCGCACGGCCAGCACGCTTCCGTCGGGTGCCACGCCAGACCACGAGCCCCAGACTCCGCCAAACCGGCGCAGATCCTTCCAGGAAAGAAATCGCTCAGACTTGGATTCACCCAGCTTCAACCGGTGCACCGAGGGTTCTGCGGAAAGAGAGCGTTCAATGTAGATAGATTTCCCGTCTTTCGCCCAAACCGGATACCCGATCGTTCCATCCTCGGCGTGCAGCCAAACCGACCACTGCTGCGTGTTGAAATCGAGCAGCATCAGGCTTCTGGAATCCGGCGAGAGCGCGGCCAGGTGACGGCCATCCGGGGACCAACGCGGGCTGAATAAGCCGCGAGACCCCGGGATCGCCGAAATCTGTCGACTCGCCCGATCGAATACCTGGATTTCAAGTTCCCCCAGATCGAGTCCGTAGGAAGACCGGCCGAAAGCGATCCGCTTACCGTCCGGCGACCAACTCGCATCATTTTCCGCCGAGTCCTGTGGCAGGAGTTCCTCCGGTGTCCCTCCTTCCGGCGACACCAGATAAATCTTCCAAGCTCTTCCCGCGTTCGTGCCGATAAAGCTGATCTCTTTCCCGTCAGGCGACCAGCGCGGCAGAGTCGCATACAGCGGCCAGAATGTGAGCTGCATTTTTTGCGTGCCGTCGGTTCGCGCGCGCCAGAGCGTCAACTCCGGATAGCTCACGTAAACGATCCACTCGCCATCGGGCGAGAAATCCGCCTCTCCTGCCGACACCCCTGAAAGATACGACACAAACTGGCGTGATCCCGCGTCGTACCGCACCAGTTCTCCCTGAATCAGCGTGCCGTTCACGAACACACGTTTTTTCTGAGGGGCGAAAACCGGGTCTGTGTACCACAACGGTCCGGAAGTCAGCTGAATGGGTTCACTTTTTCGGAGCAGGGAATGCGGATGCTCCCGCGCCAGCCACAAATCTTTTGTACCTGTGGCAGCCTGCAGCACGAAAACATAGTATTGGCCGTCAGAGCTCCAGTCGCCGCAGCAGATCATTGTGTCCGTTTTCCAATTAGCAAAAAGCTGATGCAGATCGGAACCATCGACCTTCATTTCCCACAGTGAAGAGAGGTTTTTCCCCGTCGGCGTGAGCGTGAATCGCAGTCGCTTGCCATCGGGCGAGAAATGAACTTGACCGGGGATTCCTGGGCAGCTTTTCAGCTTCCGGCTGTGGCTGCCGTCCCCATCGGCCAGGTAAAGATCCACCCCTCGTGTGTAGACGAGCTGTCTGCCATCCGGAGACCAATGAGCCTCCCTTCCCTCGCTCTCCGCAAGCCGGCGGGGAGATCCGGTCGGCAGGGGCAGAGCCCAGAACTGGGAGGGTGCCGAACCCGTAAATTCCGCCACCAGCAGCGCGGAGTGATCTGCGCTGATGTCAAACACGTTCGCGTTCTGGAAAGGTGTGCTCAAGGCCAGCGTTTCTCCGCCCGCCGTTGAAACTTGCCCGAGTTGCACCTTCCTTCCGGAGAACTGAGTGAAGTAGATTCTGGAGCCGTCGGTCAACAGGTTTGACTTGAACGAACCATCTCGGGTGATCTGCTTCACGCGCTCTACCCGCACGGGCGCGGAAGGCGTAAGAACCCAAACGGTCGTCACGACCAATAAAAAGAGAGCGGCCGTCACCATCGACGCAAGCCGCTTCTTCCTCTTTGCCCGTGACCCGACTGGTCCCTGAGCAGCTTGGCTTTCAATACCCAGGAACTTGTCCGAATCGGTGTCCCGCTTCAGTCGCTTCAAGTCTGCGCGCAGCTCCGAGGCGCTCTGGTAGCGCACGTCCGCATCTTTCTCGAGAGCAGTGTTGATGATCCGCTCGCATTCCGCCGGCAGCGACGGATTCCAATGCATTGGCGGCGCCGGAGCCTTGTGCAGAATCGAATCAAAAATTGCCGCCGAAGTATTTCCTGTGAAAGGCAGAACTCCCGTCGCCATCTCATAGAGCACGACGCCAAACGAGAACAGGTCGCTGCGTGTGTCAATTTCTTTGCCCAGCGCCTGCTCCGGAGACATGTATGCCACCGTTCCAAGCGTTGTCCCGGGAGTCGTCAGATTGCTATCGCTTGCTGTCGTGGTCATCCCGAGAGACTCGGCCGGCCTCAGCTTGGCCAGGCCGAAGTCCAGCAGCTTGGCGTGTCCCCGGTCGGTGACAAAGATGTTTCCAGCCTTGATATCCCGGTGAATGATGCCTCGGCCGTGGGCGGCGTCAAGTGCATCGGAGATCTCCAACCCAAGTTCCAGCAGCCGGTCGAAATCGAGCGGCCCACCCCGAAGCACCTCCCGCAGCGAGCGCCCCTCCAGGCATTCCATCGCAATGAAGACGTTGCCCTGCTGTTCCCCCACTTCATAGATCGTGCAGATATTCGGATGATTCAGGGCGGAAGCCGCTCGCGCCTCGCGATGGAAGCGCTCGTAGGCATGCGGATCACGCGCGAGGTCGTCCGATAGGAACTTCAGAGCGACGAAGCGGCCCAACTCTAGATCTTCCGCTTTGTACACGACGCCCATGCCCCCGCTGCCCAGCCGCTCCAGCAGGCGGTAGTGCGAGATGCACTGGCCGAGTTCGCCGCAATGCGTAGACACGGCTGCAAAGCCCTTAAGAATGCTACAAGCCGTGGTCACAGCGGTAAGTGCTCGCAGTCACACGGGAGAGTGATTGCCGCATCGAGGGTCGCTGAGGGTCGTGCCTCGACTTTTGGTACTGTACGAGCCCATTACCGAGGTAATGTGTCGCCTTCAACAACCTTCAGAATCATAGCGGCCGAGGCGCTAACATACTAGGAATCCCTCCCCAGGTGCTCCGTGGCAGAAAGGCTCGCGCAAGGACCGTCGATGGAAAACTCCGAGACGAAACAGTTCGGCCGGTACGAGATCCTTTCGGAGCTCGGCCGCGGCGCCATGGGCGTGGTTTACAAAGCTCGCGATCCCCAGATTGACCGCCTGGTTGCCCTGAAGACCGTGTCTCTGTGGGGCCAGGAACCCGACGAAGAAAAGGAATTCCGCCTGCGTTTCATGAATGAGGCGCAAGCCGCGGGACGCCTGCACCACTCCGGAATTGTTTCGGTCTTCGATGTCGGTGAAAATCCTGAAAACCGTGACCCCTACATCGTGCTGGAGTATGTGCAGGGTGAGTCGCTTAACCGAATTCTTTCCCGCGAAAAGAAACTGTCCCTCGAGCGCTCGTTGAAACTAGCCGAGGAGATCGCCGACGCCCTTGATTACGCCCACGCGCAAGGCGTGATTCACCGCGACATCAAGCCCGCCAACATCCTGATCACGCAGGATGGCCGGGCCAAGATCGCTGATTTCGGAATTGCCAAATTGAACTTGGCCCACTTCACCGTCCCCGGCCGAGTCCTTGGTACTCCCGCCTATATGGCCCCCGAGCAATTGAGTGGCGAAGGAGTGGATGGCCGCTCCGACCTTTTCTCGCTCGGCGTAATTCTCTATGCCATGGTGACGGGACATTCTCCGTTCCAGGGCACCAGCGCCACTACCGTCTGCTTCAAGGTAGCCAATCGCGAGCCTATCGCGGCCAGCGCGCTCGACATGACTCTGCCGCCGCAACTGGACGCTGTGATTTCGCGGGCCATGGCGAAGGATCCCAACGAGCGCTACCAGCGCGGGTCGGACTTCGCTGACGACCTGCGCATCCTGCAGCAGAGCTATCAGATCACTTCGAGCACGACTTCGCGCCGCACTTCCACCAGCACCGCAACACGTTCCGCCCTCACCGGTAGCACCAGCGCCATGGGTCCGGCGGCCAATATGGCAGCTGCGGGAGAGACAGTTCGAGACATTCTTTCCAAAGCGCGAATCAGGGATCTGATTCTCGGGGCCGCCACCGTGGCGCTGCTCGTCATTGTCGCGGTTCAGTTGAAGCTGTTCAACAACCGGCCCGAGTCGTCCCGCGGTGCGGCTCAGGTAAACAGCGCGGCGACCGTGAACCTTGATTCCGCGCTACCCGGTCAACCGGTGGTCCAGGTCGAACCCGTACCCCCCGCGGCGCCGGTTCCCACCGTTGTCCACAAGGTTCCGGCCGTAGTCCACAAGACGAAGACTCCCGTTGCGAAAACTCCACCCATCCCGCCAAAGCAAATCGTGGTTCCCTCTTCCACGCTTGAGCTAGGGGTACAGCATCAATTTAAGGATGCGACACTATACGTCTGGGTCGATGACAAACTCACCCTCACGCTTCCTCTGCATGGTGCAGCCCAGAAGAAACTCGTAGTCTTCAACGGAGTCCGCGGCATAACGTCGGAAACCATGAAAATCCCCGCAGGCAAGCGAATGCTTCGCTTTCGAGCCTTATCCACCGACCAGGCCGTCGATCTGTCGAAGACTCTGTCAGCAGAATTCGTAGGCGGCGACACGAAATCCCTTTCGGTCTCCTTCGAAAAGCGCAATTCCTCAATGCGCCTGAGCTGGCAGTAATCTGGAGCAAATTACACGTTTGCTGTGGTCCACTCATATTTGTCATCCCGACCGGAGCTTGCCGTTCCCGAAGGGAATGACAGGCGGAGTGGAGGGACCTGGTGTTTCATTGCGGACCACGCCAACACCGAAACTGCTCGAAAACGGTGAACGGTCAGCCTTTGTGGAAGAGCCACCTGTGGAAGAGCGGCCCTTTAGGGCCGCGTCAATCTGCTATGCCAAAGAGGGCTTCAGCCCGGTGTGTTTCCGCGCGCTTCTGCTATCGCAGCGCCGTCCAGTGAAAGCCCGGTACGGCAGGGTGAGTTTTCGAAAACTGATCGAGTCCTGCCGTAGGGAAGGCACAAACCCGCGATTACTGCCGCAACCCCATCCAATTTTCCGACACCACCAGCGAATTCCCCGGATTCTGCGGATCGTACTTCACTGACGTGTGCAACCCCAGCCGGCAAGAGTGCAGATTGATCCAATGCCGAAGATAGGTGACATCCTGCGAGCACTCGTAGGAAACTCCCGCGACGTCATATTTATAAATCAACATCACAGCGGCATGATGATCCTTCGCTTGAGCGAGTTCCTGCACGTCGATTACGGTCCCATCCGTAATGCGTCCAGTCCCTTCAAGCCAGGCACGGCGTTCGCGCTCAAGTTCATCCGCTGTCCTCGGTTTGCGCCGCAATAGCGCGTACGATCCCAGCAGCGCGACGCCGCTGGCTGCAACCAGTCCATATAATCGAAGCGAATCCATATCAGGGATGGGTCGAAATCAGCGGAGGGCCGCTGACTTCTCTATCAGAATATTCGCAAAGCCAGTCGGTTGGAAGAGGTTCGCAGGTTACCGAGGTGCCGGGTGTTGTGAAAAATTCTGGGACGAACCTCTACTTCGTCCCGTTGCAGACGTTCTTACTGACCAGCTCGCCAAATCCGCCTTCGGGTGACTTGCCGAACTGATCGTCGTGGTTCGCCTTCTTGCTGACTACGAAGCGCCCGCTGTGGTCCCGACTGTAAAACCATTCGGTCGTGGGATTCGCAGCCCCGCTGGCGCAGTTGATTCGCACCCGCGCCCGCATCTCAACGAATGGGCCACCCTGGGGAAGCTGCGCCGGATCCTTGTACTCGACCCGCACCAGCGCCGACCGCTGATTGTTCTTGAGTACCCGGACAGAGCTGACGGACACTTTGTCTCCCGCTTCCGTCTGTCCGATCGCCCGCCACTCTCCAGCGGCGAGGACGAACGTAACCATCAGGACGGTCGCGAGCGCTACCGCGAATATGAGGAGGAGAAGTTTTTTCAATGCAAATTTCCCAAGCAGCAATTTGCAGCACTACTGTGGGCTATCTGCCCCTTTCTGTCAATCTGGTTCTGAGGGCGACCACCGAACATCGGTCTCCATGATATCGTGTTAGCCGCCCCAGCGTGTTGTGTCCCGGGATCTGTTTCTTAGAGGTTTATGATATGGAAACCCTTTATTCCACGGTACTTACGTCTCCGGTGGGCCCGTTGTTCCTGGCGATTTCCGAGAAGGGACTGGTTGCCCTGGAGTTCGATGCCCGTCTGCCCGGTCAACAGACCATACGTCCCAATCCGCGCGACCTGCGCTCGGAATCCGGTGGCGTGCACTTCGAGGAAGCCGACGGAAGATTATCCGCTTACAAACAGGAACTGGAGCAATACTTCGCCGGCCATCGACGGCAATTCTCCTTCCCCCTCGACCTTCGCGGAACTCCGTTTCAACTGGAATGTTGGCAGGCTTTGCTCAAGATTCCCTACGGCGAGACTCGCACCTACGCCGATATCGCTCGCGCCGTCGGCCGACTCCAGGGATTCCGCGCCGTCGGAATGGCGAACAACCGCAATCCCATAGCGATC
>DATEHP010000348.1:0-77153 GCA_035279505.1 Candidatus Sulfotelmatobacter sp. | reverse complement strand
GCCTGAGATCCCAGCTGCCGCGACTCGGGACGCAAACGGGTTGAGCGGCAGAAATCACAACATGCAAGCAGAATCAGACGGTCTCTAGAAACGAATAGCTCATTCAGAGCGAGCCATTTTGCGACGGAAAGTAGCTAGTTCCGGAGGGGCTTGCCGGTCTTTAGGGTGTGGGCAATGCGTTCCTGGGTTTTCTTTTCGCCGCAGAGGGAGACGAACGCTTCGCGCTCGAGATCGAGAACGTATTGTTCGCTGACGAATTGCGGAGAGGTCAGCGCGCCGCCGGCCAGGATGTTGGCGAGCTTGCGGCTGACGTGCGCGTCGTATTCGGAGGCGTAGCCGCCACGAAGCATCATATGGATAGCAAGCTTTGCGCCGGCGAGAAATTGCTCGCCTAGCACTTTGATTTGCGTGGTTTGCGCGCCCTCCTGCCAACTTGCCGCCAGAGGTTTGCAGCCGCCGCGCACCAGCGCCAGCGCGGCTTCTTTTGCGTCGGCGACCAGACGATCGCGATTCATGGAGACGCCATCTTCGCGGCGCAAATATCCCAAGTCGCGGCATTCTTCGGCGCTGGTGCCAACCTTGGCCATGGCGATGGCTTCGAAGACAGGCTTCAGTGCGTGGAAGAGATCGAGATCGGATTCGGGGGAAGAGGGCGCGCTAGAGACGGAGCCGCTGGCGTGTTCGTTTGCGCGAATCATCATTTCTTTTGTGCCGCCGCCGCCCGGGATCAGACCGACGCCGGCTTCCACCAAGCCGAGGTAGGCTTCCGCAGCCGCTTGAATTTTTGCGCCGTGCAGGCTCACTTCGCAGCCGCCGCCGAGGGCCATTCCTTGTGGCGCAGCTATCACCGGCTTGGGGGCGTATTTGATGGCCAGATTGATGTTCTGGAATTGCTTGACGGCCATGTGCAGCTCGTCCCACTCCTGCTCCTGGGCGCTCACCAGAACGAGCATCAGGTTCGCACCAACAGAGAAATTTACCGCCTGGTTGGCGATGACCATAGCGTCGAAGTCCGTCTCGAGGCGCTTCAGTCCTTTGTGAAGCATGGCGATCAGATCGGCGCCGATGGCGTTCATCTTGGCGTGAAATTCGCAGCAGACCACGCCGTCGCCGAGATCGATGAGGCTCGCGCCGGAATTGCGCTCGACTTCGCGGCCGGCATCCTTCAGAGACTTGAGAATGATGATGCCTTTTGGCTCCTCGACTTTTTTCGATGTCCCGCTGCCAATATCGAAGACGGTCGTGGTTCCCTTCTCTGACTCGTAAAATCCCTTGCCGCCGGTGGAGAGCACTTTATCGATGACCGGGGGCAAAGTGCGGCCTTCCTTCTGCACCTGGCCGGCAAATGCCTTCACACCGATCGCATCCATGATCTCGAATGGGCCGAGCTCCCAGGCAAAGCCCCAGCGCAGAGCGCGATCGACATCGACAACGTTGTCGGAAATTTCTGGCACACGGCGCGCCGCGTACAGGCACATCTCGGAGAGCGAGCCCCATAGAAACTGCTGGGCTTTGTCGCCTTTCTGCCCTTCCAAAACAGGTCCGACCAGAGCGCGCAGCCGTTCACGTGTGTCCTCAATCGCCTTGCCCATTTCGAGGGAAGCAAATTTCGCTTTCTGCCGCGCGCGGTACTCCATAGTGTTCACGTCGAGTGTCAGAATTTCCTTTTCTCCTGCGCCCTTCACTTTTTTATAGAAGCCTTGTCCGGTCTTGTCGCCAAGCCAGCCGCGCTTGGCCATCTCCTCGACAAGCGCGGGGACTTTGTAGCTTTCGCGGGACTCGTCGTTGGGCGCCGTTTCATAAATGTTTTTTACGACGTGCGCCAGCACATCGAGGCCCACGATGTCGGCGGTGCGAAACGTCGCCGACTTAGGCCATCCGACAGCCGGTCCAGTGCAGGCGTCGACTTCTTCCACGGTCATTCCCAGTGTGCCCATCAGGCGGAGCACGTTGAGCATGGAAAACGTTCCGATACGATTGGCGATGAAATTCGGTTTGTCTTTCGCAACGACTACGCCTTTGCCAAGCCGCCGGTCGCAAAACTCGCTCAATGAATCGACGACTTCCTTCGAGGTCTTCGGGCCGGGAATCACTTCCACCAGCTTCAAATAGCGCGGCGGGTTGAAGAAATGGGTTCCGGCCCAATGCTGCTGAAACGCTTCGCTCATGCCATCGGCGATCAGGTGCACGGGCAAGCCGGAAGTGTTGGTCGTGACGATGGCATCTGGCTTGCGAAACTGGGCTACGCGCGCCAGCAATTTGCGCTTGATTTCCAGATTCTCCGCGACCACTTCGATGATCCAGTCGGCTTCGGCGCACCGCGCCAGATCGTCGTCAAAGTTTCCAATGCTAATTTTGTCCGCAAGCGCCGCGGTAAAAAACGCGGCAGGCTTGGACTTCTTGGCGGCATCTAATCCGGAGCGAACGATCTTGTTGCGGTCTCCAGCGTGGGCATCGGCAGGCAAATTCGGCGGGACGATGTCCAGCAAAATGCACGGCAGCCCGGCGTTCGCAAAATGCGCGGCGATCCGCGAGCCCATGGTTCCTGCTCCAAGCACAACTGCTTTTTCAATGCGACGATTCATAGCACGCCTTTTTACTGGGTTTACAGGACCCTCAAGAGTTCGCAGGGACAGGTTACAAAACCGGCATGCGCGGGTCAAACGACAGGCTTGTCCGCGACGATAGGCCTAAAATAGAGAAATGACAGAAGAAAACAGAGCCGCAGGGCCGTTCGGCTGGCTGCGGAGCGCAAAAGACAAGTTTCGCGCCTTTGCGTACGGCGAGCGAGACGAACAGAAGGAACGTCCGCGTGTGGGCTTGGCTCTAGCAGGCGGCTTTGCGCGCGGAATTGCGCACATCGGAGTCCTGCGTGTGCTGGGCGAAGCCGGCATCCCCATCGATTGCGTTGCGGGTACAAGCGTGGGCGCGCTTATTGGGGCTAGTTACTGTGCCGGGGCATCGCTGGAAGAAATGGAAAAAATTGGCGCGCTGACAACGTTCGCCGATTTCGGGCGCTGGACGCCTTCGTGGCTTGGTTTGGCCACCAACCAGCGCATGGAAAAATATCTAGCGCGCTTTACTTCGGTAAAGACGTTTGAAGAGCTGCGCACGCCGTTGGCTGTGGCCACAACGGATATCAACGCGGGAGTCTCCGTATATTACTCGCATGGCCCGATCGCCCCGGTGGTACGCGCTTCCTGTGCCTATCCCGGGCTATTCGTGCCCATCCAATATGATGGGCGGACGCTGGTCGATGGATTCCTCACTGCTCCGGTGCCGGTGGAAGGTGCGCTGCTCCTTGGAGCTGATATTGTCATCGCCGTGTACCTCGAATCAGGCAACGTGGAAGAACCGCGCACGTTCACGGATATTCTCAGCCGCTCTTTCAATATTCTTCAGCGCCACACCGACCTGACTTGGCGCACGCAGGCGGATGTTGTCATCGAACCGGACGTGAAACCTTTTGTTTGGGACGACTTCACAAAGACGCCGGAAATGGTTGCCGCGGGAGAAGCTGCGGCGCTCGCCGCGTTGCCGCAGATTCGCGCCGCACTCCATGGGGAGAAGCGCGAGCCAGCAGCCTAGGCGCGGCCTTCTAAAGTTCAAAGAAAAACCATTTGAGATTCGCGTTGGTTGCAAAACTGCGGCGCAGCAGTACTGCGCCCCTACAAGGTTCCGGAAGATGGCTGGCGTGTGACGCTTACCGTGACGGGCTGGCCTTCGCCTTTGCCACGCTGCGTCAACCAGGCGGCGAGACCTTCGGCGAAACGTTCGGGAGTGAGGCGGAAACTGGCTTCGACCTGGCCATCGGCGACGGGAAGCGTGTCGTCAAAGTCGGCGGAGTTCGTGAAATTGCGCATGCAGAATTGATCGAGCCAATCCAGCGGACAGGCGCGGGCTTCACCGCGAATAACCACGTTGACGTTGAATTTTTGTGCGTACATGACGCGGAACGCGTGGGGCCTTCCAGGGTAAACAAGCCCACCCCCACATTTTAGGACAAAGTTGAACAGCAGGGCACCCTGCGGGTTACGAAGTGCGAGGACGCTTGACGGAATGGGCCAAGCCGACGGCTTCGAGCATCCAGATGAAATACCAGCCGATATCGGTCTGATACCAGCGGAGGCCAAGGCGCGCAGATCCCGCGTGGGAGTGATGGTTTTCATGCCAATTCTCCCCCCAGGCGGTCAATTGGAACGGGCCGAGCCACCAGACGTTCATGCTGGAATCGCCTTCTTCGACTTTCTTCAAATGAGTGAGGCTGTTCACGAGACACTGCATGTGGAGGGAGTAGACGAGGCGGATCGCGCCCATCCAGAAGAAACCCATCCAGCCAAAACCAAGAATCAAGCCGATGCAAATCGAGAAAACGATGACCGGTGTTTCCGCCCAGCCCCAAATCTTGTAGATGCCGCCTGTGAGCTCGGGAGCCCAACGCTTTTTGTCAGCTGGCTGCGTTTGATAGAGCCAACGAAGGTGCGCCCACCAAAAGCCGCCCTGCTTGGGACTGGAGATGTCTTCGGGAGTGTCCGTGACGGAGTGGTGCAGGCGATGATAGGCAACCCAGCTTGCGGGGTGTCCGGAGCCATTGAAGACGGCCCAGAAAATCAAGAATTGTTCAACGACGGGATTGGTCTTTAGAGTCTTGTGAGCAAGCATGCGGTGATAGCAGACTGTCGTGCCAAGACCGCCAAAAGCGATACTGAGCAAAGTCATGCCGACAACTTTGAGGCTGGGAACAGGGAAAAGGATCAGGCCGACGACGGCAAGAACATGAATTAGTACGATATAAGCGAATACCCCTTCTTTGCCATGAACGGGTTTCCAAAAGGGACGGTCCCAGGGGCGCTCTTGTTGCGTAACGGTCAATTCCATATTCTCTCCGGCGATCTGCTTAGTTGAATGCGCGAGTGCCTGGTGTGCAGAACGTGATAGGCAGCAGCCATAACAATACCATTGTTTGGCGGCCGGTTGCTGGAAAACTGTCTAAAAGTGAACACAAAAAGTGAATAGGGAAATGAGCCTAATATTTGCCAACGCGACTAGGATGTAGGCTTAGTTTTTGCCAGCGTTTTGACCAGCTCATAAAGAAAAGCATGGCCTTCGTAGAAAGACAGGACGGCTACGCGTTCATCGCGGCCGTGGAACCGGATGTCGTCGCGATCGAAGAAGATTCCCTGGACGCCGTAAGTCGGAATACCGGCGATACGAAGAGCTTTCCCATCGGTCGCGCCCATCACCATGATCGGAACCACCGGCACACCTGGCCAAAGGGATTCTGTGGCGTTCCTTACGGCTGAGAGAACGTCAGGCCTGAGAGCAGAGGCTGGCCCCGGAGCTGGATCGCCGAGCAGTTTTACGCCTACCTGCCCATCCGCCACGACCTTTTGTAACGCGGTATGCACATACTCGACGGAGTCTTCGGGGAGAACGCGGCAGTTGACGGTGGCGGCCGCGAGTTGCGGCAAAGCGTTCACGGCGTGCCCGCCCTCCAAGAGTGTGGCAACACAAGTGGTGCGGAGGGTGGCATTCCATGCCGACGAAGCCACTGACAGCCGTTGCATCGCTTCCTGAGAGCCAGCGCCAGCTTTTGCCAGATCCTCTTTCATGAGACCAATTTCGATTTTGGCCATTTCCCGGAAGTACGCGGCAGTTACTTCGTTGGTCTTCAGAGGAAATCCGAAATTGGAAAGACGCTGCAGCGCAGCCGCGAGGCGATAGATGGCGTTGTCAGCGACCGGCATCGAGCTATGGCCGCCTTTGTTGCGCACTTCCAGTCGAAAATTGACCACGTACTTTTCGCTGACCTGGATATCGTTGGAGATTTTCTTGCCACCGGTGGATTCGCCCCAGCCACCTTCGTTTAGGGCGAATTCGGAGTCGATGAGATCGCGATGATTCTTGAGGAGCCAGATGACGCCATTGTTTGGGCCGCCGCCCTCCTCGTCTGCGGTCAGAGCCACGATGATGTCGCGGTCGGGCTTGAACCCTTCTTTCTTGTATTGAATCAGGTTGGCAATCCAGATGGCGGCCTGAGCCTTGTCGTCGCCAGTTCCGCGGCCGTAGAAATAGCCATCGCGTTCGGTGAGTTGAAAGGGATCCATGCTCCAGTCTTCGCGCTTGGCTTCGACAACATCGATGTGTGCGAGAAGGAGCATCGGCTTGAGCGCCCCGGTGCCGTGATATCGAACGACGAGATTTCCCTTCTTCGGATTCGCGCCGCCCAGGTAAATATCGGAATCGGGTAAACCAGCGGCGCGCAAGCGAGCCGCAGCCGCTTCGGCAACCGGAGTTGTGGCACCAGTGGTGAAACCGGATTGGATTTCGACAAATTCCTTGTAAATGTCTTGCGCCAACTTTCGCTCTGCCTCTGGCCGCGTGGTTTGTGCCCTTGCCGACACGGAAAGGAGGAACAGCGTCAGGAACAAATGGAACAAGCGAAATTTCTTGATTGTATGCATGCGGCCATTCTTCCACGGGGAAATGAGTTTATGCAACTTTCCAACCCGCGCTTTGCTTATGAAGGTTTATTGTCTTGCTGAGATTTCCAGAGGACTTGACGAAAAATGCCCAGAGTGAGTTCGGCGTCTGAGGCCGAGAGGCGCAGGCGGTGGACCAGCCGGCGGATTTTTTCGTCGGTGGGAGCCGCGGAGCGCCGCTTCGGACTATTGCCAGGATTGGATTTCAGGTAACCGCTGGCGCGGAGGGCGTCGAGCAAGAGCGTGGTCAGGCGCTCGAGATCACCGGCAGAGGCGACCGGATGTTTCTCCGGTTTTGCCGCGGCTTGCGGATCACGGGCAAGTTCGTACAGGCACACGGCGACAGCCTGGCCAAGGTTCATGGAGCGGTGCTCTTCGCGCGTCGGGATGCGGATGAGCCAATGGCAGTAGCTGAGGTCTTCGTTCGAGAGGCCTCGTTTCTCCGAACCGAAGAGGAGAGCCACACGGCCTCCGGCAAGATGCTTGCGCAGTTGGCGAGCGGCTTGTTCAAGACGGCGAACTGGGTGCTGCAATTGCCGAAGGCCGACAGCAGTGGTTCCGACTACGAGAGTGCAGTCTTCGACGGCTTCGGCGACAGACTTGAACTCTTCGGCTTTGGCAAGCAGCGGCGCGGCTCCGACGGCAGAACGCGCTTCGCGGAAAGGGAGTTCGTAGGGGTTCACTACCCGAAGATGGGAGAAGCCGAAGTTGCTCATGGCGCGGGCAGCGGCGCCGATGTTGAGCGGATTGCGCGGGGCGACGAGAACGACCCGCAGGCGGTCGGATTCGGGATTGGCTAACAAGCTAGCCGAGTTTACAGCACGGGAAGAACGACAGGCACCAACTTGCGTGGGTGGCGAGGCGTAACATAGACTGTGGGCGGGTAGAATCAAGCAAAAGCCTGCCAGCTTGGCCGGAGGTTCCCGCCTTTTCATGGGTCAGTTGGCATGGTCGAGTCCATTCGCTGTACGACCCCGACAACGTACGGGGCATCCGTTTGAGTGTTTCCGGCACCGTTGGTAACCGGTGCGTTTGGCGTGGGCCGGTGCGGCGGAGCGATTGGGCCTGCAGGGGGATCAGATTGGCAACTCCACTGGAAACCTGGGTCGATGTAGCGGCGAAGTTGACCAAGCCCGACAGTGTGGTCTATTGCGACGGTTCCGAAGCGGAATACCAGAGGATGATTGCCGAAATGCTGCGAGCGGGGAATACCACTCCGCTGAATGAGAATAACTATCCGAATTGCTATCTGCACCGCAGCAGTCCAAATGACGTAGCCCGCACGGAACATCTGACTTACATCTGCTCATCTGAAAAAGAGGAAGCCGGGCCCACCAACAATTGGATGGACCCCGGCGCCGCGAAGTATAAAGTCGGGGCTCTTTTAGATGGAGCGATGCGCGGCCGGACGATGTATGTCGTGCCCTACGTGATGGGTCCGGTGAGTTCACCAATCAGCAAGATCGGGGTGGAAGTAACAGACAGCCCCTATGTGGTAGCGAGCATGCGAATCATGTCGCGCATGGGTAAGGTGGCGATGGAGCGGCTTGGAACCTCGCGCGAGTTTGTTCCTGGGCTGCACTCGCTGGGCGACCTGGACCCCGCGCGGCGGTTCATCATGCACTTTCCGCAGGAGAAATTGATCTGGAGCGTGGGCTCAGGCTACGGCGGAAACGCGCTGCTGGGTAAAAAGTGCTTCGCGCTGCGGATCGCCAGCGTGATGGCGCGGGAGCAGGGCTGGATGGCCGAGCACATGCTCATCCTGGGCCTCGAATCGCCGGGCGGCAAAGTGACCTATATGGGCGCGGCTTTTCCCAGCGCTTGCGGGAAAACCAACCTGGCGATGATGGTATCCGCGCTGGAGAGCCAGGGCTACCGAGTGTGGACGGTGGGCGACGATATCTCCTGGATGAAGATCGGGGAAGATGGATATCTGCATGCCATCAATCCGGAAGCAGGATTTTTTGGCGTCGCTCCCGGCACGGGAATGAAAACAAATCAGAACGTGATGGGGGCGCTGCGCAAGAACACGCTCTTTACCAACGTTGCGATGACTGCGGACCGCGAACCCTGGTGGGAAGGCATTGGCACTGATGCGCCGGCAGGATTGGTTAACTGGAAGGGCGAGGCGTGGGATCCAACCAAGGGAACGGCTGCGCATCCTAATGCGCGATACACCGTACCAGCGGGCCAGTCGCCAAGCATTTCGCCGAAATGGGAAGCCCCGGAAGGTGTGCCAATTTCGGCATTTATTTTTGGCGGGCGAAGGGCCCGAGTGGCGCCACTGGTTTACGAGTCTTTTGATTGGCAACACGGAGTGTTCGTAGGCGCGACGATGGCTAGCGAAACGACCGCGGCGGCAACCGGCGACGTGGGCATCACGCGACGGGACCCCATGGCCATGCTTCCGTTTTGCGGCTACAACATGGCAGATTATTTTGGGCACTGGCTGGAGATGGGGAAGAAAATCCCAAAACCGCCCAAGATTTTTCACGTGAACTGGTTCCGCAAGGGAGCGGATGGAAAGTTTTTGTGGCCGGGATACGGTGAAAACGTGCGTGTCTTGAAATGGATTCTGGAACGCGTGGAAGGGCGCGGGGCGGCCCAGGAAACACCCATCGGTTATGTCCCTGCAAAGAATGGGCTCACGATGGATGGAATGAAAATCTCGGATGAAGCCGTCAACGAGTTGCTACGTGTGAATCCGGAAGATTGGGATCTGGAGATGGAAGACTCCAAGCAATTTCTAGTGAAATTCGGCGCGCGCCTGCCGCGCCAAATCAGGGATGAACACGACAAACTGGCTCGACGCTTCCAGCGCGTGGTCAGCGCCTAGTTCTCCTCAGGCTAAAGCTAGTTCACCCTCCCAGCGCGCCCCGTCATATTGATGGGCGGTAAGTCGTTAGCATCCAAGGCCGCAAGAGCTCGCTCGAAATTAAAATCGTCCCGGCTCTCCAGAAGCCGTACGCAACTATTCCAGCGCAAAATACTGTCGTCATTGCCCGCCGGCCGAATCTTCTCGGCTTCGGCGAAGCAGCGCATGGCCTCTTCCACTAAAGGGCGGAGCGTGTGCGGGACGTAACCGACGAGGAGCTGCGTCTTGGCGCGGCGTTCGTGCAGAATTCCCGTGTAATAAAGCTGCTCGTAGGGATCGCGTAGGCCCTGGAAGAGGGATTGAACCTCAACGTATCGGTCACTCGCAGCGCCGATAAATTGGTCCGTCATCGACAGGCCGAGCAGCCGACGAGCGAGCTGGTGGTCTGGATCGATGGCAAGGATGTCTCGGCAAATCGATTCGGTTTCCTCGGGCTCATTCAGGTTGCGATAGTGCTTGGCTTTGGCGATCGCCTCGGGAATGCCAGCTTTGGAGATGGGTTTCAGTGGGTGTCCCATAGGACCTCCCGTTTGGGAGCCTAATACTCAGACATGGACTAGGAGACGTCAAGAACAATCCTAGCTTGATTCATCAGATCAGAGGATGGACTGGATCTCTGCGTCGAGAGCGACGTGTGTGGCCGGGATACCGTTGATTGAGAACTTCTCGCCGGTACTCTCGGAGAATTGAAAGAATCGGCTGATGTGGTAATCCTCGTCGTAGCCGGAGAATACGCTTTCCGTTTCTGCCTTCGCTAAACCGAAAGCGGAAAGTGCGACGGGCTGGCCAAATTTGCCGGCTTGAGCCAAATAGAGACGGACCAGATCACGGAGGGTCATGACTGGAGAGCGGCCTGCAGCTTCGGCGCCCATCGGAATTCTCCTGAGCAGAGTGTACTTCGACTCACAGAAGTAGGAAAGAAATTAACACAGGGAGCAGAACGGGATTCGGCCGTGCGGAATCGATGCTAACCAAATCAGCGGGAACAGGAACTTGGTGAGAAACGCGAGGATTGGGTAAGATGTTTGCGGATTTGAGAGAGACAGGAGGAATGATCATGAGCATCGCGGTGGGACAAACAGCGCCGGATTTCACGTTGTTGAACCAGGAAAAGAAAGAAGTGAAACTTTCGGATTTTGCGGGGAGGAAGAATGTCGTGCTGGTGTGGTACCCGCTCGACTGGAGCCCGACGTGCACCAACGAGCATGCCTGCTTTGTCAATGAGATGAAGGCGTTCGAAACGCTGGACGCGGAAGTGCTTGGCGTCAGCGTTGACAGCGTGTGGTCGCACAAGGCCTATGCGGAGAAAATGGGGATCAAGTATTCGCTGCTGGCGGATTTTCATCCGCGGGGAGCGGCGAGTGAAAAGTATGGCGTCTACTTGGCTGACAAAGGCATTACCGGCCGGGCCATCGCCATCGTCAACAAAGCCGGCAAAGTCGCCTGGTTCAAGAACTACGACATTCCGGTCGTGCCGGATTTGAATGAAGTTGCGGCCGCTCTGGGACAAGTGAAGGCAGCCACGGCGTAGGAGGAAGTCCTGCCAAAGAAACGCAAAGACTCAGAACAAGAAAAACGGGCCACGAGTTGATCGTGGCCCGCTTTTCTATTTGACGGGCCAATCGATCCGCAAGTGAAATCCAAAAGGGCGTGCTCGCCAGGAATTAGTTGTTCGCCGAAGCAGCCGGCTTCTTGCCTGCGCCGGATACTTTCTCTGGAATTGCAGGTGCGACAGAGCCTGAAATACTACGCACGAATAGCACGAGCTCCCAACGCTGATCCTCCTTCAACCGCCTCTTGAAGGACGGCATCGGTTTCCTGCCTTCGCTGATTTGATAGAAGAGTTCGCCATCCGTGACGGTATTCATGTGCTTGGAGTCGGTTATATCCGAAGGAGCAGGACTGTGCATCGCGGCCTCGGGTCCATCGCCCTTGCCGTGCTCCCCGTGGCATTGGGCGCATTCATCCATGTAGATTCCCCGGGCAGCTTTCAGAGTAGCTTCGGAGGCCGCGATGGGATTCTTCATTCTTTTGACTTCCTCAGGAACCACCCACGGCTTATTGTTTTGGAAGATGGCGTAAACGAGCACAATGCAAATCAGGGCCAGAAGCACAACGAAAAGCATTTTGCGAGCCTGGAGATTCGCCTGTGCGTCGGCTGTCATGGTGTCAAGAAAATTCTCGCATGGCGGGCAGAGTGACGAAAGCAAACCCGGAGTGAATTTTCGCCGGCTGTGCTCTTCTTAGGAACGGAAGATGAGCCAGACCAGCTCGCCATTGAAGAAGAGGATAGCAGCGGCAACTCCCCACGCGACGATCGTGATGAGCCGCGAATTGGTGAATTCGCCCATCTTGGAGCGGTCACCCGTAAACTGGATCAACGGGATCACCGCGAACGGCAACTGGAAGCTGAGGATGACCTGGCTGAGAATGAGCAGCGAGGTGACTTTGTTTTCGCCAGCAAAACCAATCACCATGGCGGCGGGAATGATCGCAATGGAGCGGGTGATGAGCCGCCGGAGCCATGGCTTCAGCCGGATGTCGAGAAATCCTTCCATGACGATTTGCCCGGCCAGCGTGCCGGTTAGGGTGGAATTCTGTCCCGAAGCCAGCAGCGCGCAGGCAAAAAGCGTGCTGGCAAGGCTGGCCCCCAGCACGGGGCTCAGCAGTTTGTAAGCGTCGGCAATTTCCGCGACGTTATGCAGACCGCGGGTATGGAAAGCGGCTGCTCCAAGAACCAGGATCGCGGCGTTGATGAACAGCGCGAAACCCAAGGCCAGCGTGGAATCGAAAATGGCGTAACGCACCGCTTCTCGCCGGTCGCGCGTGGAAATGCCAAACGCGCGTGTCTGCACGATGCTGGAGTGCAGATAGAGATTGTGGGGCATGACCGTCGCGCCGAGGATGCCAATGGCGATGTACAGCATTTCGCGGTTACGGAGGATTTCGGCGCGCGGAATGAATCCGATTGCTGCTTCTCGCCACAGAGGATGCGCGACAAAAATTTCGTAAGCGAAACATGCGGCAATCGAGGCAATCAGCGTGACAACAAAGACTTCGATCAGCCGGAACCCTCGCCCCTGCAGCGCGAGCACGATGAGAACGTCTAAGGCAGTTATTAAGACCCCGGCGAGCAATGGCAGGCCAAATAGAAGTTTGAGTGCGACGGCTGAGCCCAACACTTCAGCGAGATCGCAAGCAGCGATAGCAATTTCACAGACGACCCAGAGAAATATGCCCGTACGCCGTGAATAGTGTTCACGGCACGCTTGAGCCAGGTCACGCCCGGTGGCGATTCCAAGTTTTGCAGACAGCGCCTGCAAAAACATCGCCATCAGGTTGCTGATGAGTATGACGCTTAGTAGCGTGTAGCCGAATTTGGAGCCGCCGCCGATGTCCGTGGCCCAATTCCCCGGGTCCATGTAGCCGACAGCAACGAGATAGCCCGGGCCGGCAAAAGCCAGCATTTTACGGAACCAGGTCGCGCCCGAAGAAAATGGAATGGTGCGGTGTGATTCGGGCAAGGAAGGCAGAGCAACTCTCGCAGGCCGTTGCGCGGCCGAGAAGACTCGCCCGGAGGTTTCGCCGGTGACGCTTGCCCCTGTTTCGAGTTGTGGCGGGACCGTGCTTGCCATGTTCTAAGTTAACTATGCTAAATAACAATCCTAAACTACACTTAATAGAATCGCCTGTCAATGGGACTCCGTGCCGTGATTTGTCAACAAGGATACGCAGGCTTCAACGCCAAGTACCGGCCATGCGAACCAGCGGTGCTTGTGGTAACTTCGAGTCAGCCTTCCGGGAGAGAAACGAAATGGATCAAGAGCAGCCAGTACAGGGCCAGGTGCAGATCAAAGCGGACGAAAAGGAGTTGCAGGGGCAATACAGCAACTTGGTGATGATTCACCACAGTCTCGAAGAGTTCACCATGAACTTCATCTACATTTTTCCGAACGGCGCGCAAGGAAAACTGCTCAGCAGCATGATCCTCAGCCCGGGACACGCGAAACGCATCTGGCGAGCGCTGGGAGAGAACCTGGCGCGGTATGAAGCACAGTTCGGGAGCATCAAAGAATCCCCGGAAGGAAGCACTCCGGCCCCCAACGTCGGCTTTGTGCAATAGAGTCTGAGTTTCTTCAGTCTAGGCATCCAGCGGCGAGGTTGCAATTGTGCCCGGCCTTGTCCGCCTGTTAGAATTTTAACGTTGTTCCTCGATTTGGGCCTGTAGCTCAAGAGTCTGTTGTTGATTCTGCGTTGCTTAGGTCCATTTTCAGGCCCTTCAAACCCGCCTTCTTGTACACAATCGCGTGAGGAACGCGCCACATTACTTCTGGGTTGCCCGTCATTCGCCCAGAATTGCAGTCGTTCAAGGCTCGGCAACTATTTCCGGAGCTGGGAATGAATCGCGTTTCCGTTGGTAATGACGCCCTGAAGTATCACATTGCTCCAGCACGGCCAACCCATCTGGCGATGTAGCTCTTAAGGAACTCGGTGAATTCGTCCACACCGGGCGTCAGTTTCTTGCCCCGATTGCTGATCTGATAGAACTCCAAGTTCACGACGGGATTAATCAGCCGGATCATTACCACCTTTCGATTTCGGCAGGCGGGCAGGCCGAAGGATGGAATAATGGCGATGCCTTCATCGGCTTCAACCATGGCGATCTGCGTATCGAGCAAGTTGATGACTGCTCCTCGACGTGGCGCGACACCCGCCTTTGCGAGATGTTTGTCCACGATTCGCTGTATGGGACTACCTGGTGGTAGGCAGATCAACGTCTCCCCCTTCATGGCAGCCCAAGTGGTTGACGCCGGACGAAATGCCGGGTCCTTGTCTGGCCGAATTACCATTAGTGAAAAGCGGAAGAAGGGCACGCGCCGAATACCTGGAGTAGGTGCGAAGACGCCAATGCCCATATCAAGGTTGCCGGTCTCTACCCTCTGAAGTATTTCCGTCTGACTGCCATCGAACAATTGAATCCGAAGATCGGGCCGGTGGCCCCGAAATTCCTTAATCGCCTGGGTGAGTACATTGGCGGCGATCAATGGCGCGCCGCCCAGCGTGAGCGATTGGCTTGTCTGACTCGCGAATCGCCCGATACGCGAAGTGGCCGCGTCCCATTCTGCTAGGTTTCTCTGCGCCACAGCCAAGAGCTCGTTTCCATAGGCCGTCGGAACAACTAGCCGCGTTGTGCGGTCAAAAAGGCGGAAACCGAGCTGCGTTTCCAGCTCGCGAACTAGCAGGCTCAGGCCTGAAGGAGTGATGAAGAGTGCTTCCGCAGCGCGCGTGAAGCTGCGATGCTGAGCGACGAGCACGAAAGCGCGAAGCTGCCGAGATGTAAAATCCATTACTAAGCGATGCTCAACAATTATTAAGTATTTTAAGCTTGTATCACAAAGCGGTTTGATTTCCAATAGCCCGCGCTCTGGAAAGTTGCTGCGTCGTGAAATCCCTGGATGGGAGCGGAATGGATCTGAGGCGCGAGCCGGGCATGCTTACAAGCGATGCTGGAATGACAGCTGCCCCCATTCGTTTAACTTCGGTGCAATGGCTAGTCTGCGGAATCGCTGCCGTTGGATTCGCATTCGACCTTTACGAACTTGTCGTCCTTCCAATGGTCTTGCGACCGACGTTGGCGGCGCTCGGGAATCTCCAGCCCGACAATCCGAACTTCAATTTATGGGTAGGATTGCTCTTCTACGTTCCCGCGGTGGCTGGCGGCGTCTTTGGCTTGCTTGGGGGATACTTCACGGATTTTTTCGGGCGCAGGCGCATTCTGGTTTGGAGCATCCTCATCTACGCCCTTTCTGCATTGGCCGCCAGCCATGCGACCACGCTTCTCCAGTTTTTGATTTTTCGTTGCACGACAACTATTGGCGTGGCGGTGGAATACCCGGCCGCAGTTGCGTGGCTAGCGGAGCTTTTCGCGAATCCGCGGCAACGCGAATCGGTCTTGGGCTACACCCAGGGTGCGGTAGGACTGGGAGGCCTGATGGCGACCGGGGTCTACTACCTTGCGGTTACTTACGCCGACCGCCTGCCAGCCATTCATGGTGGTCACGAAGCATGGCGTTACACATTGCTCTCCGGATTGTTGCCTGCGATTCCCCTCATTCTGATTCGTCCCTTCCTGCCTGAATCGCCAGCCTGGCAGAGAAAAAAAGCCAAAGGAACACTGAAGCGCCCGAGCATCGCTGAGCTATTAGGACCCACCCTGAAGAAATCCACGATAGTCACGACATTGCTAGTAGCTTGCCTCTACGCTGTAGCCTTCGGCGTGTTTCAGCAAACCCCCCGCATGGTTCCCGGACTTCCTGAAGTTCACGGCCTTGCTTCTCGCCAGGTAGAGCGGGCCGTGGGCAGCGTGCAGTTTATCGGCGAGGTGGGCAGCCTTGCGGGCCGCCTGTTGTTCGCCGCGCTCATTGTCCGGATCGCGTCACAGAAACGTTTCTTGCGCGTGCTCCTCATTCCCGGGCTGGTTGTGTTTTTTTCGGTTTATTCTTTTGCCGCGACGCACAGCTTAATCCTCCTCAAGTACGGAATTTTCCTTTGCGCCCTTCTGATGAATACGCCTATGAGCCTCATGTGGAACTACCTGCCGCGCATTTATCCGACTCATTTGCGCGGGACCGGCGAAAGCTTCGCGTTCAACGTGGGAGGCAGAATATTGGGCACTTCTGCCGTGGTCCTCACCACACAACTCACACGCATCATGCCCGATGCTCTCCCCGCGACTCGGCTCGCCTATTCGGCGGCCGCGGTGGTTATTCTTGCCTATGTCATTGCTTTGCTCGCGAGTTCCTGGTTGCGCGAGCCGGAGAGCGGTGAACTTCCCGATTGATCTGAAGCGGAGACAGCATCAAGAAGCAGCCACATGAGGAGAGTTTATGGAAAATCGCGAAACCGCAAGCGCCCGTTGTTCTGAGAAGGGGACCTACTTGCTCGACAATGCTGGGAGGGAGGCTCCCGCCCGATTTAGCGCTCTTTCCGCCATGTTTGATCCGGGCACAATCCGGCATCTGGAAGATCGCGGTGTGGGCCCGGGCTGGCACTGCTTGGAGGTAGGAGGTGGCGGGGGATCCGTTGCGACCTGGCTGTGCAGGCGCGTCGGCGGTGCGGGGCGGGTGGTCGTCACAGATCTGGATACGCGGTTTCTTGAAACTGTGAAGCTCCCTGGTCTTGAAGTATGGCAGCACGATCTCACGCGTGATCCTTTGCCAGAGGCAGCCTTCGACCTAGTTCACGCGCGCCTTGTGGTAGTACATTTACCCGATAAAGAGAAAACTTTGGAAAAGTTAGTTGTCGCCCTCAAGCCTGGAGGTTGGCTCATTGACGAGGAGTTCGACTCTCTTTCTGTGCAGCCTGACCCAGCGGTAGGTCCAGGCGAGACTCCATTGAAAACGCACGTCGCCATGGGGCGTTTGATGGCGGATCGCGGATTTGAAAGACGCTGTGGAAGGCTGTTATTCGCACGCCTGCGGGACCGCGGTCTTGTCAGCGTCGGCGCAGAGGCAAGAATGTTCATGGTGCAAAGCGAGTCTCCTGGAGCGGCGCTCATACGGGCTAACTACGAGCAACTTCGCGGAGACATGATCGATGGCGGCTACATTACAGAACGGGAATTAGAGGAAGATCTGGCTCGCTTGGACGATCCCGACTTCATGATGCCCTCCTCGATCCTATGGTCAGCTTGGGGTCGACGTCCTTGAATGAGACAGCCATTCTGGATGCATTGTCGGCAATGCGGAAGTTATGACCTGTGTAGCTATAAGTTCCGATTTGCCCGTCAGAACGTTCGCGAACTCGACCGGAGTTGCGCAGCAAGGGTTTCTCAGCGGTATAATCGCGCCCAACCATGCTTCTCGTTTTAGGCACAAAACTGGGGCCGTATGAGATTGTGGGACTGCTGGGCGCTGGCGGGATGGGCGAAGTGTATCGGGCGCGAGACACGCGCCTGGAGCGCATGGTAGCCATCAAGATTCTTCCGGCACATCTTTCCAGCGATTCCGTCCGCACACAACGCTTCGAGCGCGAAGCAAAGACCGTCTCGAGCTTGAATCATCCCCACATCTGCGTTCTTCACGACGTCGGCCATCAGGACGACATCGATTACCTCGTCATGGAGTGCGTGGAAGGCGAGACGCTAGCCAAGCGTCTCGAAAAGGGTCCGCTGCCAGTCGATCAAGTGTTGAAGCTCGGTGCCCAGATCGCCGACGCCCTCGACAAAGCGCACCGAGCAGGAATCGTGCACAGGGATTTGAAACCGGGGAATATTATGGTGACGGCCACGGGAGCAAAGCTATTGGATTTTGGCTTGGCGAAGCCCGCTGCGGCGCTTGCGAGCGCCGCTACGCTCACGGCGGCATCTCCCACCTCGCCGGTAACCGAACAAGGCACGATTGTCGGCACGTTTCAGTACATGTCGCCGGAGCAAATCGAAGGCAAAGAACTCGACGGTCGCAGCGACGTTTTTTCATTGGGCGCCGTTCTCTATGAAATGCTGACCGGCCGGCTCGCGTTTGAAGGCAAGAGCCAGCTGAGCGTTGCCTCCGCTATCCTCGAAAAAGAACCCGCGCCGGTCAGCTCCGTCAAGCCCATGACGCCGCCCGCGCTCAACCATACGGTGAAGAAGTGTCTGGCAAAACTCCCGGACGAACGCTGGCAAAGCGCTAGCGATCTTGCCAGCGAACTGAAGTGGATCGCCGAAAGCGGCACGCAAGCAGCCGGCGCCGCAGTCACGCCGGCGACAACAAAATCCAGAGAAAGAGTAGCTTGGCTCATTGCTGGCGCTTTGACTGTCGCGCTGGTCGTTACTTCAATTTGGCTGCGCAACTCCAAGCCACTGGGACAGACGATGTATTTTCCTGCGCCGATGTCGTTTCCTGCAAGCGACATCGCCATAGCCCCGAACGGGCACACGATTGCCGTGCTCGGCCATCTAGAGTCCGCGGGGAAAAATGCGCTTTGGATTTACGAACTGGGGTCGCAAACCGCAAAAAATCTCGCCGCTACCGAGGGCGCCACCTATCCATTCTGGTCTCCGGATGGGCGATATCTCGCGTTCTTTGCGGACGGAAAGCTAAAGAAGCTGGAGATATCAGGCGGTCCGGTGCAAATTGTCTGCGACGCTCCGTCGGGTCGCGGCGGCACTTGGAATAAGGACGGAGTGATCGTCTTCACGCCAGACGCGCGGTCCGGAGAAGGCCTCTATCACGTGTCAGCTTCGGGCGGAACAGTCACGCCTCTCAGTACACTCGATAAGAATCGTCGAGAATTAAGTCATCGTTGGCCCATGTTCCTACCTGACGGATCGCATTACCTGTACATGGCAACTAATTTCGCTGGTCAAAAGGGTGCTGACGCCATCTTTGTGGGATCACTAGATTCCAATGAGAAGCATTTCGTTGTGGAAGCATCAGCGAACGCGGCATATGCTGCGCCGGAGTACCTCCTGTTTTACCGCGACAAAACTCTGTTTGCCCAGCCCTTCGATCTGAAGCGATTCGCTTTGACAGGAGAAGCCAGGGTCGTTTTGACGGATCTCCAGTATCAGCCGCAGGTCAAAAGGGCGTTGTTCGCTGTTTCCGAAAATGGTCTGCTGGTTGCTCAGACCGGGAGTGGAGTTGCCCTCTCGCACCTTGTCTGGCTTGATCGCAAAGGGAAAGAATTGGGAGCTGTTGGAAAGCCCGATGTATATGGCAACGTATCGATAGCTCCGAACGGAAAATCGCTGGCTGTCAGTGTCACGGACATCGCAAGCCAGAATACCGACATCTGGACTTATGACCTGCAGCGCGGCAACACAAAGCGACTAACTTTCGACCCCGCACAGGAGTCGGTGCCCATCTGGAGCCCCGATACCACGCGGTTGGTCTTCGCTTCGAATCGGCGAGACTATAATGATCTAAATGTAAAGAACTCCGATGGTGCACAGGAAGAAGAGAACATCTTGCATAGTGACGTCGACAAATTCCCCAACGACTGGTCCCCGGAAGGAAAATACATCTTATACACCCAAGGCACGGACTTGTGGTTCGTCACTCTCCCGGAACGGAAGGCCAGCCTCTTCCTGAAGGCACCTTCTGTCCTCAGGAACGGCCAATTCTCCCCCGACGGAAAATGGGTCGCCTACGCCTCGAATGAAACTGGGAAATGGGAGATTTACGTTACATCCTTTCCTGTACCACGCGGCAAGTGGCAGGTCTCGGTTGGAGGTGGTGAACAGCCACGTTGGCGCGGTGATGGAAGGGAATTGTTCTACCTTTCTCCGGATAGTAGGGTGGTGGCCGTTCCTGTGACAACTGGTGCCAATTTCGATTCCGGCACGCCGGTGCCACTTTTTCAGGCCGCTCCCAGACAGCCAATCCCAATCTATGACTTGTTTGTTTATGACGTCAGCCGAGACGGCCAGCGATTTCTGATCATCACGCCAGTAAAGGAGGCCGAGAGGGCGCCCATGTCCATCGTATTGAATTGGACGGCTAAAAACTGAACAAGTGATGCCCACCGCGAACACACGCCGCCATGTATTGCCGGGACCCTCGAATTTGCGCCAACTCCCGAGTAGTCGGCAAACCTTACCTTGGGAATACTTCCCGCTTGCCCGTCATCCGCCCAAAATCTCGAATTCATCTTACAGGGATTCTGTCAGCAGTATAATCGCGGCTAATCATGTCTCTCGTTTCGGGTGCAAAACTCGGACCGTACGAAATCCTAGGGCCGGTAGGGGCGGGCGGCATGGGCGAAGTGTATCGCGCACGAGACACACGCCTGGACCGCACTGTGGCCATCAAGATTCTCTCAGCTGATTTTGCCGCAAATCCTGCCGCACTCGAGCGCTTTCAACGTGAAGCACGGGCCGTTTCTGCCCTGAATCATTCAAACGTCTGCACAATTTTTGACATCGGTTGTCAGGACGACACCGACTTTATTGTTATGGAATTTCTCGAAGGGCAGACCCTTAAAGAAGTCATCGATTCCCAGCCGTTGCCACTCCCTTCCGTCCTTGAATGGGGAATCCAGATCGGCAGCGCCCTCGAAGCCGCCCATAAGGTCGGCATCATTCATCGCGATATTAAGCCTGCCAACATATTTATTACCCGCGAGGGACAAGCCAAGCTTCTTGATTTTGGTCTCGCAAAGTTCGAAAAGTTATCAGCGGCTTCTGAAACAATCAGTGATAAGACGGTGAGTGCGACCGAATTAACGATGCGCGGTGTTCCAGTCGGCACCGTCGCTTACATGTCCCCCGAGCAGGCGCAAGGGCTTCCCGCCACCTCCCGAAGCGATCTTTTCTCACTGGGCACCGTTCTCTACGAAATGGCTACACGCAGCCGCGCGTTTCCCGGTGTTTCAACCGCGGAAATCTTCGCTGCAATTCTAGGAGCAACTCCCATTCCTGCCAGTCGCGTGAATCGAGCGATCCCACAGGGGTTTGACCGGCTTCTTGAACGTCTGCTGGAAAAATCGCCCGAAGCCCGATACACCACGGCTCGTGACCTCATCACCGCGCTTCAGGTATTCTCCAGCCTCAACACTCCTTCGCCGGAGATACGAGTCTCTGCATCAACTGCTCCTCCGCCAGTGTTCCCGGCGCGCATTAAATCCCTTGCCGTTTTGCCCCTTACGGACCTCTCCCCTGCTCCCAGCGCAGACTATTTCGTTGACGGGCTCACCGAGGCGCTCATCACGGCTATCGCTCGGCTCGGCGGTGTTCGTGTTATCTCCCGCACCTCGTCGATGTGCTACAAGAACACCGAGAAGAGCATTCCGCTAATCGCACAGGAGTTAAATGTTGATGCTGTAGTTGAAGGTTCTGTGGTCCGTTCCGGCGAACGGCTCCGTCTCACATGCCATTTGGTCGACCCGCGCAGTGAAGATCTTCTCTGGGGTGAAACGTTCGACCGTAATCTTCGCGATATCCTATCTCTCCATGACGACGTTACTCAATCAATCGCTTCCGGTGTCCGCACACGCATTCAAGAATACTCTCGCTTCGCTGCTGTACCCATCCGGCCTGTTGATCCGGACGCCTATGAGTCTTACCTCCGCGGACGTTTTTTCTGGAATAAACGCAACGCGTCAAACCTGAAAAAGGCCGTTGAGTGCTTCGAGCACGCTCTCGATGTCGATCCCCTCTACGCCCCTGCGTGGACCGGGCTTGCCGATTCGTACTTTTATCTTGCGTACTCCTTTGGCCGTGTGGATCCCCGCGATGCCATGCCCCGCGCGAAGGCTGCAGCTCGTCGCGCGCTCGAACTCGATCCCCACTTGGCCGAGGCCCATTGTTCGCTGGCACTCGTCCAGACCGCCTACGACTGGGACTGGGCATCCGCCGAATTGAATTACCAGCGTGCCCTCTCTCTGAATCCGAGCTTGGGCACTGCACACCATTTTTATTCCTTGCTTCTCTCCGCTTTTCGACGCACCGAAGAGTCACTCTCTCACGTTCAGGCGGCCTTGCAGAGCGACCCGCTTTCCCTGCCCATCAACAACTTCGTCGGTATGATGTATTTCGCGGCACGCCGGTATGACCAAGCGATTGCTGCTGGTCGCAAAACGCTGGAAATGGACCTCCGGTTTGGTCTTGCCCATTCGGTACTCGGCGCTGCTCTGGAAGCGAAGGGTCTCAGTGACGAGGCAGCCGAGGAATATCTCACTGCCCTGGTCGTTGGCCAACATGCTCCGGAAGAGTGTGATGCTATCCGACGCGCCTATCAGAAGAGTGGAATTTGCGGGTTGCATGAGGAGGACTTGCACCAAAGTCTTCGTCGCTGGGATGGCTGGCACGCCCTTGCATTTGACATCGGCGCGCTTCAAGCGGGCACAGGTCACGTGGCGGATTCCCTTGATTGGCTCGAGCGCGCCTGCGACGCCCATTCAGGGAAAATGATCTGGCTGAATTCCGGCACACCGTTCGCTCGCATCTCTCAATATTTTGACAACCTACGCTCTACGCCACGCTTCCGAGAGCTGCGGCAGCACCTGAATTTTCCCGTCGTAGACTGAACTGACCAGTTGGAATCAGCTCCCCACTGGACAGTTGGTCGGCAATCTGGAAGGTAGGCGGTCGGTACTCCCGATCGCGGGAGACCGGATTCAATGGAATTTCGAGCCGATGAGGGAAGCAGGCCGAGAATTGTTTCGAGATTATAGGCTCAGGTGGCCTTAATCTCGGCGTCGTTCTAAGCTCAATTCCCTAACTGTAGGGCTCGTTCCTTTTTAGGAGTTTATCTTCGAGGACCCGCATTGTGGTTCTGTTTGTTGATCGGATGTACGCCAAAACACTGCACTTCCTGGCTGAGCCAGTACATCTTGACGCTGCGCGGACTGAACCCTCCGCGATAGACGGAACTCTGATTCAGGAGATCGTGCACAGTAAGTGGACCGGAGAAGTTGCGGTCTTGTACCGAAGTGCAGATTCCGCACAATTGCGAAATACGCTAAACCACCGTACAATGAGATAGTTGTGAGCGTTCCCCCTACGGTGTTGGGGCCTGTAGCTTAAGAGTCTGTTGGTGATTCTGCGTTGCTTAGGTCCATTTTCAGGCCCTTCAAACCCGCCTTCTTGTACACAACTTATACACAATCGCGAGGAACGTGCCACATTACTTCTGGGTTGCGCCTCATCCGCCCGCAATCTGGAAGTCAGTATGTAGAATCGCTAAACAAAACGACTGACCGTGGATACTCTGGAGTTCTGACGCGGCGCCGGAATTTCCAATCGAGCGCCGCTCATTCTGCTCGCAAGGATGTGATCGGATCCGCGCCAGTTGCACGACGCGCGGAAGGAAGGCTGGCTAGGGTAGCCGTGACGAGTGCCATTGCTGCCACACCAAGAAGAGTAAGCGGATCCCTAGCGCTCACTCCGTACAACAAACTATCGAGTACACCCGCGAGTGCCAGGGCGCATCCCAGTCCGATGCCCACGCCAATCACCGTCAGCAACACACCTTGTTTCATCACCATCTTTATTAGATTCCACGAACTCGCGCCAAGAGCCACTCGCATCCCAAACTCGTGCATCCTCTGGCTGACCGAATAGGAAATCACTCCATAGATGCCAATCGCCGACAGCACCAATGCCAGCCCTGCAAACAATCCCACTAAGAACAAAGCAAACCGTGGTATTGAGAAGTTTTCATCCGCAATTTTGTCCATCAACTTTACGTTCGCCACCGCCAAACTCGGATCAAGCGCTCGCACGACATTTCGCACACTTTCCGCGAGCAATGTCGGATCGGTGTTCGCCCGCAATGCAATCGTCATGCTTCTAAAAGCAAATGGCTGCTGCATTAGCGGCCACCAAAATGCGGGTTCAGCGCCGGCGCTCTCGGGTTTGTCTTTCACGTCGCCTACTACACCAACCACCGTAAACCAGTCTGACTCCTTGGGCTTGTCATCGAAGGTGATTCGCTTTCCTATGACATCCTCTCCCTGCCAATAGCGACGCGCCATCACGTCATTGATAATCATCGTTCTTTGCGAATCCTTGTTGTCGCGTTCGTCAAAAAACCTTCCCCGCACCAGTGGAATTCCCACGGCTCGAAAATAGTCTGGTGAAGCCGTGTGATACCGAGCATGAAATTCATCGTTCGGCGGGGGAGTCTTTCCTTCAATCGTGAATCCGCCCATGTTCTCGTCGTATCCGGTCCACGGCAGGTCTGTTCCTGCGCCCACCGACCGCGTTCCGGGCAGCGCGCTCAAATTTGTAAGCATTCGCGTGTAAAAATCCGCGACTGCCGTCTTCTCCTTATAGGTCGCATTCGGCAGCGCAATTTCCGCCGTCAACACGCGCTCTGGCCGAAAACCGGGGTCTGTTTTCAACAAATTCACAAAACTTCGTAACAACACTCCTGCTCCCACAAGCAGCAAACAGGCCAATCCCACTTCTCCTACCACCAGCGCCGCGCGCAACTTCGTCTGCCGCCCGCTTCCGCTCGAACCTCTTCCCCCATCACGCAATCCCCGTTGTGGATCGGTCCGGGAAGCCTGGACCGCTGGCACCAACCCAAAAATCAATCCCGTCGCCAACGCAATCGCTGCCGTAAATCCAAACACTACTCCGTTCACATGAATAGCATCCAACCGCGGAAATCCCGTTGGCAAAAACGCCACCAAAACTCGCACGCCAACAATCGCCAATAGCGCTCCCAACGCTCCTCCGAACACCGAAATTAGTAAACTCTCTGCCAACATTTGGCGCACAAGGCGCCCGCGGCTTGCACCTAGCGCCGCGCGCATGGCAATTTCACGCTGCCGCGCCACGGCCCGCGCCAAAAGAAGATTCGCCGCGTTAACACACGCAATCAGCAATACCAATCCAACTGCTCCCAACAGTACCAGCAGCATTTTGTGAACGGGGCCGACAATCTCCTGAAAGATCGGAACCATATAAATGGTCCAACCCTTGTCACCCTCATGTTGCGAAGCCAACTCGGTCATGATCCCGTTGAAGTCGGCCGCGGCTTGCTCCGCGGTCAGACCAGGCTTCAATCGCCCAATGCCCTCGACATAGTGCGATCCGCGACTGTTCGGATTTCCGTCAAACGTAAACGGCGTCCACGCATCGACCGTGTCGCCATAAGCCACAGAGTTGTACGAATTTCCTGGATGATCCACTCCAGCGGGCATCACGCCCACCACGGTATACGGTTGCGAATCCAGCAGTACCTTGCGACCAAGAATATCCGTCGCTGCGCCAAACTGATTCCGCCACACCCGATCACTCAAAATCACTACGTTTCCGTTTCCCGGCCGCTCTTCCGAAAAATCAAATTCGCGTCCGCGCGCCGGCTGAACCCCGAGCAAGCGGAAATAGCCGGAGCTTATCCGAAACGCCGACAGCTTCACGGGATCGCTACCCATGCCGGAGAGCTGCACATCGGCATGCGTGTACATCGCAAAATTCTCGAATGAGCGGTTTCGCGCTCGAAAATCCAGAAAATCCCATGGATTCACAGGGAACTTCGGATAAGACGCGCTGCGATAGAAAACTCGCGCAATCCGCTCCGCTTGCGGATACGGCAGGGGCTTCAGCAGAACCCCATCGATCACGCTAAAAATTGCGCTGTTAGCTCCAATGCTCAACGCCAGCGTCAGAACGATCACAACCGTAAATGCCGGACTCTTGCCAAGCATGCGCATCGCGTACCGCAAGTCCTGCAGAAGGTTGTCGAGATATTGTGTTTGGCGCATGTCCCTGCACTCCTCCTCGATTTGGCTCACTCCCCCAAACGTGCGCGAGGCAGCTTCTCGCGCTTCGCGCGGGTTCATACCAGCCGCGATGTTTTCTTCCGTCTGCTGCTCAATGTGATAGCGCAACTCTTTGTCGAGCTCCGTCTCCACGCGCTGCCGCTTCGCCAGCGAGCGAAACCTCATTCGAAGCACGTCCCACCAGCGGCCAGCCTTCATCTCACGCCTCCTGGGCGGCGTTAATCACCAACACGACGGCGCTCGACAATCGCTGCCATTGCTCCAGCTCCTTATCCAGCTGCACCCGTCCTGCTTTCGTGAGGCTGTAGAACTTCGCCTCTCGCCCGCTTTCGCTCTCACGCCACGCGCCGCGCACCCAACCCTGCTGTTCGAGCCTGTGCAGGGCCGGATACAGAGCTCCTTGGGTAACCTGCAGCACCTCTTTGCTCACTTGCTGAATGCGCTTCGCGATGGCCCATCCGTGCATCGGTTCTAGTGCGATGGTCTTGAGAATCAGCAGATCAAGAGTTCCCTGAATTAGGTCGGATGGTTTGCTCATAGAGAACGGATCATACCTAAATCAATTACAATTGAACACCTAAATTATCTACAACTAGACCGGCACCGGCAAAGACCAGTGGAAGGGTTCCCCGTGATACACGCACAATCTTCGGTCACAAGCTCATTGCACCCGTGGTCCCGGCAGATGCTAGTCTGGCGTAGCAGACGATGAACAACCGTGAAATCCAGGCAGCTTGGAAGTATCACGACGGTACGAAGCATTCCTACTGGAGTGTTCGTAACCATTCTCATCTCCTGGACTGGGCGAATCGTCCGTTGCCTTTCAAAATCTATCCAAAGATAGAGCCTCTTCCACTGCCGCGGGACGTGCCGCAAACAGGGGTGGCCGCGCTCTCCGCAATCTCAGAACCAGTGCCTTCGTCGCGGGCTGATGCGGTCCCCGGCGTTCAGGATCTGGCGCGTCTCTTCTATTTCTCGGCAGGGATTACCAAACAGCGTGCCTATCCGGGTGGAGAAATCTACTTTCGCGCCGCAGCTTGCACCGGAGCTCTTTACGAGATCGAGCTGTATGTCGTGACTGGCGATCTCCCGGACTTGGACGCCGGCGTGTATCACTTCAATCCGTCGGATGTATCGCTACGGCGTCTGCGAAAGGGTAATTTTCGCGGAAACCTGGCTCAGGCCACGGCGATGGAACTCGCGGTAGTTCACGCGCCCGCGACGATCATCTGCACCGGAACGTATTGGCGGAATGCCTGGAAGTACCAGGCGCGCACCTATCGCCATTTCGGTTGGGACAACGGCACCCTGCTGGCCAATATGATGGCCGTTTCTACGGCTTCGGGGCTGCCGGCGAAGATCGTGCTTGGGTTCGTGGACGGCGAGGTGAACCGCTTACTCGATCTGGATACGCGGCGTGAGGTTTCCCTATGCATGATACCGATCGGGCACACATCGGAGAGTTCGCTGCCGGCCCCGAGTGAGGCTCCCGCGCTAGGCCTGGATACGATCCCGCCTTCACAGCACGAGGTCGAATATCCCGCGATGCTTGAGATACACGACGCGTCTTCGCTTAAGTCCGTAGAGGAAGTAAATCAGTGGCGCGGCAAGCCACCAGTCCTTCTATCTTCCGCTCTGGCGGGCGAGACAGTTCACCTCCCGTACCAGCCGAAAGAAGAACAACCGAAGGACACGATCGAGCAGGTAATCCTGCGGCGCGGCTCTACCCGAACGTTCGATAAGGCAGCGCCCATTACACTGGCACAGCTTTCTGCCATTCTCGACTACGCCACGCGAAGTATTCCGGCTGACTTCCTTGAGCCTCCCGGCGCGCAGCTTAACGATCTTTACCTGATCGTGCATTCAGTGCAGGGGCTCAAGCAGGGCGCTTACTTCTTCGGGCGTGAGTACAACACCTTGGAGCTTTTGAAGGAGGGGGAATTCCGCGCCGAGGCCTACCGTCTTGGTCTTGAGCAGGAGCTGCCAGCGGACGCCTGCGTGGACATCTTCTTTCTCGCCGATCTAAAACGCATCCTGGAGCGATACGGGAACCGCGGCTACCGTGCTGTCCAGCTCGAGGCGGGTGCCATCGGGGGCAAGATCTACCTGGCTGCGTATGCCCAGCACCTCGGTGCCACCGGGCTGACCTTCTTCGACGATGATGTAATTAAGTTCTTTTCACCGCACGCAAAGGACAAGAGTGCCATCTTCCTGCTCGCGATTGGCAAGCCGCTGAAACGCAAACCACAGTAGGGCCAACTCCGCGGTGAACGGCAATCCGGAAGTTGGAAGGATCGGTCGTTAACTGTCACGCTGCTCTTTCTGGTTTGTTTCGCTGTTATTCGTGTCGCAAGGCATCCACAGGTTGCACCTTGGTGGCGGACCGCGCCGGGATGGCGCAAGCCAAAAAAGCCGGTACCGCCAAGACGCTAATGATAGCCACGAGCATCGACGGACTCGCAACGCCAATGCCCTCGAGTTTGCCAGCGAGTGCGCGACCTGACACCACGCTCAAGATCGCTCCGAAGGCGAAGCCTATGGTGAGCACGCGGCCTGTTGATCCGAGGATTAAGCGTAGCACGTTGCCGGGAGTGGCGCCCAGCGCCATGCGGATGCCGAATTCACGAGTGCGGCGAGAAACGGCGTAAGACACGACACTGAAGATGCCGGTGCAGGCGAGGGTCAAGCCGATAGCGCCGAAGATCCCAAACAGGAACGTCGCAAATCGCGGGTACGCAACAGCGTTGCTCAGGAGTTCGTCCAGGCTGCGGACAAACGCAATGGGTTGGCTGGGATCCACCGCACTCACAGCCTGACGCGCGCCGTTGGAAAGCGCGAGTGGGTCCGACTTCGTGCGAATCGCGAACATCATTCCTGGCGGAAACAGATGCGAGACGGGCACATAGACGGCGGGTTCCGCCTGATCGCGGAGCCCGGAGTTCCGAACGGTGCCGCAGACTCCGACAATCTGATACGCATTCGATGTTTGAGGGGGCTTCACAAAACCGGGCGGCAGCCCTTCAGTAGGCAAATCCAAGCGAATCTGCCCGCCGATGGGATCTTGACCGGGCGGAAAGTATTTCTTCACCATATCTTCGGTGACGACAGCGACGGGAGCGGCCCGAGTCACGTCCGCGGCATCGAAATAACGGCCCTTCAGTAGTGGAATGCCAATCGTGTTGAAATAGGCGTCGCTCACGAGGTTCACGCGAATCTTCGCTCCAAGCGACTGCAGTCCGGCCATATCGAATTTCAGCTCGGCGCCGGAATAGGGAGGCACTCCGGTGGCGGCGGCCGCCGCCGATTCGACGGCCGGAAGTCTGCGCAAATGTTCGATGATGTCCGCGAAAAACGTCTGGCGCTGGCTCCATTGGGGATAGCGGGCGGCAGGCACTGGGACATAGATAGTCAGGACGCCTTTGGGTTGATAGCCGAGCTTCTGTCTGGTGAGTTCGAGCATGCCGGCAGCAGCAAGCGCAGCGCCGGTGAGGAGCACGAGCGAGAGAGTTACCTCGGAAACGATGAGGACATCGCGTAGCCGGTGACCTGCCGTGCCTGAGCCGGAATCCCGCCCGGCGTCCTTGAGGAAAGTTGCCTGGTTCTGATTGGAAAGCTGAAGCGCGGGCGCGAGGCCAAACAAAATCCCGGTCAGCACTGAAACGGCCACGGAGAAACACAGCACCGGCACATTGATGGCAATCGCAGCTTCGTGCGGAACCGAGTACTCGGGCATCAGCGCGACCACTGCCTTCACCCCGCCATACGCCAGAGCCACGCCCAACGCTCCTCCCGCCATCGACAGCATCACGCTTTCGGTCAGCAGTTGCTGAATCACGCGCTTGCGGCCCGCACCCAAGGCAACGCGCAAGGCGATTTCACCTTGCCGCGCACTGGCTCGCGCCAGCAGGAGATTCGCGACGTTGGCGCAGGCGATCAGCAGCAGGAATCCCACGGCAGCCAGCAGCGCCAAAAGAGTGTTGGCGAATTTGCCGAGGATATTGTCGTTGACCGACTTGAACTCCGTGCGGAACGGAGGTTCGGGATAAAGAAAGGAAGGGGCTGTTTTCACAAACTTTTCGTGGAAGCTTTGAAACTCAGCATTGACCTGGTCTTTCGGGACGCCGGGCTTCACTTTAAGCACCATACCGTAACGCTCGTCGCCGCCGGGATGGATCTCCAGGGGAACGTAAATGTCGGCATCGTTCCAGGTGAAGCGCACAGGGAGCACGCCGATTACGGTGAAGAATTTGTCGTTGAGGCGGATTTGCTGCCCGAGGACGTCGCGGCGGCCGGAGAAATGGCGCTGCCAGAACAGATAGCTGAGAACCGCGACCGGTTCGGCTTTCGATTGGTCGCCAGCGTCGCGCGAGGAGAAGGTGCGGCCGAAGAGAGGTGAAACGCCGAAAAACTCGAACGCGTTGGGAGAGAAGTACTCTTGAATGACGGCTTCCGGGAGGCCGGCTTCGGTCATCACGACGCTGCGGCGATCGTTGAGAATTATGCTTTCGATGCTCTTGGCTTGAGCCTGCATCTCGAGGTATTCGGCCATAGTGTAGCTGATGCCACGCTGGCCTTTGGCATCCAGGACCCACGGGCCGCCGATACGCTCGGCTCCGGCGTAGGGGTAGGGATCGACGAGCACGGCGTAGACGACGCTGAAAATGGCGGTGGTCGCACCGATACCTAGAGCCAGGGAGAGGATTGCTACCGTCGTGGACACACGACTCTTGACCAGCAGGCGTAGTGCGTAGCGGATGTCCTGAAAGATCGACATGAGCAAGCCTCACGGATTCTGGAGTATATGACTTAATGACGTCGCAAAGGTTGAATTGGTTCCTGGAAATTATTCGCCAGACAGTGTTCCGCCACGATTTCCCCCCCGGAACGTACCCGTTCTTCACGAGTGTATCGTCGGTAACCCTTCCCTTACCGGATTATGGAAGGGTTGCCCGTAATCCGTCCAGAGTCGGTGCCAAGCGCGAGATCACTTCCTACAAGCCTACTTTATCGGGACTTTGGCTTCGTGCTTGCGCACGCCATCTGGCGGACCACGGACTGCGATGCTCTGTCCCGCGTCGTCGGCGCAACTGGTACCGTCGCAGAGTGGTGTTAGCCCCAGCGTGGCTGTTCATCGAGACTGATGCCCAGAGCGGTTTTTGCTACTACCTCATGAGTGAGAAAGGAGTTGGCCGGATGGATGCGGCCCAAACGCGCATCGCGAATCAATCGTTCATAACCAGCTGAGCGAAAGATGCCGTTGCCACCCGTTACATCGAGGCCCAGATCCACGACGCGCCAGGAGGCCTCGACTGCATGGTATTTCGCAGCAAAGATTTTTGACGGCCACTGGGCTCCGTGATCAACGCCATTCGACCAGTCCTCCGCAACCGACTCGAGATGTGGCCCGATGGATTCAAGTTCGATGACCATGTCCGCAATCGCGTGCTGGATCTCCGGGTGATACGCCATCGAACGGGAGAGCGCGAGGGAGCCTTTGCTGTTTGCATTAGAGACGCTCTGGTCCAGGGCACGTTTGGCCAGTCCGTAATAAATATTTCCAAAACCCATCAGCGCCCAAGCAAAGACCGATAGTACGAACTGGTCGACTCCTGCTCCGCCAGCTGGCACGATTCGGGCAATATACCGATCTGGAATAAACGCACTCTCCAGCGCGGTGTCGTCGCTGCGGGTCGCGCGCATTCCAAGAACATCCCAGGTTTCCTTGATCTTGTATCCTTCGCTATTGCGCGGCAAGAAGGCGTGAATGATCTTGGGTTGGTTAGGGTCGCTCGCGTCCATCCCATGCAAGCCAAACCGCGTCCAGACTGGCGTCAGGCTGCCAAAGTGCTTACGGCCGGTGAACCGGTAACCACCCTCGACGCGTTCTGCTTTCGACGTAGAGAGCAGAACTGGCACATCATTGCCGCTTTCCGCATGGCCCGCTGCGAAGATTTCGCCCGCAGCTGCCTCGCGCAGAATCCATTCCAGAGAGGCATCCCCGCGTCGCCAGAGATCAGCTGCGACCCCGAGCCAGTATAGGTGCATGTTCACGGCAAGCGCCGTCGCGGGCGCGTAATAGGCTAAGCGACGTTGCTGGCGGCATACTTCCGCAAGCGACATGTCCGCGCCGCCGAATTTCGCGGGCAGGGGCAATAGCAGATACTTAGCCGCGCGCAGGTCCTCGAAATCCTCCTGAAAGAACCGATTTTCCTGGTCGTAGCCGGCGGCGCGCTCGGCAAAGCGGGCTAGCATCTCTTCCGTAAGCGCAGACTTGGCCAACTGCGAGGCTTTACTCGTGTTTCCGGCATCACGCACTCCGCCGCTTGAACTTGCTTTCGAAATTGTTGCTTCAGTTGTTGGATCCATTTGCTCTTCTTTCTCGATCGAACAGATTTCTTACTTCCTTGGAGGTCCCACCACAGCCAAGCCCAACTTAAAATCAGGCGTTCGTTCGACGCCAAAATATATTCGCGAAGATAACTCATGTCCGAAACCTGATAGATGATTTCACCCAAGTCGAAGCCCATTCCCCATGAGCCGGCTACTTCAATTTTCACGTACGGGCGTGGCGGCGTGAGATCTCTCCCAACTCCGAACTTTGCGGCGTCCTTCATCGAAGATTCGTTCGTAGTTGCCCAACCGGACTTTCCGGGATGTTTGCTCATCGAGGGATTTCCACAAGGGTGCGTATTGATTGAAGACTCTCAAATATGCGAGCTGATCACCCGGTGCGGCCGCATCGGTACCAAACAGAAAACGGTCAGGGTAGTGTTTTATCAGATCCGCCATCGTCTTCGTCGCCTCTGGGCTGGCGACGACATATTTTGCAACTTCTGCCCAAGAAATGTCGAAATAAACGTGACGGAAGCAGGGATCACCCAGGATCGCTTCGATCTGTGCTGCGTGGTTCTTGCCTGGCCGGACCACACGTCCCAACCCCATATGGGCCCAAAGGATGGTCAGGTTCGAGTGCCGCATGAAGAGAGCCTTTATCTGATTGAGGTATGCAGGTTCAGCACCCTCTTTTGCAAAAGGAATGTCGATATCGTTGTGGATTAGCACAACCAGGCCAACTTCCGCAGCAAAATCAAGTATGCGATCCAGAGCTGGGTTCTCAAGGCTTGCGACTTCGCCCGGTATCTTCCCCGATACAAACTCTTTGTGAATCGTGAACTCGCCGATGCCAGTGAACACGCCTGGGAAAATCTGAAGCACGCGGCGGATGTGGTCCGCCGCATACATGTCTGTGGGATTGAAGCCCGTGATCATGGGATCAAAACGAGCCTGCTGTTCCTTCGATAAAGAGTTATAGGCCATCGCAATCCACGCGTCTGTAAACGAGTAGTAGTACAACGGAGCATCCGTATGCAGGTAATACGTCGGAGCACGATCCCCGTCGATCCGGTACGACCACTGCTGCTGGAGGGGCAGGCCGAACAATGCCACACGTCCGACCTTGTTACCCATCATGGCCAGAAAGTGGCGAACATCCGGGCCTTCCTGAATATTATTGGTCAAGTGGAAATGGGAGTCGTCGAAATCATAGTTGCCAGTTTGCGCGCGCCCCGGTGCAGCACTGATAAGCAAAAGTCCAAGGAGCCGCGCGACAAGCAGCCGGCGTTGCTTGCATCCTGACGACAGTCCTTTCATGCCTTGCACCCGTGGCGCGCAGCTCGATGCACCGATGAGTGTCACGGCCGAGCTTCATAAACAATGTTGAAGGGCGTTTCGGTAGCACGTCGGAACCGGCTAAACCCAGCCGAGGTCACAACTTCGCGTATGCGCGCCTCACCAGCCTGCGCACCCAAACACAGCGCGACTTCCTGCGACCGTGAGCAAGGCGTGCAAAGTAACGTAGAAAAGGAGTAGTAGACGCGGCCAACGGGATTTAGATTGTCCTTTAAATTGTCATTCGCAAAGGGCTCGACGATCATCCACGTTCCGTCCTTTCTTAACGATTGTCGGATGTGCGCCGCGGCTCCGATTGGGTCACCCATATCGTGCAAGCAATCGAATACCGCCACGAAATCGTAATTCCTGCCGGCAAATTCTTTGGCTTTTGCCACTTCAAAGGTAACGCGGTCGGCGATACCGTTGCGCTTCGCGGACTCGCGAGCCGCTTCAACGGACTTGTCGTGATAGTCGAATCCGAAAAAGTGGGATTTGGGGAATGCTTTGGCCATCAATAAAGTGGATGCTCCTTTACCGCAGCCGATGTCGGCAACTCGCGCTCCCGCCTCCAGCTTCGCTTTTACATCGTGCAATCCGGGTATCCAGGTGCTTACTAGATTCGCGGCATAGCCGGGCCGAAAGAATTTTTCACATCCATGGAACACACCGTCAGCATGTTCATGCCAACCCATACCGGCGCCGGTGCGGAACAATTCCGCAATTCGCGGGACCGCAGCAAGCGAGCCCAAAGCTAGTTCGAATGCTCCCGGCAGATACGCTGGACTGTCTTCAGTAGCCAGCGCGAAGGCTTGTTCTTCCGTCAGCCTGAATTGCCCGGTCTTCTCATCGTAAGTTACATAGCCACCTGCAGCTTGCGAAGCCAGCCACTCGCGCACGTAACGCTCATCCGTATGTGTCTTGGAGGCAAGTTGCGCCGGGGTGACAGGCCCAGAAGCAAGCGCTTTGTAGAGTCCTAACTTCTCTCCGATAACGACCATTCCGGCGTGAACGGCCGCGCCAAGATCCGTCACAAATTGTCCGATGAAAGCGTTGAGTTTGTTCATATCTAAAGCGGGAACCTGTGCAGTGCTCATGAAAATTTCTCCTTTTCGTAACTCTGGCTTTTCGATTTCTATCCGTCCAGCTGCCCAGCCCCTTCGCGACTACGACGAAGAGGCTGGCCGCTGAATCTAGCTCATTGGCTAACGTGTTTGGCCGTCGAATAACTTGCACGCAACAGCGGGGTGCCAGTTGACGAAGGTTCCGTTAGGGTTATCTTTCCAGGCCCAAACGTGAAGTGTGTAGAACGCCTTTAGCCCGAAACGATTGGGACTCTCGAAAAAGTGAAAGAGCTGCCCCATCAGTTCTGGCGGACCCGGTTTATGCGTCTTGTCGTTGTCCCACTGTTGCGCATCCACCAGAAAATCTGCGCCCGTCAATTTCAGGCGTCCGTCCGCGGTTGGTTCGTAGAGAATGATTTGGGGCTTGGTGGGGTCAATCACTCCCCTGCCTACCAGTTCCATGTTAATGAAGTGGAGCCCCATGGCTCCTTGGTCGGGTCCGCTCACGCAGCCAAAACTAAGGGCATATCCTTCTCTCTCAGCCTCCGCAACATCATGGAAGCGGTCGGTCGAGTCCCGAACAATCTTGATTAGCGCGATTTGGTTGGCTTTTTGCTCGGCGGTTGTTTCCTGTTGCGCTTGCGCAGCGTGAGAGTGACCGTCTTGCGCCACCACGAGCAACGGCCAAACGCTGGTGACGGCGAGGGCGCCAATCACGGAAAATCGACATTGTGCTGCGAGTTTTATAACTTTTCTCCGGATTCGTGTACCACTCATCGACCTTGTCTCCTTTGAAGTATTGTGCTCATTTCCGTTGTTGTTTATTGCTCGCTGCTTCTTCGGCGAGCACCTTTTGGTAGAATCCACTTTGTAAAGCGGCTCCCTTAGATAGGTCGCTAGAAACACGCGCAACAGATTGCTGAGCATCGTGACGAAAGCAAACTAGCAAGCATCAGAGTGCGAAGTAACGAAACAAAGCCAAAGAAAAGCCAAAAAATCAGGGTGGCATGATTTGGGCAAAACCGGAGCAGATTTGGAAACGCGCGCGCTAAGCTATCAATTCGGTGACTTCACCCTGGACCTCGCAAGGGGTTGTGTTCTCAAGGGAATACAGGAGATCAAGCTTCGTCCAAAGGTATATGAGGCGCTTAAGTATTTGGTGGAACATCCTGGGCGGCTGGTCGGCAAGCAGGAACTGATGCAGGCGGTCTGGCCCGACGCGTTTGTTACCGATGATTCGTTGGTCCAGTGCGCCCTGGAGTTGCGCCGCGCGCTTGATGATCGCGATCAGAAGTTGCTCAAAACTGTGCCTCGACGCGGATACGTGTTCGCTGCCGAGGTGATTCAGATTTCGAAGAAGACAGAATTTCCCCCCACAGCTAGGGTCTATGACTTATCCGACGACCGTGCGTTGTCGGCGGCGAAGATCGCTAAGAAACTTCACGGTCTGCCGATCCCGCGTACTTCGCTCATCGGACGCGAACAGCAAGTGGCCGAAGCCTCCGAGTTGATACTCCGAAAGAACGTGCGGCTGCTGAGTCTCACGGGCCCTGGAGGCGCTGGGAAAACGCGGTTGGCCCTTGCGGTAGCCTCCACAATCGGCGACCGATTCACAGCGGGAGTTCAATTCGTCAGCTTGGCTTCCATCAAGCGTCCGGACCTTGTTGCAACCGCCATCGCGGACGCTCTCGAGATCCAGCAAGTCCCCAATCGCACCGTTTCACAGTTGATTGGCACTCAGCTACAAAATTCCGGACCATTCCTGCTTCTGCTGGACAACTTCGAACAAGTCCTGCCGGCCGCGAAACTGGTGGCCGACATATTGGAAGCGTGCCCCTCCCTGAAAATCCTGATCACCAGCCGGTCTTGCTTGCGTATCTACGGCGAGCAAGAATTTCCCGTTGCACCGCTTGCGGAGAATTTCGCACTGGAGCTGTTTGGGCAGCGTGCGGCAGCCGTTTGGCCCGATTTTGTTATTAATTCCGACAACGTATCTGTCGTTCAGGAAATTTGTTCGCGACTCGACGGATTGCCGCTGGCAATCGAGCTCGCGGCTGCCCGAACCAAACTGTTGCCTCCCAGCGGTATCCTCGAACGTCTGCATAGCCGCTTGCATTTGCTTACTGGTGGTGCGCTCGACTTGCCCGAAAGGCAACAAACTCTCCGCAACGCGATTGATTGGAGCTACGGCCTTTTGAGTGAGGAAGAGCAGAAGCTTTTCCGTCGGCTTGCGGTGTTTGTTGGTGGATGCACGTTGGAGGCGGCAGAAGCTGTTTGCAACACCCAACAAGATCTCGGTATCGATCTTATTGAAGGCCTGTCGTCCTTAGTGGACAAAAACCTGATTCAACGCATGGATCGATCTCAGAGCGAGCCACGTTTTGCGATGCTGGAAACCATTCGCGAATTCGCCGTCGAACGTCTCATTGAGAGCGGTGAACGAGCTGTGGTGCGGCGCGCTCACGCGGCGTTTTGTCTGGTCCTGGCGGAGGAGGGAAACCCAGAACAGAGCGCAACAGACCGAGGAGTCTGGCTGGTTCATTGCGACCTCGAAATTGACAACTTCAGGTTAGCTCTCGACTGGCTGTGTGAGACCAAAAATCCAGACTGGGGCTTCCGCCTCGGCGCGGCACTGTTTCGATTCTGGGATATGCGGGAACACCTGACCGAGGGACGTATTCGGTTGGAGACTCTTCTACAGATGGCTGGCTCGGAACGCCCAAGAGAACGGGCAAGAATTTTGCATTTTCTCGGCGCGTTAGCGACGGCTCAGGGCGATTATCCGGCGGCCAAGCATTTCCTCCAACAAGCCCTGTCCCTTTATGAAGAATTGGCCGACGACTCAGGTATTGCTGCGTCTCTGAATGCTCTAGGCGTTACGGAGCGGGATCAGGGTGACTACTCCGCCGCGCAGAGCAATTTTGAGCGAAGTCTTGCCCGCTGGCGTCTGCTGTCCAACCGCTTGGAAACTGCCCGCTGTCTTCACAACCTCGCGAATGTAGTTAAGGTTCGGGGCGACTACCCGCGCGCTCAATGGGCGCTCCGTGAGGCGAGGGACATTTTCGCTGAACTTGGGGATCGCAACGGTACGGCGTGGTCGATCAACCAACAGGGAGACATCGCACGCGTGCAGGGTGACCTGCTCGCCGCCCAGGAATTGTATCAGCTTGCGCTTTTGGCCTTTCGGGAAGTCGGAGATCAGTGGGGTTCTGCGCGCTCACTTACCGATCTGGGCGGCATCCATTGTCAACGGGGAGATCATCTAGCTGCGCATGCGGCATACCGGGAAGCCCTGGGAATCTTTGCGGGCTTGGGTCACAGGCGAGGCGCCGCCAGGGCATTGGAAGGATCTGCTTGTCTCGCTGTGGCTCAGGGGCAAGCTGCCCGTGCACTGAAATTGGCCGGCGCGGCGACGCACTTACGCCAGCTGATCGGCGCTCCTCTGCATCCGGCAGAACAGCAAAAACTTGACCAGACATTGCTCCCTGCATGGAAAGCACTCCGTGAGCAAGAGGGCAAGAGTGTCTGGGACGAAGGTTTTGCAATGAGCCTGAGCAGCGCCATCCACTATTCTCTGGAGGCTTGACTCCGCTACGCCAAGTTAGAAGGGCCAATTAATCGACGCACAGCGGCGACCCGATTCGCTGGAATTCCTGTTCTTCGCGCATGTTCCCGAATCGTGTCCTCGTCGGGAGCAAGGTAAACGCAGTAGACCTTATCCTCAGTAACATAGCTATGGAGCCACTGAATCTGCGGTCCCATTTCCTTGAGTGTCTGCAAGGAACGCAGCGATACTTCCCTGACCTCGTCCTCCGATAGCGCCCCCGCGCCCGGAATGTCTCGTTCAATCACAAATTGCGGCACAATCTCCAGAGTTTAACACCAACCTCGATTGGATCGCTGACAGATGTACATCCAGCACTCCCGGGGTGACGGCCCTGACCTCCTTATTTTTTCCTTTACGGACAGTCGCATCCTGGCCGGTACTTCTATTGCACGCATTGCTAGTCCATGAAATTATCCCAGAAACGGCGTCATGGGATATAAGGATGAGATTCTGGGCGGATGGTCGGCAACCCTTCCCTTACCCGATTACGGAAGGGTTGCCCGTCACTCGCCCGCAACTCGGAAAGCGGCGAATCTCTCCACCTGGGCAAGTCGATGAGTGACTTGGCGATGATGCACTGGTCCAGATCTTGTGCTGCGAGACCGCAGGATCGTTGAAGCAAACGGGCGTTATGTTTATTTATGCGAAAGCATGCGTGGCGCTTTGCGGAACAAAAGTGTTTTGAGCGTGGCTGTGAGCCATTTCTCATACCTTTCTGGTGGCCAGCCGCGTTCAGTGACGAACAAACGGTAGTTGTCGGCGCCCGTTAATGACCAGAGGATATCCAAAGCGTCGCGCTCAGATAGGGGTTTGCGTAACGCTCCGGCTACCACCCAGGAGCGGACGATTGGGGCCACTCCGCGGAGCCGGCGCTGTTCGCCTTCGACCCAAAGCGCTGCCAAATCCGGCTCCATGCTTCCGGCGCTGCGCGCCACCTCGATGAGGTCCGCGGATTGTTGATATAAACGACGACTGAACGACACCAACAGCGATAGCTGCCGCGGGGGATCCGCCGCCGCGCTGCGAAGAGAATCCTGAAGAGCAATGACGTTCGCTTGAGCGTCCGCCGCGTCGAGCAGGGCAAAGAGCAACGCGCGCTTCGATCCATAAGTAGCATAAAAGGTCGGGACCGCTACGCCAGCGTGGTTGGCAATTGCCTCAATCGACGTTGCTCCGTAGCCCGATTGCGCAAATAATGCGCGGCCGCTTTGGGCAATCCGCAGACGGGTCCGGTCGGCAGACTCCCGGCGTCTGGTCGAATCATAGCGGCGTTTTGGCGAAAGAGTTCGGCGCATCAGCCAATTTGGGTATAGTATAACTATATCTAAGTTCAGGAGGGTACATGCGATCGATTTTGACATCACTCACATTTTTGGTTTTTCTTGTCTGGTCATGCATCGTTCTCGGGGGCGGCCTATACGAGGCGATCGCTGTCTGGCCACTGGTTGCAGCCGATCCGCCCCGCTCCCTGGCCGTAACTAATCAGGTGCTGGCCGTTGCGGGCCGCGCGGGAATGTTCTTTTGGTCTTGGGCCACACCTGGATTGGGCCTGGTTGGGCTGGCTGCCTTGTTGACAAGCTTTGGCACTCCGCGGCCGCACAGGACTTGGCGTATCGCCAGTACCGTGCTGCTGTTGGTCACCGTGGCGGCGACATTCCTATATTTCAGGCCGACTATCATCAGCCTTGTGGTTAATCACGGCGGAGGTCAGCCGGGCGATGAGATCGCGGCCCAAATGCGCCGGTGGGTGATGCTCAATTGGGTGCGCGCTACCGCAGTGGCGGTTTCCATTGGCATGGGGGTGCGCGCACTCCTTCTGTCCAAAGCGTGATTCGATAAAGTCGGTCTCCGAAAGCCCAGAACCTCCGCGAAGGGATGATCGAAGTGCTCTTCAACGGATAGTCAGATTTGTCGATATGGCTCCTAAGATCCAGTACTGCAGCCAGTATTCAGGAATTTGATGGGTCTCATTCTAAATTGGCGGTAAGAGGTCCAAGGCACTCATTGAGCCGGAGGGGGCAAATTGCGAGCCCCGGGCGGGTGGTCGGCAACCCTTACCGGATTACGGAACGGTTGCCCGTCATCCAGGAAGAACGACTCACTAACCTGGCAGTTAGGAAGTAAGTGGTGAGCGCGGAAGGAACCGAATCCGCAACAAAACGTACTTTCAACAACATGCAGGGCCATGGATGACACGCAAGACCATGAAAGCCGACTCAAGCCACGCAAACAGAGCGCAGATAGAGCGCGCGGCGACCGCTGGTCTCAACAAGACGGTTGTCGGTGTTGAATCGACTTCGTTGTGATCCGCCGAAAAAGAAACTTGGGAACGGCATTAAACAGGCTTGATCTCTTCCGTCTCAATCTAGCGGCGCTTTCGGTTCAACGTTCTCCCTTTCGTACCAGTGAATTTGCGCATTCCTGACAGGTTGTTCTCTCAAAGCTGTGCCCTGAAACGTGCCGCAAGACTTCGAGCAAGAGTGGATCGGTTAATTCAGCCCGACGCGGCGGAGTAGACCTTTAAAGCGGGGGTTTTCGCGCAAGGGATCATAAAGTGGTAGGACTTTCAGGGATTGCATCAAATTTGACTGTTCCTGGAAGGCTTGCTCAAACCAGAAAAATGCTTCGTCGTATTCGCCCACTCCCAAGTAAGCATGCACGAAGGCAGCCGGACTAACGTAGCCTGTCTGCCTGCGTCTCTTCAATTCGGCAAGAAGATGAAGCGCATCCGCGCGTCGCCCGGCCAAGACGTACGCCCTGATGAGGAAACCCATGATGGCGGGACTACGGTCGGAAACGGAAAGCGCTTTCTCCAGTACGGCGATCGCCTCCTCAGGTCGTCCTTGGACGGTGAACACGAGTCCGAGATACCAGAGAGCTTCGGCATCGTCTGGCTGTAAGGCGAGCACGCTGCGCAACTCATGTATCGCCTCATCGTAGTGACGAGCGTAGATGAGAATATGGCCGATGCTACTGCCGCTGGTACCGAGCGGATCTAACTCCCGGGCTCGCCGTGACCAGGCAACCGCCTCCTCGGTACGGCCCTGACACGCCAGCCAGTATGCATATAAGAGGTGCGTAGCTGCGTCGTTTGGTTTCAACTCGAGGGCCTGCTTATATTCAGCTTCGGCATCGCTCCACCGGAACAGTTGCTGATAAATGTCTGCGAGCCGAGCGTGCGCTTCGGCAAGCTCCGGGTCCAATTCCAGCGCCTTCTGCGCCGCGCTGATCACTTTTGGACGTGTTTCACTCGACGGAATGCCGATTAAAACTGCGCCAAGTCGTCTGTAGGCGGTTGCCAAGCCAACGTATGCCGGCGCAAACGACGAGTCTTTCTTGATCGCCTCCTCGAAATACCGAATACTCTCCTCAAGACTTTGTCTATTGTAGCGCTTGTTTAAGGCGAACCGGCCCTTAAGATAGCTCTCGTAAACTTCAGGCGAAACCAAACGCGCTGCGGTGAGCCTCTCGTGTTCCTTTCCGGTGAGCGTTACCTCAACCTTTCGCGCGATGGATTGGGCCACATCGCTCTCGAGAGAAAGAACGTCTCGCAGTTCGCGATCGTAGCTTTCGGACCAGAAATGCTCATCGGTTGATCCGCGAATCAACTGCGCATGAACCCGAATGCGGTTGCCCTCTCGTATCACTGATCCCTCGACCAGGGCATCCACACCGAGGGTTCTCGAGATCTCGGGCGCCGACCGTTGTGTGTCTTTGAAGCGCATCACCGACGTGCGGGAAATGACGCGCAGATCATGGATCCCGGCGAGGCGTCCGATGACCGCTTCAGTCATTCCGTCAGCCAGGTATTCCTGTGTCGCGTCACCAGAGAGATTTTTCAAAGGCAGCACTGCGAGCGACCTGATGGCTGGCTGGCTCGTGCTCTTACTACTGCCGCGGTTTATTAGCATAGCAATGATGACAATTGCCGCCAACGTTATGATCCCGAGCAGTACCATCGGGCGTGTAGAAACAGCTTTCTTTTGAATCGCTGCAACTGCAGGTTCCGCAATTCCTTGCACCTGCGCTAGGACAAGCCGCTCCTTTTGTGGGATCTCGGACGACGCACCGGCAAAACGAGGACCGCGGTCCAAGGTCGAAACTGCCGTGACCGGAGCCACAAACCGGTAACCGCGGCGGGACAGAGTTTCCACGTAGCGCGGACTCTCTGCGGAGTCACCCAGAGCTTCGCGCAGGCGGTTGATGGCAGCGTTGACACTGTTGTCAACGTCCACAAAAGTATCGCTCGGCCAAAGGTTCTGCCGGAGCTGCTCGCGGGTGACTATCTCTCCAGCGTGCTCGAGAAGAACTGCCAGCACCTGAAACGGCTGATCCTGAAGTTTGATGAGCATGCCTTGCTTGCGCAGCTCGCGGGCTTGCAAGTCGGCCTCGAAAGCGCCAAAGCGCAACACGCGCGCTGCTGCAGGTGATTGCACGTCGAGTCCTCGTTCTCGCTGTGCGGTAGAGTTTATCGCAATTAAGGAATGAAAGCGCAAGTAATGCCGCACCGCAAAGGCATGGCCACCAAAGGCTTGGCAGGTAAGGAAGATTCAATGCGCGGACTATGGACATACGCGGCCATCAGCCACAAATTCGCCAGCGACGCTCGCCATTAACTCGGCGAGTTGCCGCTACGAACGGCAACAACACAAGTTGCCAATCAACTTTGGAGGTCTGTTATGAAGAGCAAAGCTTCATGCTGTGCGGCCCTCGTCGGGGTACTGCTGCTGTCTTTGGCAACGCCGACAACGGCACAGAACGCCGTGACCAATTGGAACAATATTGCCATCACGGCAGCCCGCGCCAGCAAGGTCGCACCAGGCTCGACGAGTGGAAGTACTGCGGCAATTTACGTCACCTATGTTGAATTGGCGGTGTACAACGCGGTCAATGCAATCGATGGAGGTTTTGAACCATACAAATACTCGCTCACCGCTCCAGCAGGCGCTTCCGCCGATGCGGCAGCGATCGAAGCTGCGTATCAAACGTTGATACGGGTGTTACCCGATCAGAAGCAATATCTAGATATCCAATACGGTGATCCCCTGGTTGGCATCGCCTCAATCCCCAGTGGTCAGGCAAAAACTGATGGACAGAGCGTCGGATTTGTCTCCGCCATCACTTTGCTCACGCTACGGGCAAACGATGGGCGAGGAGCCAACGTGCCCTACAGTTTTCCATCGACTGTCCTTGCAGGAGTTTGGATTCCGACACCTCCAGGCTTCCTCGCACCCGCCACACCCTGGGTGGGACAGATGCAACCGTTCACATTTGATGATCCGGGGCAGTTTCTTCCCGAGCCGCCGCCCGATCTCTCCAGTCAGACCTGGGCCGACGATTACAACCAAGTGAAGACGCTGGGAGCCAAGGACAGCACGGTGAGGACCCCGGAACAGACGGAGATTGGACTTTTTTGGACGGAGCACTCGACCGCTCAGTACGGCCGCATGCTGCGCGCGAAAGCCGCTGAGTTCAATCTGAGTCTTGCAGATTCAGCGAGATTATTTGCGATGATATATGCGGCCGCGGCCGACGCGACCATCGGCTGCTGGAATGCAAAATATCACTACAGCTTCTGGCGGCCGGCGACGGCGATCCCCAATGGCGATATCGATGGCAATCCAGACACGGTGGCTGATCCAGCCTGGACACCGCTAACAGCGACGCCCAACCATCCGGAATATCCATCGGCACACGGCTGCACCACCGGAGCGGTAGCAGACGTACTTAAGAGCCATTTTGGCGGCCCAAATTTCCAGATCTCTCTTTTCAGCTCAGTCACAAATACCACGCACAACTTCAACAATATTCGTGACTGGCAAAACGAGGTGGGATGGGCACGCATCTACGCTGGATTTCATTACCGCACCTCAGTCAGGCAGGGATTGATACTCGGACATAAAGTGGCGCATCACGTGGTGCACAACTACTTCAGGCCAGTGCGCGGGAACCAAGAGCGCGACGGTGACGACTCACGATCGTCAGAGCGGGATGAAGAACCTTATTAAGCGAGAAACCAACGGTTCAAGACAATTTGCGCCGAGAAACCGCCTGCGAACCAAAACAGTTTTGGGAGAGGAGAACGAGATGAAGAGGGTATTTACTGCAGCCATTGCGGTGCTCACAATCGTTGCGGCAGTCGCATGGGAAACAAGCTTGGCTGAACGGAACAAGAAAGAGATTGTCGCGCTAACTGCGGACCAAGTACGGTGGTTTACGCCGCCGTACTACAACGACGGCAGACAGCGAGCGCACCTGTTCGGCGACTCCAGCCAGGGCGGAACCTGGATCGATCGCGTGAAAATACCAGGCGGTGCGCGTGTGCTCGCGCATACGCACCCGCGAGACGAACTGGCCACGGTGATCGAAGGCACCTGGTATGTGGGCGAAGGAACGAAATTCGACGCAGGGAAGTTAAAGAGCTATCCGGCAGGTAGTTTCGTCTTCATTCCGTCTGGCGTCCCTCATTTTGTCGAAGCCAAAGGCGCTGTGGTCGTTCAGCTAACTGGCATCGGGAAATGGCAAACTGACTACCTGGAGAAATAACTTTTGAGACTCACCTTCCCCGGGGCTCCCCGGCAAACCCTACAGCATCCGTCCGCGTTGGGCACAGCCTGCAGCATGAATCTCTGACGATGCCAATAGCTGCTCCAGCCGGTTGCTGAGTACAGAGACACAGCAGCAGTGCGAAACCAAACAGAGCGGAAGACGCAGCACGTGCCGCATTGTCGTGGGCACCCCCTAAATTGCGCGTGGCGGGATTCTGCTCTGGCTAGTGCACTCTCTCAACACCGTTAACACAATGCGTACGGCGATGTGGCAACGAATGAGATCACGGAAGTGCCTACTCCCGAGTAGTCGGCGATACTTCCCTTACCAGATTATGGAAGGGTTGCCCGTAACTCGCCCGCAATGCGCAATGGGGTTAGCCACTGATGGCACTCCCAAGTGCGGTGATGTATAAATTGTTCTGTGACACGGTAATTTTTCGCCCGCACTTACGTCTTCAGAGTGTACGCGATTCTTTCATCGTAGAGGTGGCCTTTTGCTTTGGCTGGACGATTTGGTTCGGGACCTGAGGTACGGATTCCGCATGGCCCGGAATGCAAAGCTGATCTCGATTGCCGTCATACTGACCCTGGCCATCGGCATCGGGATCAATGCCGGCGTGTTTACCCTCATCAACGGGCTGGTGTTTCGCCCCCGCACCGATTCCGATCCGGCAACCTTCTCCCGGCTGTACGCCCAGTATTGGTTGCGAGGAAATTCGCTTGAACTGGGCGGCCAATTTTCCGTAGCTGCTTACCATGCGATTCAGCGCGAATCGAAAGTCCTGCAGGAACTCGCTGCATGGCGTACGGATGGGGTCTTAATCGAGGAAGAGACGACAAGCAGCCTGGCTCTGGAAGTTTCGTGCAACTTCTTCTCCGTTTACGGCTTGACTCGGCCGAATCTCGGACGCCTGTTCGGCCCTGACGAATGCGCGTCGGCCTCAGAAGAACGAGTAGTGGTGCTCTCGGAAGAGGCATGGCGCAGCCGCTTTGCTGCTGACCCGCACATCCTTGGGAAAGTGATTCTGCTGAACCGGCAGCCCTTCACGGTAATCGGTATTACCCCGATGGATTTTGCCGGCAGACTCCGCGGTCCTGGAATCTGGGTGCCTTATACCATGCAGCCTCGGCTCACCGGGAATGAGGACATCTTTCGCGTGGAAAGAACGCCCACGTTGTGGCTGGAAGGGAGGCTGCGTCCAGGCCGTACTCGCGAGCAACTTGCGGCGGAAGCGAATGTAATCGCCGGGCGGGTTCCCGCGTTCGATCCCGACTTGAAACAGCGCGTGCTCGTCACCAGCGGAGCTCTCATCGAAGATCCAAACGTGCGCGCCAACTCCTTCTGGATCCTGTTGCTGATAGGCACCGGGGCCACGCTGCTGCTGCTCGTAAGCTGCGCCAGTGGGGCGGTGTTGCTGCTTTCCCGCGCCATAGCGCGTCGGCAGGAAATCGCCGTGCGCATCTCGCTGGGCGCGGCAGGACGGCGCGTGCTGCGGCAACTTCTTTCCGAAAACCTGCTGCTGGCGGCAGTAGCCGGGACACTCGGCCTCTATCTGGCCTTGCAAATACCCAAGGCTTTTCAAAAGCTGGCTCCTGCAATGCCTCACTATTCGTTCACACTCGATTGGCATGTCTTCGACTATCTCGCCGCAATCACTTTGGCAGCTGCTATCTTCGCTGGGATAGCGCCCGCCGCCGAATGCCTCAGGCAGGACGTATGGATTTCGCTGAAGGGGAAGGAACTTTCTGTGTCCGCCGTACATGCGCGTTGGAAGCCGCAGGATCTGCTGGTGATCGCACAGGTTTCCTTCAGCGTGGTGCTGATGGTCACATCAGTAATGTTTTCCCGGGCCGTCGTCTCCATCTTCCGCGCGGAGCCGGGTTTTGAAACCCGACACGTGCTCGCCGTTCCGTTGGAGCTTGGCCTGGAACGCTATGATCCAGCTGAAACGGAAGCGTTCTACCGAAGTTTGCAGGAGCGTCTTGCGGGTACACCGTTGGTCGATGCCGTCGCCACCAGCAGCATATCTCCCCTGATGGGAGACGGCGAAGAAGGAGTTCGGCTCAACACCGAGTTTCGTCTTCCCGCGCAGGTATCGGGGGGAACCCACAGCGCTACGGTCAGAGCTGTCTCGCAGAATTATTTCGCCACGGTCGGCATTCCGCTGGTACTTGGCCAGGTATTCCGCAATACTCTATCTGATGAAAATGCCGTGATGATCTCCCAATCGTTCGCGACCGCATTTTGGCCAGCACAAGATCCGATTGGCAGGGAGGTCATCGCACCGGACGGAAAACGTCTGCGCGTGCTCGGCGTTGTCCGTGACACCTACACCGGATACACCCGCCAGCCCGATGGCCCTTGCATTTATATGCTGCGCACCATTCCGGCTCGCGGTGATCTCGTTCTCGTACGCTTCCACGGCGATGCCGATCCCATCGCGGCAGCGGTGAAACATATTGCGCGCGATCTCGATCCGCAGATGCTGGTGCTTTCCAGCACGCTGCGCGCGCAGATGGACTACAACGCCGAGCAAGGATGGGTAATCGGCAAGATACTGTTGTTTGTAGCTGGCGTAGCGGGTTTCCTGGCCCTGCTCGGAATCTATGGAGCAGTGGGGTATTCGGTGACCAGGAGGACTCGCGAGTTCGGAATTCGCGCAGCTCTCGGAGCCAACCCGCGTGAGCTCATGAGGCTGGTGTTTAATTCCGGTCTGCGCCCAGTGATCGCAGGAACACTGGCCGGAACAATATTCACGCTTCTCTTCTCGTTTCTCCTTGTGAACGCTCTTCGTCGCGCGCCGCTGCCGCTGAACACAACCAGTCCGGTGTCGTACGGACTTGTATGCGCTTCGCTGATCTTCGCGGCGCTTGTCGCGATGATAGGCCATGCGCGTCGCGCCGCTCGCATTCAACCCCTAGTTGCGCTACGCGAAGAATAAAGAGGGACCTGCCAACGGTCCGATTCCTAAGTTAAAGTGCCAATCAGGCGGCTAACGAACCAGCTCCGAGCGGATCGTCGGCAAACCTTACCTTGGGATAACTGTCGTCCTCCACGCCGGGCCGATTTCGATCACAGCTATCTCCTGCCGGAACTAGACCGCCTCTCCGATGCGTTCCATCTCATCGACTACGACCTGCGGAGACGTGGTTGTCCGGCTCATCGATCTACATAGCTTCCAGTTTATCGGGAATCCAAAAGTTGGACCGCAGGTACTCTCGTTCGGGGTCGATCGGATTCAATGGTGTTAGAGCCGATGAGGAATCACGCCGAGAATTGTTTTGAGTTATAGGCTCAGGTGGCCGTGATCTCGGCGTCGTTCTAAGCTCAATTCCTAAAACTGTAGGGCTCGTTGCTTTTTTAGGAGTTTATCTTCGAGCGACCCGCATTGTGGTCTGTTTGTTGATCGGATCTACGCGAAAACACTGCACTTCCTGGCTGAGCCAGTACATCTTGACGCTGCGTGGGCTGAACCCTCCGCGATAGACGGAACTCTGATTCAGGTGATCGTGCACAGTAAGTGGACCGGAGAAGTTGCGGTCTTGTAGCGAAGCGGAGATTCCGCACAATTGCGAAATATGCTAAACCACCGTACAATGAGATAGTTGTGAGCGTTCCCCCTGCGGTGTTGGGGCCTGTAGCTCAGGTGGCTAGAGCGCGCCCCTGATAAGGGCGAGGTCGGTGGTTCAAGTCCACCCAGGCCCACCATTTGTTTCCAGTAGGATACCGGGTGTTGTCCCAAAAACCTCAACCCACAATCCAACCCACATCTCACTGCACCATCTGCGTACCCACTCCTAGCGCCGTCAGATATTCCCCTTGCGCCGCCCGTGTTTCATCGCCCTCGTCCTGCGCGTACAGATCGAGCGTCGTCTGAATCTTCGCGTGACGCAGGATTCGTCACTGGCAATGTTACTTCGGAAGAACCACCTCGCATGGTCAACCTACTAACTCAGGCTCTGCGTCTTGACTCACGTCGAGACAGGGCAATGGCTTGCGGCTTAGTGTGACGCTCAGATAATCGCTCTCGGCCTATTAGCCTATTTATCTCGACGGAAGGCATTCGACCTGGTCGATAGGAACTGGATTGTGACTCGAAGCCCAATTGGCAACGGTCGAGAACTCTCCTCTAAATCGATGACAGCCTCCAAGATATCGCGATCGCTCTTATCCGCAGGGTCGCCGGTCGAGATGCTCTTTCTGCCCATCATGTCGGATATTCTCGCCACGGAACCTTTGAGTTTTTTACCGTCAAGAGCATCAGCCTCAATTAGCACTTTTTGTCCGAGAGAAACTTTATCTACGTCTCTCTCGTCGATTTCTGCCCTAATGTGGCGAGCAGAAGTATCTGCGAGGCTGAATAGCGTTCGCGGAGTAACTGTGCTGAAGGATTCGCCTCGCCTTGCGTAGACTCTCAAAACAGTCCCATCGATGGGGGCGAAGATAGAGCATTTCCCAATCTGCTCGTGAACGGTTTTGACGCGGCCCTCTGCAGCCATTAGTTCAGCCTCGGCTCGCGCCGTGTCTTCTTGCAACGGAGGCGCGGCAAGCAATTCCTCCGTTCGAATCGCGGCCTGGAGGTTGGCGTCAGCAACGTTGTGATCGCGGACGGCTTGGTCATAAGAAGATCGAGAGATCTGTTGCTTCTCGTAGAGAGCTCGCTGCATCTGCAGTCGCGACTTGGCCTCTTCGAAGGTCGCGCGGGCAGCTGCCGTCTTTTCGCTCGCAATTTTCTTTTCTTCGTCACGCGCACCATGGAGAAGCCTGGCCTTTGCCTCGCGCGAGCCATCCGCCTCCGCCAGGGCCGTTTGCAGCCTGGCTTGGAGATCATCGCAGGCGATTTCGCCTAGCAGCGTTCCTCTCTTGACGAACTGGCCCTCTTTTACGTACACGCTCTTTAGAATCCCGTCGGCGGCAGCTCCTATTTGTGTTGTCTCGGAGGCACCCTCAACCCGCCCCGGGGAGGCGAAGATCACAGCGGCAACGGAGTTTTCGGATGATGTCCCGTGAGCTTCCACCGCATTTCTATCTCTCGAAGTCCCGAGGAAAACTACGCCTACAATGACCAGCAGGGTCGCAAGACCACCAAGGGCCCATCTGCTATATGGCTTCAGTGCTCTCAAGGCGCCTAGTGTCTCCAGGGCCTTCATAGAACGGCAACCTCTTCTTCGACGCGACCATCGCAGAGAGTGATCGTGCGATCGGCAAATTTCTCCCATCGCAAGTCATGGCTAACGACCACAACCGTTCTGGCGTGTTCGTCAACCTGGCTTCGAAGGATTTGACAAATATTTCTTCCCGCTTCGGCGTCCAAGGAGGCCGTCGGTTCGTCTGCGAGAAGAATGGGGGGATTCCCAGCCAGGGCGCGCGCGATCGCAACTCGTTGCTTTTCACCAGGGCTCAGTGCGTTGGGCTCTTGATGAAGCTTTTCACCGAGGCCGAATTGAAGGAGCAAATCTCGCGCCCTTTCCTTTCGTCCAGGCACGGCCGGGTCACGAATCTCGAAACCAAGCTCCACGTTGTCCAAGGCGCTCAAGGAGTGAAAGAGGCGGAAAGCCTGGAAAACGAAGCTAATCTTCTTTTGGCGAACGATAGTTCGTTCCGCCTCGCTGAGACCATTGACAGCAACGCCATCCACAAAAACCGTTCCCTCATCCGGCGTCAGCAGGCACCCAAGCATAGACAACAAAGTCGTCTTCCCGCTTCCAGAAGGGCCCATCACCAAGGAAAGAGTGCCCGGCTCGAACGCGAGGGAAACATCTTGGAGGGCGCAAACACGGGCCTGAGCGTGCCCGAATGACACACTGGCGCTTTCCACTGCTAAGAAATGATTAGGCACGGAATACTCTCCCAGGCTCGACCGTGAGGGCGCTGCGCACAGAAACAATGGAGGCCAACAAGCACATAGCCAGGCTCGGGACAACCATCGCTCCGGGCAGCCACCAGGGAGCATAGATCCAGGGAATCAGAGATTTGGCGTAACTGATACTGGGTAGGACGGCGAGAAGGCCCAAAACACTGCCTACCGCACCACAAACCAAGGCCTGAGTAAGAACGATGCGCGTCACGAAGACTTGCGACCCGCCCAGAGCCTTTAATGTGGCATATTCTTCGATATTTTCCATCGTGTTCGCGTAAATCGTTTGGGACACGACAACGAGACCTATCAGAAATCCCAGCACTGCGGCAGTCAGAATGGCTCCACCCGCCCCCGTTTTTACCGTCCAGTACATCCGAGACTTATGAGCAAACTCGTCTTGCGTTAAAACGTCCACTTCAGGGAGTTTTTGCTTAAGATTCTGCTGGACCTGCGAAAGGGAATAACTCTTGTCAACTCGCACGAGGACATACATCACGCGGTCGGGGCCGAATTCCATGAACCGAGTGGCGTTACGATACGAAGTAAACAGGAACGGAACGCCTAGGAATGCTCCGTACCCCTGGATTTCTCGCTCGATTCTCGCGCGGTGTCGATTTATCTCTACTTCTGCCGGCAATGCACCCACTCCGATCTGTTTGCGGTCACTTACGTCATAAAGAACCGCATCAGGGGACATCTGGTCGGCCAATTCATGCCTGTCAGGAACCGGAAAGCGCTTACCGATATTGGGATCCGCGCCAACAAGGGCTACAACCTGTTGCCGGCCAATAGGCGTGCGATAAACCGCAAACGCCATGCATACCCTGCCAGTCTGCCACACCCCCGGTACACCGGCGGCCATCTCCCTCACACGGCTATCCAAGACCGTTCCAAATTCAAAGGCTTGTACTCCCCTCGCGGTAATCCAGATGTCAGAGTCGCTGGCATCAATCAACCTGGAGGCGGCTTGCAAAAAACCGGCCAAGAGGCTGCCTTGAAAGACCATCAGGAAAACCGCAAAAGACACGCCGAGAACCGTCACGGAGAAGCGGCCGCGGTCGTGGAGGATATTTTGCAGTGCGAGTTTCATGAGATTTCAACCATCAGCTATTTAACCTGTTCGCACATTTGCCAGGAGGGCTCTCCCACCAACAACGCCGTGGTACCCTCTGCCGATAGTGGCTTGGAGAAGTAATATCCCTGCGCATAGCTGCAATGTAGCTGCCTAAGCAAAGCAACCTGCTCAATTGTTTCCACACCTTCGGCAACCACATCCAAGCGAAGGTTATTGGCCATGGGCAGAATCGTTCGCGCGATTTCCATGCCTTCTCCGTCGGCTTGCATGTCACGGATGAAAGAACGATCAATCTTTAGGGTATCGAGCGGAAACCGGTGCAGGTAACTTAGGGACGAATAGCCAGTACCGAAGTCGTCGATAGCCAGACGGATCCCGATGGCTTTTATCTGCTGCAACATCTCCACAGCCGTTGAGGGATCCGCCATAACCGCACTTTCAGTAATCTCTAGCTTTAATGCATCGGGAGCCAGAGACAGTTCTTGGAGCAATTTTCGAATGTCCTCGACCAGGTTAGGCTGCAGGAACTGCTTCGCAGAAAGGTTTACGCTGATGACCAAGTCGCAACTCTTTGGGACCCTTCTCCAGTCGCTCATTTGCCGGCAGGCTTCCCTGAGATTCCACCAGCCCAGCTCGCGGATCAGGCCCGTTTCCTCTGCCACGAGGATGAATTCTTCCGGGCCAACCAGACCTCGGGTTGGATGCTGCCAACGAAGCAGGGCTTCGAAGCCGACAATCTGTCCGGAGTCTAAAGACACGATTGGTTGATAGAAATTTCGGAATTCTCTACGTTCCAAAGCCCCACGCAGGTCGGTCTCCAATTGCAAGCGCGCCATCACGCTGGCCCGCATGTCGGCATCGAAAACCTCGAAGCGTGCCTTCCCGAGAGATTTAGCTCGATACATAGCGGTGTCGGCGTCGCGAAGCATGTCCTCCGCCTGTTCGTAGGCAGTGTTGCTTAGGGCGATTCCGATGCTTACGGACGTAAATACCTCTTTGCCACCCAAAATGAATGGGGGAGCTAATGCCTTCATCAAGCGGTCGGCAGCGCTTTTGGCATCGTTTGGATCCTTAAGATCGTCGAGGAGCACGGTGAACTCATCCCCGCCGAGGCGCGCCACAGTGAACGATTCTCCCAGACGGGCTACCGTGTCCGTAGAGCGCAAACATTTCTCCAGACGATTAGCCACTCCGAGCAAGAGCTGGTCGCCGATCAGATGACCCATGCTGTCATTGATCATTTTGAATCCGTCAAGATCAAGAAATAGAACCGCGAACAATATGTCCTTACGCCGTTTCGCATGTTTGATTAGCCGCCCAAGCCGGTCTATGAAAAGTAGCCGGTTAGGCAGACCAGTCAGGGGATCAGACACTTTTCGCTCTGTGATGTCGGTCTGTGAGCCGGCCATCCGTAAAGTTTTTCCTGAATCATCGAATACCGCGAGCCCCCTGTTCAACATCCAACGAAATGTGCCGTCTTTGTGGAGCATTCGATGCTCGCTCTCGAAGTGAGGCGTCGAGCCATTGCGATGGGCGGCTATCTCTTCTTTCACTCTTTTTCGATCTGCGTCATGAATCCGATTGAACCATTCCTCCGGCGTGTTGGCGATTTCGTTTTCGTGCCAACCCAGCATGGCCTTCCAGCGAGGGGAGAAATACACGTGGCCGGTCTGAATATTCCAATCCCAAAGACCATCATTGGCTCCACGCGCCGCCAAAGCGTAGCGCTCTTCGCTTTCTCTCAAAGCCTCCTGTGCTCGTTTGTGCGACAACTGCGTCCCGATGCGGGCAAGAGCGACGGGAAGATCCACTGGTTTCGTGAGATAGTCGTTTGCTCCTAGATTCAGAGCTTTGACGATGTCTTCGCTTTGAGTTTTCGCGGTGACCATAATGATCGGAAGCTGAACGGGCGAGTAGCTCTCACGCAGAGTTTTCAGTGCATCAAGCCCACTGATTTCCGGCATTTCGATGTCCAGAAGAACCAAGTCCACACTGTTCTGTTTAATGTGTTGCATCAACTGTTGTGCGTTCTCAGCAATGTCAACGAGAAAGCCGCTACGTGTCAGCCGGCGGGCAAGCATGTCCCGATTCATTTCGTTGTCATCCACTATTAATAAGCGGCTCTGTTGCGAGCTCATAAGAGTTTCCTCACCAACAACAGCTTTTCTATCTTTTCGCTCAAGCGTCCAAATTCAACAGGTTTGGTATCGAAGTCGTCGCATCCAGCCTCTATTGCCTTTTCCCGATCCCTGAGTAAGACATGGGCGGTCAGCACGATGATGGGTATATGGCGGGTTGCTTCTTCCTCTTTTAGGCGGCGCGTGACTTCACACCCGTCCATCACAGGCAGGCTGAGATCCATCAAGATGAGATCGGGCGCTTCCGAATGGGCAAGTAGATATCCCTGCTTGCCGTCTTGAGCCATAACAACGCTGTATCCCTTGCGCTCGAGGCGCCTGGATAACATGTCCCTATTCATCTCGTTGTCTTCCACGAGCAAGATTTTGGGCATAACTAATTTCTCCTCGTGCCGGCGGGTTCGAGTTTTCGCGAGCTTTTCTGACCTTTAGGGGACCAATTGGCTGGCGACACGCCAGCTTTTCTAACTGCCGAAAAGCGCATTGCCCGATGTTTTTCTATAAGATTTGCAAGCCGTTCGCGGTCAACCGGCTTGACAAGATAACTAGAGGCGCCCAAGTCCAGCCCCATCGCCTCGTTGTCCACGATGGTGACCATGATGACGGGAATCTCCGCCAGGTCAGAATCCGCTTTTAGCTTGTTGAGAACCGTCCAGCCATCCCAATCCGGCATGATGACGTCAAGCGTAATCACCAACGGACGAAGTTGTTTCGCTAGCCGCAGACCTTCTTCTCCCCCCGCGGCAGCCACTACACGAAATCCGAGCTTTGTCAGTGACCGCGACATCAAATCCCGCACTGCCATGTCGTCATCAATTACGAGAATCGTGTCGCCATCCTTTTTAACCTCCGGTAAAGCTTCCGAACTGACAGCTTCACGCGACTGTATGCTTTCGACTTGCTCCACAGCCGCCTGGACCGGCAGATCCACGGTAAACACTGACCCGTGACCGGACGAGCTTTCCACCGTAATTCGCCCCTTCATCATCTGAACGAATCGATGGCTGATGGCGAGTCCCAAACCCGTCCCGCCGTACTTGCGCGAGATCGAGATATCGGCTTGCGTGAATTCCTGAAAAAGATTTTCCTGCTGCTCGGCGCTTATCCCGATGCCTGTATCGCAAACACGGAATCGAACCCAATCCTCTGAAGCGTCAAAGAGGCGGTTTACATCGAGCGAAATGCTGCCGCGATCGGTGAATTTGCAGGAGTTGCTCAGGAGGTTGAGTAAAATTTGCCTGATTTTTGTAACATCACCACGCATCGTACCGATTTCTTTGGGCATGCGCAGCTGAAATGCATTTTCGTTTTTGGCGATAGCCGGTTTGAGCGTGGTGACGATTTCGTCGATCATGTCCTGTATTTCAAACACTTCGTCATGCAATTGCATCTTTCCGGCTTCAATCTTGGACAAATCGAGCACGTCGTTGATCAACGCTAAGAGGTGCTTGCCCGCCGCCTGAATCTTCTGCAAATCCCGTACGTTCGATATCTTTCCTGAATCCTGCACTTCCTCTTCGAGCATTTCGCTATAGCCGATGATGGCGTTGAGCGGCGTCCGCAATTCATGACTCATGTTCGCGAGGAACGCGCTCTTGGCCCGGCTCGCCTGCTCCGCGGCCTGTTTCGCAGTCAGCAGCTCGTCTTGAGTCCGCTTACGATGGATGATTTCCACTTCCAATTCGTGCGTGCTGGTCTGAAGCTCATTATTGGCGCGCTGAAGCGCACTATCTCTAAGCTGAATCTCGGAAAGCATGGTATTGAAACCATCGATGAGCCTTCCGATTTCGTCGCCATAAAATCTCGTCGCTCGAATCTCATAATTCTTGTTGGAGGACACCATTCTCATGGTGTCCTCCAGATGCAAAATTGGTTTGGAGATCAGCCTCTGCAGCTTGGAGGAGAGCAGCAAAGCCAGAGAGCCGCAAATTAAAACAACTACGATAATGATACTCGTGTAACGCTTGGCCCGAATGTTCCATTGGCGCATGTCGGAAAGCAGGAACAAAGTTCCCACACGCTCGCCATTCATCGTCACTTGCTGGAACACCTGCAAATAGCCTCCCTCGAAGCGGTAACCGTTTTGTTGCGAGCGAGAAGGAAGCGATAAGGGAAGGCTCTTGTCCACTTGGAAATAGTGGGCAAACACTTTCCCCTCAGGGCTGTACAGCGCGGCCGCAACGATGTCGTCTTTGGCCTTGAGGGCTGATAAGGTTGCGGTCGCGGCGGACTCGTCCTTGAAGGCCATCGCAGCTCCGCTGTTGAATCCGATAATCGCTGCCTGGGTCATCAAATCCTGGCTGAGCTGGCGACGGAAGGAAATAAGGTCGTAAATGAGAAAGCTCACCGAAGATAACACCAGGGCCACACTGCTGGTCAGCATCGTGATCAGCATCAGTTTCCGCTTGATGGATAGATTCTGAAGGTTCATTCGGACTTCTTTCCATCAGCGCCCTGGGGGACGATTCTTGCCAGCGCTAGCAGCCTCGAGCTGATATTCAAATTTGCTTGTTTCGCGGCTTCGATGTTCACCTCAAAGCGAACCTTGTTGTCCTCCAATGTTAGATTGATGATGCCACCCCTTGCAGCGAACCCGGGTGTTTCTCCAATAGTCAGGATGGGCAACCACTTCACCGTGTTGACGAGATCGGGGATGTGTTCTTTTTCGGATGAACTTACGAACAGGATGTTGCATTCTTTGAGGTCTTTGAGATCCTTGCCCCACCTCAGGCGTTTAACTACCAGATTGCGTCCGTCAAGTTTCTTATTTTCGACGACTCGATCGATGATCGATCCGAAGGGATCGGTCCCTAAGATGCCAATTACGACTGGAGAATCCGCCTGGGAAAAAGCTACCGAGGGCCAATGCACTAACTGAGCAAAGTTGTAGATGAAGCCGGCCTTGATCAAGTATTCGGAGGAGGCCGCCGAATCCGAAGATTGTGCAGTGGCCCCCAAGGCCAGGCTCAAACAGAGCAGAACCGCGACTATAGGCCGCGACCGTCTCATGAGCGCCCTTCCCGCATGGAAGTAATCGTCATTCCCTATAATCACCAGACGAGCAATTTAGAATTTCCAAGTAACGCGTCCGCTAACGGTCCGCCGAACTTCCGTAGGAGTGGTATTGATGAACTCCGGAATGAACTCCAAGTGCTGGCTATTCAGGAGGTCGTGGCCCACCAAAGAGAACTCCCAGTGCGTCCCTGGCCGCCAACCCAGATGGAAATCCAGAGAGTAGTAGCTGGGGATATTCAGACTCGGCAGTTTGTCTACGTATCGAAGACTGAGATCCTGCTCGAAATGCTGGGGCAGGTCGATGGAAGACTGCGCGAAGAATTGATGGCGTGGGCTCTGCCCATCGGGATTGTCGCCTGTCGGGTCCTGGCTATCCTTGTTTTTCTGAATGTTCATTTGCAAGTAGCTGTAGGAACCAAGCAGCCGCCATTTTGGAAGAACCTTCCACTCGACGAACGGCTCTATGCCGTAGGTTCCGCCGCCCATTTTGTTGCTGGCCACAAAAGGATAGACAACATCCGTAGGCGCAGGGCTCCCTTCCACGAAAGGCGCGCCAGGTTCCGCAGAGCGAAGGTTAGTGTAGTTGTTATAGAAAGCCGCTATATCAAGTGATAGGGATTTAGTAGCTTGAACGCGATAGCCGACTTCATACGCGAGGAGATCCTCTGACTTGAACTGTCGGCTTCCAAAAATTGCCTCTGCGACCGGCAAGGGACTGAAAAACGGAGGCGCTCCAGGCGGGACAACTGCTTCGTTTAACCGAAGACCCTCTTCGGTCAGCGCAGGCGTTCGGACAGCGCGCGAGACTGCCGCCCAGACCGACTGATTTTTGCTGATGTTCCCAAGGAATCTGATGTTCGGTTGCACTTCGAAACCAGTGAACGAGTTGTGCTCGAACTTAGATCCGATGGTGACATTTAACCGGCGGTTGAAAAGGCTAATTTCGTCCTGCAAGAACGAGCTAAATTGATTCAGAGAGCTGTGATTTGGCTGAAGTGAAACGGTGGAGCTGGAGCCGTTGGAGTCCTGGATGGACCGATACCCCATGCCCCAGACCAGTTCCTGTGATTCTCCAACGTGGATGTCGTGTTGAAAGTCGATGTCGTAAACATTCTCATGGTCCGTGAACAATGAATTATCCACGACGTTCGTATTATCGAAATACACTTGCAAGGACGTTGAAGACCGCGAAAAGGAATGATTCCAGCGGCCCAGCAGGTTCCCACCCTTATAATCTCCGTCATTCGGAAACGTGCTTGAATAGGGCGGATTTAACGAGGGAATCGTGAGCGTTTCGTTGTAATTGCTTTGATAAAGGTCTCCTTGCAATGTGAGCGAGTTCGGCCCTGTGGGTTGAACATCCACTCGGAATCCACCGCGAACAGCATCCCATCCATCGTTAGCGCGCTTCCCTGTTGCATCGTAGGACGGCTGCCAATCGAAGTATTTTGTGTAAATTCTGTAGTACGAAGAGTTGCCTAATTTCCCGCCGTAGCGAGCGCTTTCCGCAGTTCGCTCCTCTGTTCCAACTTCCGCAGTAACGATTCCCGACTGCGTTGCTTTCGCCGGCTTGGTAATAATATTGATGACCCCGTCCACCGCGTTCGCGCCCCACAAGGTGGCGCCTGGACCACGGATCACTTCAATTCGATCTACGTCTTCCAGCATTACGTCTTGAATATTCCAATACACTCCCGAAAAGAGCGGCGTATAGACGCTTCTCCCATCAATGAGAACGAGCAGCTTGTTATCGAAGCGACCGTTGAACCCTCGCGAGCCAATGGCCCATTTGTTTTCGTCGATACGCGCCACTTGCAGGCCAGGGACCATACGTAGCGCTTCGGGAATACTGGCTGCACCCGACCGGCGAATGTCCTCTTGCGTGATCACGAAAACGGCCGCAGCGGCGTCAGCCACCCTTTGCGGCCGCTTGGCCACGGAAGTGACCTCAACATTCATCAGCTCTTCAAGACTCATACGAGATATGTCGGGTACTCCCTGATTTTGAGCGGACACACTGCTGCCAAAGAAAAGTGCGACAACCGCCAGCGATAGAATCCGTCTGCCAACTGTCGGCGAGCTGTTGTTTTGGTTGCGACTGGGTAACATATTTAGCTACCTTTCTCGAAGAAACTGCCGCTTAATTTGTCGTTGGTTCCCCACCCATTGGTCGTTTCGCTTACAGAACGCCAAAAATTCCGGCCTTGAAGCCTGTGCTTTGTATTTGCCCGATACATCTGCTCCCCCTTGAGTTCGTCGTTGGCCCGATTTACGACGCGTTTTGCTTAATCTCGACGCTACCGTTCACCCGGCCTTCTCACCGGACACAGTGAACTGCACGGAATACGTAAGCGTGTCAGGCCTGCACAGATATTCGAGGAACCTTTGAATTTGCTCCTCGGCTTCCGCCTTGCTGCCCAGCACCTTAGCCATCTGTGACTTTGCGATATCCAGCTTCAATTCCCATTGCTTCAGAATGTGTTTTTCAATTGCCCCCGCGATGAGGTGATAGGACTCGATCTGGGCGTCTACTTTTTTCAAACCTGCCTTTTGGGCAAGCCAGAAAAGCTTGCGTCCAACGAACGGGTCAAAGCCCGTCGGCGCCAGAGCCGCCAGGACTTTTTCGACCGCGCGCTGTACGCTCGTGTCCTCCGGGTAATGCCATAAAAGCTGCCCGTCCAAGTCCTGCAGCAGGACGACACCTCCTGGTTTGCATACCCGCACCATTTCCGCCACTGCTTTTTCTTTTTCCCGAAGGTATTGAAGCAACATGCGGGAATACACGAGGTCGAAGCTGCTCGAAGGAAGCTGCATCGCCTGCGCGTCGCCACGCACAAAGTTCAGGCGAGGATTTTCACGATTCCGTTGAATCGCTTCCCGCACGCGATCGGCACTAATATCCATGCCCGTTGCGTGAACCGAGGGGTGCAATTCGGAGACTTCACGCAGGATAACTCCCGGTCCGCAACCCACAGAAAGAACTTTCGCGCCTGGACGGACACGGTGAGCCAGATATTTCTGAACCCAACCCTGCGGATCGACCTTCGCCTCCAACCGCGCCGCCTCCCGCGGATCCTCCATGATGTAATCGATTGTGGGGACAGTGTTCATCAGCTTTCCTAGTAAGCGAACGAGTGCTCCATAGCATGCCTTTCGGATCGCGATAGCAGCCGGGAATAAAAGCCATCAATGTGCCGATAGAAGCGAAGATTACCGCCCTTTAGCCAAATGCCCTGGCAATAGTCTCGAAGGTACTCAGCCCCTAGCTGGATGAGGACGACCGAGGCGATTGGGTCGGCAATGACGGGAATCGCGTCCAACTCAAAGTCTTCATATGCGGCGAAAGATGCCTGAAGCAAAGTGGTTACAATATTCGACGCTTCAGATTCGGCAAGCTTCGGGTGGAGGAGCAAGTCACAGCGATTTTCCAGAAAGCTGAAATTCGCTCCTAACGGGCCGCGATACGCGACAGCTGCACCAATGGGTTCGTTCTTGCCTTCAGGGTACGCGAGCCATACTTGCCTGGTGCGCCGCAGGCCTACGTTACGATAAAGCTCATCGACAGCCTTTAGTTCGACGTCGAGCGCGAGTTCTTCTGCGGTAACGTAGATTTGTCCGCGGCTCGTGCGGGCGAGCTCGCCGAGGGCTTCCTTATGGGAGGCATCGTAAGCTACAACGCGGACTCCGCTTGACGAAGGCAACGACATCCGACGGGATAGAGCGAAATACATGTGCTGTTGGACTGACGAGTGTGCTGTTCCTATGGTTTGGACCATGGAACCAAAGACTCGCGACGGAAACCGATTCTCGGGTCGAAACCAGTTCTGATAAGACTCGTCAGCTCCCCTCAAAATACTCGAGGCCGTTCCGGCCAGCATCACGGCGCGAGAGGCGAGTGGATTGTTCTCGGAGACCAGGTGTTGCGACATCCAACCGTGATGTGTAGTACGCCAAACGGCAATGGAGGCAAGTCCGCTTTTCTGGTTACCCGAGCTAACCACATAAAGGAGGGATTCTCCGCCGCGGAGCATCCGGCGCCAGTTTTCTCTAACTTGACCGAGGTGCGGCGTCAGCCGGGCTGCCTTGCCCGGGTACAAAAAGCCGGTCCGCTCGTACAAGGCGAACAGCTGATTGATCGACAGGGCGTTTACCTCGACTCCATAAGAGGTATGAACGTCCGACAGCCGGGGCAAACTCTTCAGCGTTTTTTGGTCGAGCGCATCTAACGGCATTGGGCCTCCATGAAAGTCACACCACTTCCATCCACGCCCCTCAGCGACAACTGAATTCCTAATGCGAGCTCACTCTAGTTATAAGGGAACAGTCCGGGTGTAAAAATGGGGCATTCGTACCGTTTCGGAGCAGGGGCCTCCTGCGGCCTAATAACGTATGTTGATTATTACCAGTGAGTTATACACGGGAAAGAGAGGACAGCGGAGCAAATCCCTTCGTTTGCCATGTAAGTGAAAGATTCGGAAGCGCTTATTTATGGAGGCAGCCCCTTGCGGCCATTTTCGCGCACACTCCCTGATCCAAACCAATGTTCTAGTGGGGTAGTACTTTTGGAGTGCCCAAAAGCTAAATACAAACTTTTCCCGATGACCTACGAAAGCTCTTCGAATGGCTCCTTTTGCTTAAGGAGAATGCTTAGAGTCTTATGTGCGATTCCAATGGAAACTGACAGCGTCAAGAGTCCCGACAAATCAGGTCTGCGTGAGCGGCGGTTTGCCATTCGGTATCCTTTTGCTGCCGAAGCCGAGATTCTATGTCTCAAATCTGGCATGCGCCTGTCCGGCGTGACTTCTGACCTTTCTTTAGGGGGATGCTTTGTCTGTACGGACCTGCCGCTAGAGGTTGGCGAGCGGGTTCACCTCACGCTGAAGTACAAAAACCAAAGCGTAATAACGCTTGCCACAGTGCGAGTTTTGAAACCAAGAATAGGAATGGGTCTTCAGGCTCAAGAGCTTGATTCGAGTTCCATAGGGATATTCTTGCGCTGGATCGATGGCCTCCGTGAATCGCGCTGAACTTTCCGCGGTGGCTGGGCCAAAACACCAATGGTGTCAGGTCAATCCTGGGGTTTAACTTTAGCCACATACACTATTTCAGTTCATAGTACGTGTAGCGACACGCCTCGAATCTGTCATACCATCAGCGGCAATAGCCACCAGGAGGACATCCGTGGAAAACGAACGCCGCCGCTCGCCCAGGTATACGTTCACTGGCATCGCCGAAATTACCGCGGATAATCCAGGCGCCTTTGCTACAGGCAAGGTCAGCGAATTGAGCTTGCGGGGATGCCGGCTGGACATCAAGAATCCGTTTCCCTTAAACGTGCCCGTCACGGTCAAAATTTCCGCCGCGGGCGAACTCTTCGAATCCAAAGCAAAAATTATCTACATGCAACCAGGCATTGGCGCGGGCGTATCTTTCCTAGCTATTGAACCGCAATCGCGAGCAGTCCTCCGTCGCTGGTTAGACGCCGCGGGGAAGGACTCGCGCCCTCTCTCGCCTGATAAACGCACGCATTAAGAGTCCACCATTCCTGGCTGGCAAAGGCAAATGAGGCGGATGATTCGAACGACCGGTGCGCACGTTTATAGTGCACTAGCATGCGTGAACGATTTGAGTTCGATTGACTTCTTGTTGGAGAATCAGAATTTCCAACTCCAAAGCACTGTGGTCACTGATGCATCTCGATCGCGCTCATGAAACACGCGCATCGAAGAAACCCTGTCCATAAAACTCAGAAAGGACCTAAAATCCGGTTGTCACCCATGCCGCCGAAAACGAAACGCTGAACCGGATCATTGCCCTAATCTGCCCCTTCTTGCCTCGCGCCATATTATTAAGCGTCCATATATCAGAAAGAGAAATGGTAGGAACGGTGGGGTTCGAACCAAAAACGACGTTGAAAACGCATAAGTTATTGATTCCATTAAACGAGAAAAACGACAAAAACACCGAATTCACCCAAATGAGGTACACACCGGGTACACGTGACCTAAATCGTGGAAATGTGTTCTCGAATGAAATTTCAAGAACACTGACATCCCAATAGAGAAGAATGTATGGCTTACCGACGGCGGGCGCCACCCATGAGAAGCGAAGGATCAAAGGGAACAGGTTTGGCGGTAATATGCGATTTCGCGTTGGCGATGATCTTTGTGAGTAGGATAGCGACGCCATCCCTCGTCGCCTCGGGTAAAGTTGGTCGACCTGACAACGAACGACTAGTTCAGTGGGTTGGACAACTGGCGTCAATCCACTTGCCGGTATACGCGAAACGGCCTTTGATGGTTTGTCCGTTACCACTAATGGTCATATTCATTGTTCCGGTACCGTTTTCCGAATCGACGACGTGGATCTTGCCTGTCCCTTCTGTGGTCATTCCCCACTCCTTACCGAGTTCGCACGATGTTCCCGTAATTTCCATGTCGGTCCCGTCAGACTTCAGCACCTTCCAGACGCATTTTGAATCGTCCCCGTCAGTCCACGGATTCGTTGTCAAGTCCTTGGCTTTCACACAGGACTTGTAATTGATGGTCTTCCCGTTCTTGATGACGGCCGCCCACTGTTGCGGAAGCCCCGTCCAAGTAGAAGTCTGTGTCATCTGCCAGAGCCCGGTCTTGACCTTCAAAGGCTGAAAATCCGCTGCTGCCAACAAAGCCGCAGCGGCTCCCAAACAGGCTACCGCAACCGCGATTGCTCTTTTCATTTTGTCCTCCTTGATTTTCTAGATGCTTCCAAAGCTTGCCTATTTTGCGCGTGCAACTTCCACGCGCCGATTCAGGGCGCGCCCGCCCGCAGTCGCGTTGTCTGCGACCGGCCTGGTGGCCCCAAATCCCTCGGGAGACAGGCGACTCGCATCCGCGCCGTGTTCCTTAAGCCAGACGATTACAGCCGCGGCTCGCTGTTCCGAGAGCGGCTGATTTCGCACATCGTTTCCCTGATTATCGGTGTGACCGGCGATTAACCAGCGTGACGAAGAATGGTTCTGAACAAGGCCGAGCACTGCATTCAGAGCCGGCAAGCTATCGCCCCTAATCTTGGCCGAATCGGTATCAAAGTGAATGCCGTAGATTGTTGCCGAGCCGGTTTGTGCTATGGAGCGTTCCAAGGCAGCGGTGTTTTCCTGATGCTTGTGCAGGAGAATTTCGGCTCGTCCGGTTTCGCCGGTGGGGAGATCCACCGGTGTGGAATTCTGGTCGTAATTCGGCGATGTGGCGGTCGCGACTACGAGGCCCGCGGGCAATCCTTTGAGTTCGCATTTGCCCGAGCTGTCGGTGCTAGCCGATTGAAGGGCAGCGGTTACCATTGCGCCGGATATCGGTTTTCTGGTGTCCGCGTCCAGCACCCACGCCAGCAGCGAGACTTCATACTTAAAACTGCGCGGATTCACGAGAATCCGAACGAAGTCTAGTGCGTAGCCGTCTCTTACGCGCGTGGTGGGGTCGTCGATCAGCAGTTGCACGTGGCCAGAGCGTAGCAATGGCCAATATTCGGGCAGCAGGCGCAGGGTCACGAGCTTGCCGATGGGTCCCGTCTGGTCGAGCGCGTTGATGGCTTCTTCGAAGCTGGGAATGCGTGTGCCGTTCAGACTGACTTGAAAATGTGAGTGAAAGTGAGGCGCCTGAAAGTCGTCGGCAAATATTTGAAAGAGTACTGCATCTATTTTTGAAGGTAAGGCGCCAATCGCTAGGGTAACCGGCCGCGGCATCGACTCTTGCCGCTCCTTGCAGGAGAGGCCAGCGATTGTGCAGTCACTAAGGATGCCGCTGTAGCCGTCGCTGCCCAGCCGGTTGTAAGCGACGACGTCGCGTAGTTCTTCCGAAGGATCCACGGAAGAGCCGAGCAAGATGCGATCGGTTCCTTCGGGTTCATCCTTCGCAGCTTTCCAGGGATGAGCGTGGACAGGCGTGGATTTGCCTGAAAATGGATCGAAGCCGGAAGGCCAGCCGAACCCAAGATTATTGATATCGCCGGTACGGACGACCAGATCCGCCTCGCGGCTGTTCTCAGTGCGCTCGTACTTAAGCAGCCAATCGCGAGCGGGATCTCCAGTTGCGGAAACCGGAGAGATTAAACCCGGCAGTGTCCCTTCTGAAGAGGAACCAGGCTTTCCGCCGGCCTCCGGCAAACTGGAGGGCGCATTCGCTGAAGGTACCGACGGAGCTTGGACAGGACTTGGAACCGCAGGCTTTTCGGCCGATCGTGCAGTTGCTGCCGAGGCCGCGGCACCGTCCGCACTCTTGCTACGACAGCCAGCAGACGCGAGTGCAACGAGAACAATGAGGATGACGAGCAACACCATTGGCCTGCTTGCAGGCGGGTGGTTCACTGCGACCGAATTGTGAAGCTCGGGAATCATTTGCGAAGGATTGCCTCTTCGTAGTGATCTCGCTCGACGCGCCCATCGTTCAAATGCATTTCCACATCAACCGTAAATTTGACAGGACACCCGTGTGCAGTAACCCATACCGTTCCTTTTTCAGATCCCCCCTGGCCGAGAGTGGCACGATAGAGTCCAGCTTCTAAGGATCCTGACCGGGTCGTATCGACGGAGTAGCGGATCGTGTCAAAGCCGTTCATCATTTCCGTGCCTTCGCGCACGTTCGATTCCGCATTGCGAACCAGTGCAAAGGTGCCGGACATTCCTGAAATTGCACTGAGATTCATCCACGCACCGTGCCAGGAGTCCGTATCGGAGCGAACGCCGTGAATCGGGCGAACGCCGTCTGGCGCTGTGCGTGTGCCGTCGATGGTGCTGGGTGTGACATCCGCTTCCCAAGCGACTTCGTTGTGCTTGTAGGTGTAGTGGAACGAGTCGGGCGGGTTCTGTAGGCGCTCATAAACACAATTGAGGTCCCAAGCTGGGTTTGCGGCGCCCGCAGCAGTCGCAGCCGCCTGGGATTGCGCCGCAGCTTTTCTATCGTCCTTAGTGGACGAATTTCCGAGTTTGCACCCCGCTGCTCCGAGCACAAGCACGATGGAGATGGCTCCGGCTTGTGCTTGTCTGCAGCGTTTCTGGAATCCCATCGTATTCTCCCGCGCCACGCTCAAAGTTGGATTAGCTGCCGCCGCCACAAATCTTCACATCGGGTTGCCGTCGAACGAGGTTCTTCTCGAAAACGTCCTTTGGTTGGATATTTGTGTTGTTGCCGAGCCACTCCGCGTCTAGTCCTATTTGCCCCTTGGCGGTCATCGTAAATTGCTGACAAGGCACGAGGCTTTGCATTCCGGAGTGGGCAGCGGTCGTAGAAATCACGACCTGGAAATAAGCGGCACCTTCGACGGAAAGCGGATTCCCCATCTTCTTATTGACCCACTGTCCCACGATCGTGTGTTTCAACAAGACGTCGGAGAGGGACTCGACCAGGGTGCTCGGCAACGGAATCTTGGCCATTTCGAACAACTCTTCGCTGCCCATACGAAGTTCGATCCGGGGAACGGCCATCGCAATTACGAGTCCGAAAGATGCCAAGGGAGAGAAAGCAAAATTTTGGCCAATGTCCGCATCGCCTTCACCCTGTCCTTCCACTTGAGACTCGGCGCCGTCGAGCTGGATCCCTTCATCGCTCGCGAACTTTACGTGGAACGTGCCGCGGGCAACTTCTTCCTTTGTCGTAAAGGCCGGATGAAACAGCATCGCCTCGCTGATCTGGAGTGACATCGGCAGGTCTGTGAACTCAACCAGCGGAATGGATACTTTTCCGGGCAGCTTGAAACGAACTTCGTTCATCGGCGTTTTGTTTTCGGAGGTCTTAATCGTCCAGTCGAAATCGATATCGCCGCGGAGGTCCAGATCCCGGAATTGAACGTGGACTGGCCCCTTTTCGGCGGCAACCATGCCAAATTGCTGGATGAAATTGCTGATGGTGCCTTTGGCGCTGAGTTCGACATTGAGGCCATTTGCCTCGCGCGTCAGATGCACATCAAGATGCATGTTCCGGTCGTCGCCGCCGGGTGCATTGAACCGGTAGTGAACTTTCCATGTGGCGAAATCGCTGTCGTTGAACTCAACTTCTCCTTGGAACGAAGTTTGCGTTACGTCGGCGTGGACGGTCGGCTGGACCAAGGACTGTAGTTGATGCGAGAACTCTGAACGTGCAAATAAGGAAGCGGGTGCGGGTGTCATTCGCGCTGACGTCTGTCGAAGGATTTCACCGAAATTGACGGGTGCCTTCCATTGGACGTTGGCGTTCGTGAGCGCCTCGCGCAACGACGCCTTTTCGGTGCCCACGATGAGGTTTTTAGTGTTCGGATCGACGGCATACGCATCGACCTTTCGCAGATCCAGCCCCTGGAACAGTACACAGTGACCGGGTACCAACTTCGCGCGAAGCTCGGGAGAATCCTCGAACAAGAAGATGCGGTGATCTTCGCTGATTCCACGAAGCGTTAGCGCGACGGTGTCCATGTCCACGATCGTCGTCCTGTCTGAGTACTCCACGTGGAATGCGCTGCCGGGCTGCTTCAGGACACGCAGAGCTGGCCCGTTGTGCATGCCTGGGCCGGCTGGGAGTGGTTTGTTGGCGGCTTCTGCCCGTGTTGGAGCCCCCGCGCCGCCGCGATCGCGTTTGCATCCGCACAACACGAGTGCGAAGAAGGGCAGTGCGACAATCGGGCACAGCACGAGTCGCTTGCTCAGCCTTGTTGGCCAGCGCTGGAATGCAGAGCCGTTCATTGTGCTATCGCAATCTGGAAGGACCACACGGCGCCAAATACGAATCCGTCGCCCTGTCCGCGTGCCACGTCGGCCCCGGAGAATTTCTTCGTTTTGGAAACGGGCCGAAGCACGACGCCGTACTCCCCGGGCAACAACGGCGAACCGGGCGTCAGCTTGTATTCGCCGGATTTAAGTTTCTGCGCTGTAGCGGGAACGCGTTCTTCGAGGAAGGAGGAATAGATTTCCCAGTCGGCTGCAGGACTGGCCTTGGCATCTTCCTTTCCTTGCGTTGCGCCCAAGATGCGGCACGTGTTTTGTGCGGGTGTGAGTTTCACGATGGCCGGTTCGTACTCATCCGGATTTATGCCTGGAGCGCCTGCGAAGTTCACGGCAAACGTCGGCGAATAATTTTGAAAGACGCTTCCCGAGGACGGGTTGGGGACTCCCCAAACGTAGGTAACGGCCGGCTTGCGGTGCGCCATTACGTTCGAAAACAGGCCGCCCGCCTGTTGAACCGTGGCACCGCCCACGGGCGACGCAACCTTACTGGCGACGCCGTAGGTTGCAGTGCTGATGCCGCCTTGCAGCGCCTGAGCGACGACGGAATCTGACGCAAGGCTGGACATCGAGGTAGGCTTGGCCTTAGTTTGCGCGAGCTGTGTCTTTTCCAATGGCAACGGTTGCGAGGATCCCCCTTGAAGAACAGCGACGGTGGGCATTCGCCAAGTAGTGTCTGAATTTGCGCGCTGCCCGTCGGCGGCTGTTGTTGCGGGACCTGGCGCAGAAGAGGCGCCGGCAGGCTGTGCTGGCGGAGTGGCCGCCGCTTTCATTGCCGCCAACATCGCCTCCTGCTCTTTCCCGGTGACTCCTGCTTTTTTCAGAGCGATGAGCGCCGCTGGAGAGACGTCGTAATTCGGAGCATTCAGTTGAATCGCGGAGATGACGACGGACTCCGCGAGCCCACCTTTCACCATGTTTATGACATCGGCATTGGTCAGCGCTTTCTGCTGCGCAAAGGAAACTCTCACGACGCACATCAGTAACACGAATCCGAAAATCGCGATGCAGTTCCGTTTCAAGGTTTTTTCTCCTTCGCTCTCGCGGATTTGTATCCGCACCTGCACAGCCAAAGAGTGCACAGCGCTCTCGAACGCCTATGGCTGCTCATTTCTTGCTGGCCGCAATTTCGAAGTGATGTTTGTCAACATTGCCGTTGTTCTGCTGTGTTCCCTCGTCTAGAATCAATTTCACTGGACAGCCTCCGGCGCCAACCCACATAGTTCCTTTGTCGTAACTAGCCGCACCGAACATCGTCCGGAAGGTCTGCGCATCCGACGCATTTCCGTTCGTCGTATCGATCGAGTACTGCGTCGTGCTGTAGCCATTCATGGGCTCGTCGCCAATCCGCCTTGACGCGGAAGTGTTCTCGATGAATGCTACTCTTGCGGTCATCACGGTCAGGCCTGAACCGGTGAGTTCCAACATCGCGTTGTCCCAGCTGCCTTCCTTAGAGCGATCGCCGTGAAACTTGTGCGAGCCGGAATTGTCTTGAATCGTGATGTCCATCGTTTGCGGCGTGATGTCTGCTTCTTTGTCCACCGCGTTCTGTCCGTCTGACGATTTGAAAGAATAGTGGTAAGGCTCGGATGGATTTTCCAGGTGGCTGCCCAGACAGCTGATGTCCACCTTCTGACCGGAGTCGCGTCCGCTTGCTGCAGATTGCTCCTTCGCATCGACTGATTTAGTGCTGGAACTGCATCCGGACCCAAAATAAAGAATCGCTGCGATGAGCAATGCTTTCGTTTGAGCGGCGAATACTTGTGTTGCAAATCGCCCTGTTTGGTTCCTTAGCACTTGAATGGCTCCCTGTGCTCGCGTTTGCATCGTTTTAGTTCAGTCCGGCCTGCCAAGGGTCGAGCTTGTCACCGACAGGCCCAGTCACGGAGATGGCAAGGCCGTAGTAAGCGAAGATGAATTTCCCGCTGTCGTCGCACTCCTCCGGCTGGACTCCGACGAGCATGGAACTGCCTTGCATGTTGGCGCTCACAACGGTGTCGTAGAACTTGCAAGTACCACCGGAATCGACAGTTACACCATTACCGTTGCTCAAGGTCGCGCTGGAGGGGACGAACGTCTGGATGTTTGGGTCTACCACGAAGCCGGAATGGAGCTTGCTGAAATCGACGACGTCAGTGAAGGACAATCTCTGTTGCGGATAGCCGTCGCCGGCATTGCTGGTCCACAACGCCGTATTCACGTAAAACAGAATGCTCGCAGAAAGCGATGTCGCGGGCATTTTTGCCAATTGCACGTTCTGCGGGCTCGCTGGACTTACAAACTTGTTGGTCGACAGATACGTGTTCGGCAGCTTCACCAAGGAATTCGGAATACGGGCGAGAGTGCGCGATCCACGCCGAGCCACAAAATGGCTACCAGGCAGCTGCACGCTCAGGCCGTTCGCGTTGGTTACGACGAGTGTGATGCTGTCTAAGTCGTACTCGTTTTGGAATGTAGGGTTGACGGTGACGACAATGAGGTTGTCACTCCAGCTGTCGACGCCGAGCTTGACCGGGCTGGGATTGTTCTGAAATGCGCCTACCAAATGAACATCACCCTGTCCCTGCGCCGCGCCAAAATTGCAGCCAATAATTGTGTATTGATTCCTCGGGCTATTCGCATCGGTTCCTGGATCAGGCGTGAAATAAATGCTTTTTGGAGATCTGCCGCTTACGGTCTCGACGACAGGCGTTGTGGCGTTGAATCTGCACGCGCTAATCGGGGCGGGGGCATGCGTCATCGCCGCCATGGAAATCGGCTTCCCCGACGAGGTTCCTCCATTCGTGCCGGGTGGTGTGTTGCCGCCAGCTCCGGATGTCGTTCCCCCCGGAGTTCCAGGTGTACTTCCCGGAGTTGTGCCGCCTGTGGGATTCGGAGGAGTGGATCCAGCGGGATCGCCCGATGAACCATCCGTTGCGCCCATAGTCTTTCCAGGGCCGACTTGGCCGACATTGTTGCCTCGCGAGAGCAGCATCGGCCGCTGAGCGGTCTGCGCCTTACCGGGACCGTTTACCGAGGAAGGCGCTCCGCTCTTCACCGCGGACGGTGCAACCTTGGCCTTTTCCATCTGGGCTTGGCTGCTCTGCTGCTGCAATGCTTGCAGTACGTTCGGATCGAGCGCGGGGCGCGCTCCGCTCAATTTGATCACTGGCCCTGTGGCGAGCTTGGTGCGGGAAAGCAGTTGTTGAACATGCGCATTTGGCGGCAAAGGCTTGGCGTTTAGCCCGTCGCCATTCGTGGTTCCCCCCGTGGGCGCGCTATTGCCCAGGAGTGCACCGGCAGTGCCTTGCTTAACGCTGCCGTCACCCATCATCGCGTTCAGGACGCTATTGCTGGCGCCGGCCTTATGCAGATTGATGAGTGCATTAGGCGAAAAATCAAACGCAGCGCTTCCAGACTGAACCGCAGCTTGGATCTCACGAATGATATCGGATTCGCTCCGGCGTTCCTGCACCAGGCGAACCACGTCGGAGTTCGTCATCCTCCTTATCTGGCCTTCCCGTGCAGCAGCGGGTGGATTCCTAACAGTCTGCGCCGCAGAGATTCGTCCGCTAGCTGCCGCGCTCAGTAAAACGAGCGCCACATTCGCGATCTGCATCCACTTGTTGTTCATCATAGCTCCTCACGTACCGACGACTTATTGCCTCTACTGCAATCCTTGCTGAACACGTTGAACGCACTGCTGGTCAGGCTTTCCGGTAAGCGGTTCCGTGCAGCGCGGCCCGTACGCCACGACAACCAGTTGGTAGTACGAACCCGTATGGTTTTGCTTGTTAACCAGTGGCATTGCTGCATCAAAGCTGGAGCAAGAGGCGTCCGCCAGATAAACGCGCAGGGTGTTGCCGTCCCATTGGGTACGCCAGTTTCCGAAGCGCTCGTACGACGTGGTTACATACGGCTGGAACTTGTCACTGCAGGTGATATCAAAAGTTCTTAGCTGAGCGGATTTTGCACTCCAGCCCGGCGCCAGTCCGCTGAAATCGTAAGAGTCGTATTGCTGATTCGGGGCTTGTGTACCGGGGTCGAACTTCTCGCCATCGACAAATCGGGAAACGTACGCAGAGGGGCCCGCCGCTTTTCCATCAATAATTGCGGGCGAGGAGTATTCGGGACCGAACGACTTGTTGTCTTGGCTCCAGGTCACCAGGTGCGCCCAGCGAGATGGAATCAACTGCAGCGGGGCCGCGGCGCGGACAGCATGAAACTTGAAGCCGCCCTTGCTCGCCTGTGTTCCGTCCGCGCGCTGAATGACCAGCGTAACGTCGTCTTGATCGAGTACGCCGCTAATTTTTGGATCGAGGCTGAGCTTGATCCAGTTGTCATGCCACTCCAGGATTTGAAAACCCTCACGGAAGGCTGCGCCCTTGTAGAGGTACGCCTTGCCGTCCGGACCCAGGTTGCCGAACGAGCAGCCAGAAATTGTATAAAGGTCATAGGCCACGATGGGCGTAAAGATCGCGGGAGTCGGCGAGCCAGCGACCGTGAGTATTCGCATCGTTGGATTCGTCGAACAGGTGAGGGCCGTGTTCCCCGAGCCGTTTACCGAGATTGCCGCAAGTTTGGAGGTTGTTGACCCAGCGATCGGCGGGTTCACAGGCCCACCTCTCGCCACACTCATTGAGCCAGAGCCGCCGTTATTTGGTGCCGCGGGTGACGAGCCCCCGGTCGCGGTCGATCTACCTAACGTTTTGGGAGGCGTTTGCGCCTGCGCCCTGTCCGCAGCGGTATTACCCTTCAAAAGAGTCCCGCTGCCTGAGGCCACGGGTTGGGACGATGCTCCCGGTAAAAGGCCTGTAGGGTGGAGGCCCAACTTCATTTCATTAAACACTTCGGCATCTACCGCCTGTTTTTGTTTCTGCAAAGCGGCGAGGAGCGAGCTCTCCGATTCGGTTGAGTGGAGGTTTTGGGTTTCGGTAGTCTGACTCGGAGAGGCAAAGTTGGGCCCAACAAAAGGCTTCACGTCCTTCCTTGATCCGCTTCCAGAAGCAGACCGCGTCTGCTGCGAGTTGTTTTCGAGTCGCGCCGAAGAATTCGTTGCTGCAACGTTTTGCTGCCCAAGGGCCGCGCCGGCCGCCAAAAACGAAAGAAGAACGAGCGTTGCTTCGCGAATCATTGCACAGCTCCTCTGCTGTACGGGCAGCCTGCGCCAGGTTGGCCCGCAGGTCAAAGGAACTGCAGATTAAATAGGCCTGACCTAGTAAGTCTCTGAAAACACCTGCTTTATAGCAGCGGATGAACTGCGGAGGGGCGGTTCTATCTTCCAGACTTGCTGCCTGGCACGGGTTGGCTCAGACGCGCAATAATTTCTTCACACTGACGAGCTGCCAACTCCAAGCTGTGTCCCCGCGACTCGGCTACGAGCACATTCAGGTGGGAGCGAGCCTGGGCCAAGTCGGTCCGCGCTTCAAGCTCAGCCAGAGCCTGACGGGCCTGGAGCTCGACTTGGTAGTAGCCCAATCGTCGAGCAGTTGCTAAAGCGGAGCTTAATTCCCGGCGCGCCTCGATTACAACCGCCGGCTTCCCCGGTGTTTTGGCTGAGGTAACCCGCGCGTGCTGAATCGCGATGGGAAGCTTTATCGCAGGATCGGAGATCGAAGCCGCAAACTTGGCGGCGTGGCTGATCGCCGCGTCAGCTTCGGGGACTTTGCCAGTGGCCAGATCCGCGCGGCTGAGAGTGAGATAGGCTCCGGCCGACGCTGGATCAGATTTCTCTTTCTCGAGCTCGGGAAGAATCGGTGTGATCAGTGCTTCGACTCCCTCAGGGTGGCCTTCTGAGAGGAGCAGCTCCGCGAGGGCCAACTGAGTTTCGGCGACCAGATCTGACTCTCCAAGCTGCTGCCGTAACGCAAGCGTCTCCTCGAATTCCCTGCGCGCACCGGCGAGATCGGCTATTGCTTCCAATGCTTGCGCGTGGCTCATCATTGCGGCGGTTCGTTCCCGGTAATGGCTCGCACCCAGGGGGAGCTCGGCGAGCGCGCGTTTGGTGCTTTCGAGCGATTCTTTTGGAAGTCCCTGGGTCAATTGCAGATCGGCCATACGAGTAAGGAAATAGCCTACGTTCGAAGCATCCAGGGAGGCGCCGCGCTCGAGTGCTTGTTGATAGAGCCGTCCCGCACGCGGCAGGTCGCCGCGGAGGAATTGCACATCGGCCAAGTTCGATAGCGCGGCCAATTCGTTTGGTTCGTCGCCAGCCTGCCGAAAATCCGCCAGGGCCTCCTGGAAGATTTGTTCCGCAGGCCCGAGTTGGCCTTCATTGAGATAAACGAGCGCCATATTGTTGAGCACCGCGCCGGTTTTCTCCTGTTCACCCAATTTTCGGAGCATCAGCAGCGCGCGCTGATAGGTCTGCAATGCCTGCTGCTGATGACCCTGTCCCCCCTGCAGATCGCCCATTAGGCGCAACGAATCGGCTGCGCCCAAAGTATTTCCCGCACCTAAAAATGCGTTATAGGCCTCCTCACAAACAGGTGCTGCCTCGTTTTGGTGTGCGCGATAAATCATAATTACGCACTGCTGTTTTCGGGATTGCGCAGCTATCAGCTTCTTGTCCTGGACAAGCGCTTTGGTGATCGCCTTCCGCACAAGCTCCAGGGCAGCCGACTCTTCGTGAGTGAGGCCAGCTTCGGCTAAATCGATGCGTGCGTCATCCGAAGCGGCTGTGGGCAATTTTCTTAGCCGTTGCAAAGTGGCGCGCGCTTCGCTCTCGTGGGCACCTGCCGCTTGTGTAGCCGCCAACTGCAGGCCGTATTCAAGATCGTCTGGGAACAACTGGAACAACACCGAGTAGGCCGAAGCCGCTTTGTCATGATTGCGGGTGGCCTCCTGATAGTCGCCTTCGATGAGCAACTGTTCTGCTCGTGGCAGCTCGCGGGACAGATCCAAAGCTTTCCTGATTTCCTGCCGCCGATTTTGTTCATAACCCAACGCCGACCAGGCTCGGGCCAGCATGGCGTGCGCCAAGGGAAACTTCGGATCGGCCAGCGTTGCCTGCTCGAGAAGGTTCTTTGCAGCCAGAGCGTCGAACTGTCGAAGTCTCTCCAAACCCAGTGCATAGAAACGCGCTGCGTCTGTATCGGCTGGAAGAGATGCCAACACTCCTGCCTGGTCCGATCCGGCGAGTCCCGGCACGCCAAGCCTTTCACGCAGTCGTGCTCCGACCCTGGAAACCAGCCGGAACAGATCTTGGGTCGCCCCTACCTCTGCGATTTCCGCAAGGATCTCGCCGTGCATGGAATCCTGCAGCCGGACGTCTAAACGAATTTGCCGTTGTTCCGTCGTTCCGGTGGTCGTGAACGCGCCCAAAATGAGGTAGTCGCTATTCAGCGCAGCGCCGATCTTTGACGTCGTATCCTGATTTAAAGTGTCCGTTTGCGACCACGGCCCGCTGATCCACAAATTGGCTACGTCTTGCCCCGGTACCAACCGCAGTCTTTCACCGCCCGCCAATTCCGTGCCCAACATCTCCGTTAACCCAGTGGATAGCCAGGCATCACTGGCTTTTCCAGAGACATTGTGGAACCCAAGCACCGCGATCGACTTGCGGACAGCAATCGGAGCGGCTTGCGCCGTGCGCGACAAGCTGTGCCCGTTCAAGGATGATGGCAGATGGCCCCGCATCAGCCAGCCCGCAATTCCCAAAATAAGAATGGTCGCTACGAGAGAAACCAAGAGCGCACGCTTTGACGAGCTTCGCTCTTCAATTTGCGCGACTGTTGTCCGCTGGCTTTGATCCGAGCTTCGTGCTGCGCTGTGGTGTGCAGGTTCGTTTACCCCAATGCTGGGCGGACCAGGGCTCCCAACGACAGAGCGCGAGTTCTGAACATCGTCGCGGCCGATAGGAGCCACTATCGGAGCGATGAACCGGTAACCGCGGCGCGGCACCGTCTCAATAAATCGTGGATTGTCGGCGTCGTCATCGAGCGCGGCCCGTAGCTTCTTCAAGATCACATTGAGACTTCCGTCGAAATCGACATGGGTGCCGTCCGGCCAAAGGTTTTGCCGAAGCATCTCGCGGCTGACAAGATCTCCCCGTGCTTGCAGCAGCAGGATCAGGGCCCGAAACGGCTGCTCCTGGATTTTGATTCGCAATCCATTGCGCGTGAGGGTGTTATTCGTTGAGTCTGCTTCGAATTGCCCGAAGCCAAACATCCGCGCCGAGGAAAATTGCGGTTGCATACGCCCGAGTGATGCACGCGATATTAGCACGTCAAGTGTATCTAGTTCATGATTTTGCAAGAAAAAGCCGGAATCTTAGGTTCCGCCTTTGTAAAACTCAATTGCTTTCGGGGGTCAGATTTGAACTGACGACCTTCGGGTTATGAGCCAACTTTGAGTAGGGCCGTCCTTGCTTCTCAATGACTTAGGTACATGCTGTTCGACCCATTTCATTCGTGTTATTGGGTGGTTTGTTCCCAATTTGTTCCCAGTTGGTGAGGTGACCCCCTCAACTGTCACAAAATCTTTGGGCACACTTTCCGTTTTCTGAAAGTGTTCTTGCATCTCCTAGTACGCAAAGGGGTCTGGGGAAGGGGGCGACGTCGCCCCCTTCCCCAGAGATGCTGTCGAATCCCCCTGCCTGTTCTCACCGTTGTTCTCAAAAAACTCTATCGTTGCGCTTCGCGAGTCGACTGAATTCGCAACCGCAGTCTGTCGCTCGAATTCTTCCGGCGACCGATAGCCCAGTGCCGAGTGCAACCGCTGCCGATTGTAATACTGCTCGATGAACTCTTCGACGTTCACCCGCAAATGATCCAAGTCATCGTACTTGTTGGCGTAGATCTCCTCCCGCTTCAGCGTTTTCATGAAGCTCTCACAACTCGCGTTGTCATACGGATTGGCCGGCCGACTCATGCTCGCAATCATGCCGTGCCTGTCCAATGCCGCCACATATTCCGGACTCGCATATTGAAGCCCGCGATCCGAATGGTGCACCACACCTGCTCGCGGCCGTCGCTCTGAGACTGCACGCTCCAGCGCAGCCACCGTGAGGTGGCTGCTCATCAGCGTTCGGTCCACAGCCCACCCTACAACCTTGCGAGAGAAACTATCGAGGATCACCGCTAAGTAGACAAACTCGCCTTTCAAGCGAATGTAGGTGAGGTCTGCTACCCAGAGCTGGTTGATACCTGTCAACGTCATGCGACTTGCTAAGTTCAAGTGCACTTCGCACTTATGTTTCGAATTCGTCGTGACGACGAACCGTTTCGGTTGAATGGCCAGCAAATTGTCGTCCCGCATCATCCGTGCCACCTTTTTGCGGTTCACCTGCACGCCTCGATGCTGCAGTTCTGCGGTGATCCGCCGATAGCCGTAGCGGCGACGATGTTCCAGAGCGATTTGTTGAATCAATGACCGCACTTCCGTCTCTTCCTCTGCCGGTTCCCGTTGCCGCAACGACCGGTAGAAACCTCTGCGACTCACCGCTACCAACTGACACATGCGCTCGATACTCAAGCTACCTTGCAATGACATCACTCCTCGCATTTGGTCGTAGATGCCATCCCGCCAGTTCCGTCTTTCTTCTGGCGTCGAGCCTCTACTTTTTGCAAGGCACCCTTCAAAAAATCCACCTCCATCGCCTTCTCGGCGAGCATTCGCTTTAGCTGGAGAATTTCTTTTCGCTGGGCTGATGCATGTGTGCTCGGGCGCGCCGCTTCTTCGCCAGGCTCAACCGCCTCGAGCTTAGTACGCCACTTGTAGAGGCATCGTCGGGTTACCCCGAGTTCCTTGGCAAGATCATCGACGCTTTCGCAGGTCTTCATCCGCTCTACGGCTGCGCGCTGAAACTTCCGGGAATATCGCTTCCTTCTCTCCACTGGTGTTCCTCTCCCGGAGAGTGTGCCCATCGTGACTGTGCCAATTCAAGGGGTCATTCCA
>DATEHP010000347.1:0-3292 GCA_035279505.1 Candidatus Sulfotelmatobacter sp. | reverse complement strand
TCTCCCGCGCGAAGTAAAACTTTCCGCGTTGAGAGCAATTCCTACAACGAGCCGAACCAGATCGCTGTTCGTTTTCAATCACTTAGGAATGGCGCGCTTCTTGCATTAACCAAGACCAGACGAAGTGGCGCGCAACGGGGTGCTTCAGAGAATAACTTCGGCCAGAGGTTTTCTGTGAGCACCCCTTGCTTTATCTAGCGCCTCGAATTAGCCCTCCCCCAACCCCCGTTTGAAGTTTCAGGCATTTCCGATTTCCTCAAGTTTGGCAGAGCGCCCTAACCTATACTCTCAAGTAATCTCAATATCTCTTCACGTGATTTCTGGCTTGGCAACGAAGCGATATCTAAAGCGGTTTGTCCGAGTTCGTTCCGAATGTCTGTGCGAGCGCCAAAGGCCAGCAAGACTCTGACAACGTCAAAATGTCCCTGGCCCACAGCCTCATGCAGCGCAGTATTTCCAAGTTCGCCCACCGCATCAATATCTGCCCCGCCGTCAAGAAGTGCGTAGATCTCTTCAAGATCTCCTCGACAGGCGGCTACGTCAAGCGGACGCTCTCCAAAAATTCCCGCCTGGTTGACGTCTTTCAGCTCCATTTCGGCGAAAGCAGGCAAATCCTCATCTCTATAACGCCGTATTACTTCTACTGCGCTCAGGCGCCCCCGATGCTTCTCGAGTTTTTCGCGGCCGTCTCCGATCAACTTTCGCGCATCCATGCGTGCAAACTTCCCTACGCCAGCGCTACCGGCTCCCTCACGTCAATTCCTGCACTGCGCAATAGCTTCGCGACCGCATCCTGCTTCATGCGTGAGGCGTCGTATTCCACGCGCACCGTACGCTGCTTGTGGTCGAAGCGGACGGATCGGATGCCGTAGACTTCGCGCATGCTGTCGATGGCGCGTAGTTCGTTTTCCCCCGGCAAAGACCCGTAGTTGAAAACCACATCGAGGTAGGTCATACCTGGTCCTTCTGTATGATGAATTTGGAATACCGGCCTGAGACACCGGGTGAATCCAATATAGAGCATTCCCAATCCAACAGCCCAGAGCCATCCTTGTTGGGCAGAGAATAATGAGCGACGATCGCAGCCATCCAGAGAAGACCGCCGCGTCCACGGCACCGCTAGAGAAGGACCCGGTTTGCGGGATGAACGTCAATCCCGCTACGGCCAAGCAGGTTCACGAGCACGCGGGTAAGAAGTATTACTTCTGCTGCGGACATTGCCTTGAAAAGTTTTCTGCCAATCCTGGTCAATATCTAAACCGTTCCGCCTCGGGCGGTCTAGTTTCACTGGGGATGCCGGTAGCTACTTCCGCGTCCAAGACTGAGCGCGACCCCGTTTGCGGGATGAGTGTGTATCTCGCCACGGCCAAATACACTCATAACGAGGGCGGAAAGACGTATTACTTTTGCGCGGGCTCCTGCGCGGAAAAATTCAAAGCAGATCCGCAGAAGTACCTGACTCCTCACAACAGGGTCTCGCTCCAGGCTGCGTCGAAATCAGCTGCCGCGTCCGCCGCAGAGTACGTTTGCCCGATGTGCCGGGAAGTGCGCGAGCCAAAGCCGGGCGCATGCCCTTCGTGCGGCATGGCTTTAGAACCCGAAGTTCCGCTCGCCGCCACGCGCACCGAATACACCTGCCCGATGCATCCCGAGGTCGTGCGCACAGAACCGGGATCGTGCCCAATCTGTGGCATGGCGCTCGAGCCGCGGACCGTCACGGCGGCGCAAGAAGGCAATCCCGAACTCCGCGACATGACCAGGAGATTCTGGGTCGGTGTCATTTTTACGGTACCCCTGCTCGCAATTGCCATGGGGAGCATGATCTGGCCGCACGAATTCATGCGGGTGCTGTCCGGGCCGCGGCTGCCCTGGTTCGAATTCGCGTTGGCCACCCCGGTCGTTCTCTGGTGCGGTCTGCCATTCTTTCAGCGCTTCTGGACTTCGCTGGTCAACCGAAGTCCCAACATGTTCACGCTGATCGGGCTGGGCACCGGGGTGGCGTACGGGTACAGCGCGGTCGCCACTCTTGCTCCCCAGATTTTCCCGGCCTCGCTTCGGCGCATGGGCGGATATCCCGATGTCTACTTTGAGGCTGCCGCCGCGATCACGACCCTTGTGCTGCTCGGCCAAGTCATGGAGTTACGTGCCCGCAGCCAGACCAGTTCCGCCATTCGCGCGTTGCTGGATTTGACTCCGAAGACTGCGCGCTTACTCGACGCGGATGGAACAGAGAAGGATATCCCCCTCGATCAGGTGAAACTGGACGACAAACTTCGCGTTCGTCCGGGAGAAAAAATTCCCGTAGACGGCACAGTGCTCGAAGGCCGCAGTTCGGTGGACGAATCGATGATCACCGGCGAATCGATCCCGGCCGAGAAAGAGCCCAACAGCAGAGTTATTGGCGCGACGATCAACTCGACCGGATCGTTTGTGATGCGAGCCGAGCGCGTAGGCTCCGAAACTCTGCTAGCACGCATTGTGCAGTTGGTAGGACAAGCGCAGCGCAGCCGCGCTCCGATCCAACGCCTGGCCGATCGCGTTGCCGCCTGGTTTGTGCCGGCAGTTGTGGCGGTTGCCGTCATCACATTCTTCGCGTGGTTCTTTCTCGGTCCCCAGCCCCGCCTTGGGAACGCTCTGGTCAACGCTGTCGCAGTGTTGATCATCGCTTGCCCGTGTGCTCTCGGTCTGGCGACTCCGATTGCCATCATGGTCGCCACTGGCGGCGGCGCCCACGCCGGAGTTCTCATCAAGAACGCTGAGGCGCTGGAGACTCTCGAGAAAGTCGACACCCTCGTCGTCGACAAGACCGGAACGCTCACCGAAGGCAAGCCCCGGGTTGTCGCCATCTCCGACGCCTTGGAGAAGGATCCCGAACTATTGCGACTCGCTGCCAGTCTCGAGCGTGCCAGCGAACATCCTTTCGGGAAGGCTGTTGTGGATTCGGCTATTACGAGGGATCTCAAGCTCTCGCAGCCCCAGGACTTCCATTCCGTCACCGGAAAAGGCGTCCTCGGCGTCGTCGATGGACACAAAGTAGCCGTGGGCAATCCTGCTCTGATGGTTCAGATTGGAGCTCTACAGGCACCGGGTATCGATTCCGTTCCGCGCTACAACGACGGAAGGCTCTCTGTGGCTGTGGACGGAAAATACGCGGGCAACATCCGGCTGGCAGATCAACCCAAGCCCTCCGCAGCGGATGCTTTACGCGGTCTCAGGAATCAGCATCTTCGTATCGTTATGCTCACCGGAGACAGCAAGCCCATCGCGGCTGCTATCGCCCAGGAACTCGGGA